>JBJOIM010000044.1:0-7367 GCA_046047175.1 Actinomycetota bacterium | reverse complement strand
TTGACTCGACCCCCTACTTCTGGCGGTAATTGGATTTTTTATATTTTTCATTGTTACACGATTGAGCCAGTTCTATCAAAGGAACTATAGAGTAAAAGCATTCGCTCGTTCATTTCGAGCGGCCAAGAAAAACCGCACAGTGAAAGAGGAAAACCGAGAATGGGCGATGGCCTTTGAGTTAACAAAGATCTTAAGTCATGGCACTCAATTGGCTGCTATTCTCCTTTTCTTCCTATTTTTAAACCCTTGGTTTGCCCTGGCAAACACCCTTATTTTGCTGTTAGTGCTACAAGTTGTCGGAAATCTTTTTCGCAAACAAATAGCGATTCAAGATAAGTTAGCTGCCTTGCGAGGGAAAAGGAAGGCAAAGCCTCAAAAGCGTTACAGTGCACGTATCAGGGCTGCCGAAACTGGAGCATTGAGCTCTGGTGCTGGGACCCTATTCCTCCTGGGACTCCTCATATTTTTAAACATTGATGGGAAGATTACCGCCGCAAACACTTTGGTCATCTTCCTTGGTGTCAGATTACAAAACTCAGTAGTTGCAAACACCTCTAGATCTTTGATGCGCTACGCCAAATCAAACTCCAGAACTGCTGAAGATGATGACATCGAGTGAAATTACTTTAACTATTGGCTATTCAACACTGGCGCAACGCGCTAAGAACATCAGGTTTCCTAAAGAGAAAAGCGATAGAGAATTTATAGTAATTGTGCAATCTGTAAATGAAGCAGATATTCCTCTTCAGATCGAAGAGGAGCAATTAATTAGATTGAAGAGTCGCGGGGTAGCAAAAAGTAGAAACGCCGCACTGAGAAGTGCTTCCGGAAAGTATTTACTTTTTGGTGATGACGATGTCACATTTAATGAAGCGGGAATTGATGAGGTTCTCGCATACTTTGAAGCCCACCCTGAATGCTCGGTAATAATGGTCCAAGCTGTAGATGAATCTGGAGCTTTAAGAAAAAACTATCCAACAAAACCTCACAAGTTAACTAGATTCAACTCTGCTAAAGCTGCGACTTACGAAATGATGGTTCGGGTCGATGCGATTCGCGCAAAAGGCATCAAATTTGATGAGAATTTTGGCGCAGGGGTAGAAAACTACTTAGGCGATGAGTACATATTTATTACCGATGCCTTAAAAAAGGGTTTGAAGGGGGTGTTTTTGCCCATAACAGTTGCGGTTCATCCGAAAGATAGCTCGGGAAGCGGATGGGGTAGTCGACGTGACCTAACCGCTCGGGCAGCGGTTTTCACCAGGGTTTTTGGTTCAGCAGCCCCAATCGCACGGGCGCTGTTTTTAATCAAATCTCGAAACGGCAGGGTTGGATTTTCAAAGTCCATTCGTTTCATAATCGGACGGTGAAGATATTTGCCCATCGGGGTTATAGCCAAAAGTATCCAGAGTCGACACGTCTAGCCTATGAAAAAGCTATTGAAGCTGGCACAGATGGATTTGAATGTGATGTTCGGTTAACCAGAGACCGAGAGATAGTTTGCTTTCACGATAGAGATTTACGCAGGATAGGAAGTGCAAAGAAGGCGGTTGCTCGTACAACTTTGGTAGAAATGCAAGAGAAGGTTTCTGTAATTACCTTAAAGGAATTGTTGGATCTGGCAATAGATAACGGCATTGATTTACTGATTGAGACTAAGCATCCAGTATTTTCAGGTGGTGCCATAGAGAAAGCAGTTATAAAACTCTTGGACAGTAAAGTGAAAGAAATACAAGATGCAAAGATTGAAATCAGACTTATGTCCTTTTCCCGTCTAGCGGTATACAGAATGAAGAAAAGCTCTTATCCAACGATGAAGGTAATCAAGTATTCACTCGGATTTCTAATACGACCCACCAAAGACATTGCGATTGACATTGAACTGCTTAGAAAACGCCCAGGAATAATTCAACGCAACTCTTCCCACCGCACCTATGTATGGACTGTAAACTCCAAAGAGGATTTAGAGTGGCTGAAGAAGAAGCCGGTTTATGCTGTTATTACTGATAGACCAAAGAGAGCTAAAAAGATTTCACTTATCTGATTTCTCTTGAGTCAATCTCTGCGATAGATAAATTGGCACAATTGAGATTATTACTAAAGCGGCCGCAACCACATTAACAATCGGAGCCTGATTCGGCCGGAAAAGATTCTGGAAGATCCAAATCGGTAAGGTATTTTGACCGGCACCAGCGGTAAATGTGGTGACTATGATTTCATCAAAAGAAAGACCGAAGGCCAACAATCCACCCGCAATTAGGGCATTTCTAAGCAATGGGAAGGTGACGAGTCTGAATGTGGTGACTCGATTGGCCCCTAAATCCATGCTGGCTTCTTCTAAAGTAGTGCCCATTCTGCGGTAGCGAGCCGCAACGTTATTAAAGACAACAACAATGCAAAAAGTGGCATGCCCAACGATTATGGTGAAAATAGTTAGCTCGCCAAGAAAGTTAGTAAAGACATTATTTAGTGCGATACCGGTAACTATTCCAGGTAGAGCGATTGGCAAGACAAACAGTAGCGAGATGGCATCTCTTCCAAAGAATTTGTAACGGGCAATAGCGGCAGCGGCCAAGGAGCCCAATACCAGAGCAATCAAAGTTGCAATAGTTGCGACTAATAGGGATCTGCCTATTGCATCCCGTATACCTTCATTTACCGCCGCTTTACTCCACCATGAAGTTGTGAATCCGGTGGGCGGCCAGGCAAATGATGTATTAGTATTAAATGAATTTATAACAACAAGAATCAATGGCACATAAATAAAGGCTAAACCGAAGCCCATTATGGTCCAAAGCAAAAGTTTTGCAGGCGTTGATAGTTTCATAAGTTATCTAACGCTCCGGTCTTTCTTACACTGCCTAGATAGACCATCATTATTATTACTGGAATTAAAGCGACCGCCGAGGCAAATGGGAGATTCAAGGAGAAATTCTGATAAACCACATTGCCTAACATTTGGAATGTTCCGCCCAGAATCTGAACAGTTATGTAATCACCCATGCTCAGCGAGAAGGTAAAGATTGAGCCAGCAATGATTGAGGGCCAGGTAATCGGCAGAATGACATTAAAGAAGGTGCGTCCAGATTTTGCGCCTAAATCAGAAGAGGCATCTATTACCGAATCAGGCAACTTCTCCATACCGGCATAAATAGGTAAAACCATGTAGGGCAACCAGAGGTAGGTCAATCCAATAATCACCGCCAACATTCCGAAGCCGGGACTGGAGCCACCCAACGGTGAGATTAACCAGTTAATGAAGCCGGTTTCGGGGTAGAACATGGTGCGCCAGGCGTAAATCTTTACGAGATAAGAGGCCCAGAGCGGGGTAATAACTAAGGCGATAAGGATCGGTCGAGATTTAGGGCGAGCTATACGCGCCATGAAAAATGCCATAGGGATTGCAATAACAGCGCAGATCACAGTTACGCAGATAGCCACAAACAATGTTCTAAGAGTTACATTTAAGTAAGCGCGATCTGTAAATACATCAATAAAGTTTTGAAGCGTGAATTCACGAACTACCTTGCTGGTGAAGGTATCAATCTTCCAGATTGAGGTAATAAATAAGGCCGCTAATGATCCAATGTAAATAACAACCAACCAGAAAAGTGGTAGCGCAATTAGAGCGCTGATCCGCGCCCGCACATTGCGGTGCAGATATCTACGAACAGTGGTTGTTATGGCCATGATTTTTTATGAGAGTGGGCGCCCAAAAAAGGACGCCCACTCAACTTATTTACTTTCTATGCGTTACGGAAGCTGGACCAAGCTTTTACCCATTCGGCGTAAGGAATGCACTTAACATCCGTACGGCCATCTAGGCATTGCTCGGTCGGGGTCTTCCAGTAGTAAACATTTGACCAGTAATCAGTCTCTTCTGCGTGATAAAGCGAGCAATGATCCTTATTTGCGGTCAAAGCACATGCCTTGGAGTTAGCTGGCGCTTCGCCAAACCACTCTGCTGCTTGTGCATTTACATCTGGAGCGATGATGTGATTGAGCCACTTGTAAGCGCAATCAATCGCCTCTGTCTTGGATGAAATCATCCAGGTGTCAGACCAACCAGTTGCACCTTCTACAGGCTTAACTGCGCCAACTGTTTCCTTCTCACCGTTTAGCACGTTAGCAATAACCTGCCATGAGGTTCCAACAGTGATGCTGCCGCTTTGAACCGCACCAATGTACTTGGTGTAATCAGCCCAATATTCAGCAACTAGTGGCTTTTGCTGCTCTAGAAGTGCCATCGCGGCATCAAACTGTGTTTGATCTAAAGCATAAGGATCGGTGATTCCCAACTCTGGCTTGGTTGCCATCAAGTACACAGCAGCATCTGCAATATAGATTGCAGAGTCATATGCGGTGATCTTGCCCTTTTGGGGTGAGTTAGCATCCCAAACAACAGACCATGAGGTCGGTGCTGGATTTACCTTTCCAATTGTGTACTGAAGAACATTTGCACCACGGCCATGAGGGACGCCATAGTTCTTGCCATCCACGGTATTCCATGGACGATCCTTCAGATTGTCGAAAATATCAGCATAGTTTGGAATTAGATCTAAATTTACTGGTTGCAGATCGCCACCGTAAATCAAACGCAAAGATGCATCACCAGAAGCGGATATGACGTCATATCCACCTGACTGCATCAACTGAACCGCTTCATCAGAGGTTCCATAAGTTTTTACATTTACGGTACATCCGGTCGCTTCTTCAAATGGAGTAACCCAGTCAACGTTTGGATCGGTTGAACCATCTTCCGCATAACCTGGCCAAGCCAGAACATTGATTGTTCCTGGAGTGTCTTGTACAGGTCCTGCATATGCACCACTATCAGCTTCATCGCTAGAGCTCGAGCAGCCAGCGAGGAGTAGTGTGCTTGCAGCCATTAGGACTGCAAATTTGCGAAGTTTTGTAACTCGCACTTTCCCTCCTTAATTTGTCACACTTCCCCGTGTGACAAAACAGTGGAGTCTCCACTGTTAATCCCATCCGACAAGATGGGAATTCTTTTTTAACTCAATCGATATTCGCTAGCTATCTCCCAGCTGAGTGTGGTGCGGGTATTTCTCATCGCCTCCACCTCAAATGCTGATTCAGAGCTGTTTTGGCGCAGCGCCATCAATTCAACGCCGGCATCCAGCTGAACTAGAAATCGGGTGCTAGGGCCCAAGTACTCCACCTCTTTTATTAGCCCCTCTGCACTTCGAAACGCACCATCGGTCATGCCCAGTCTTATCTTCTCTGGTCGAACGGTGAAGGTTCCGGATTTTCCGATAAGTTTTTGAGCGGCGGTACCGGAGATTAAATTGGAAATGCCAACAAAGCCGGCAACAAATTCATTTTTAGGGGATTCGTAAATTGCAGCTGGCTTATCTAATTGTTGAATCTTTCCTTTATCAAAAACCGCAATTCGGTCACTCATGGTTAAGGCTTCTTCTTGATCATGGGTTACGAAGATAAAAGTAATTCCGACCTCACGCTGTAACTCTTTTAACTCAATTTGCATTTGTTGGCGCAGTTTTAGATCTAATGCGCCAAGTGGTTCATCAAGTAATAGAACAGTTGGGCGATTCACTAATGCACGGGCCAGAGCAACTCTTTGTCGCTGTCCACCAGATAGTTGATTAGGTTTACGGTTTTCATATCCAGCTAGACGAACTTGTTCTAGCGCTTGCAAAGCTTTTTCACGACGCTCCGCCTTGTCAACTTTCTTTACCTTCAATCCATACTCAATGTTTGAAACAACATCCATGTGGGGAAAGAGTGCGTAATCTTGAAAGACAGTATTTACATCTCTGTCATAAGGCGGCAGATAAGTTATTTCGACACCGTTTAATTTGATACTGCCAGAATCAGGGGTTTCAAAACCAGCGATCATTCTTAAGACCGTGGTTTTGCCAGAGCCTGATGGTCCAAGCAGAGTTAAAAACTCCCCAGCATGGATATCTAGATCAACGCTATCTACCGCCTTGACCGCTCCAAAACTCTTTGCCAAATTTCGTATTTCGATGATGGCCACCGAAAAAACATACTCAGTGTTGCTCTAGGATTCAATGGTGGAAGAGCGTTTAACATTCTCGGTTGATTGTGGCGGCTTGTTTTTAAAGAGCTGCGTCCTTGATGAATCCGGCACCATGCATTCAAAACCGGGCCGAATCGAAACCCCTTATCCACTCTCTCCAGAACGGTTTGTAAACACCACCGCTGAAATTGCATCAGCGTTGCCGAAGGCTTACCGCGCCACAATCGGAATGCCGGGGATGATTAGAAATGGTGTTGTAGTCGCCACCCCGCATTACATAACTACCCGTGGCCCGCGCACCCGAATCGATCCGGAGTTGCAGGATAAGTGGAGTGATTTTGATGTGCAGAAAGCAGTGTCTGACAAGCTAGGTATTCCCACTTTAGTTTTAAATGATGCCGAGGTGCATGGCGCTGGAATTATCACTGGTTCTGGTTATGAAGTTGTAATTACTTTAGGAACCGGTTTAGGTTTTGCGATTTTTTACGGAGGTAAATTAACTCCGCACTTTGAGTTCTCTCACGCGACGGTGCGCAGAGGAATCACTTATGACACCTGGCTCGGCGAACCAGAGCGCAAGAGATTAGGAAATGTTTTTTGGTCTCGTCGAATCCGACAACTAGTTGAAGAGTTACGCCCAGTTTTTAAATGGGATCGCTTGTACATCGGTGGCGGAAATGCACGTTGCATCAGGCCGATTGATCTAGAGCGTATGGGCGATGATGTTGTGATTGTGCCAAACACAGCAGGTGTTGCTGGTGGCGTAAGAGCTTGGAATTTAGAACATTACTATCGCGCTTAAGCGCGTAACGCTTTAGCAAACTCTAAAAAGTCGCCAACAATAATGTCGATCTCTCTTTGACCATGCGCTAAAGAAATCAACCACTGTTCATCTAGCCCTGGCGGGGTCATTACATTTCTATTTAGGGACCAGAAGAAGGAAAGTTCGGCGATATCAAAATCTGTGGCTTTGTAATCACGGTAATTACGAACTGGTTCGGCCGACCAAGTAATACAGCCTTTTACGCCAAAACCGACGGTGTGGGCCGGAATCTCGTACTCATTAATAATCTCGGAGATTTTGGTTAGGGCCTGACGGTTTAGATCTTCGCTACGCTGTAGAGCTTCTGGGGTACAGATACGATCTACGGCGCGAATACCAGCCATCGCTAAGTAATGTCCATTAAAGGTACCCAGATGTGAATGCTTTCCATTTACAACAACTTCCATGTACTCGCGCTTACCACCAAATGCAGCAACTGGAATTCCACCACCAATTGATTTAGCAAGCGCAATCAAATCTGGCTTAACACCTAGTCTTTGCGCAGCACCTTGTGGTCCC
>JBJOIM010000043.1:0-7852 GCA_046047175.1 Actinomycetota bacterium | reverse complement strand
ACATTGTGATGTGATTTGATGTTTGCAGTTCCGCTGCCACCACCAGATTCAACAATGTCTGGATAAAGAGTGCCCTGTACCAAGAAATCAACTTTCTTGTCCTGCGTTATCTCTTTGGCAGCGGCTTCAAAAACGCGAATAAATTCTCTGCCAATAATTTTACGTTTTTCCTCTGGATCTGTAACACCAGCCAGGGCGTTAAGAAATCTCTCCTTGGCATCGACAACTTTCAATTGAACGCCAGTTGCGGCAACAAAATCTTTCTCAACCTGTTCGGCCTCTCCTTGGCGCAACAAACCATGATCTACGAAGACGCAAGTGAGCTGATTTCCTATAGCCTTTTGCACCAATGCTGCAGCAACAGCAGAATCAACACCGCCAGATAAGCCGCAAATTACCTTTTTATCCCCCACTTGGGATTTGATATTAATAATCTCATTTTCAACAATGTTTTCTGAGGTCCAGGTTGGTTTGCATTTAACTACATTTATCAACCAATGTTGAAGGATTTGCTGACCATACTCTGAGTGCAACACCTCGGGATGAAACTGCACACCAGCCAATAAACCGCTCTCATTTTCAAAAGCCGCAATCGTCGTATCCGCGGTGCTGCCTATAATTTGAAATCCATTCGGGGCTTTTGCCACGCTATCACCATGACTCATCCAGACATTAAATGATTCCGGCAGGTCTGCGAAAAGCTTTGATGAGTTTCTAGCAACGAACTTGGTTCTACCGAACTCTGATTTACCAGTCTTTGCTACCTCGCCTCCCAAAGCTTGCGCCATCGCTTGAAATCCATAACAGATGCCAAAAATCGGAATTTCATGATTAAAAATCTTGGGATCAATTTTGGGTGCACCATCGGCATATACAGATGATGGACCGCCCGAAAGGATTACCGCTTTTGGGTTGCGCGCCAAAATTTCATCTACTGAAACAGTAGCAGGCAGAATCTCACTATAAACATGGGCCTGTCTGACCCGTCTAGCAATTAATTGGGCGTATTGCGCGCCAAAATCAATAACTAAAACGTGATTGCTGTTGCTTCGCATTTAGGCTCGGTTTAGAACCACTTCAACACGTTGGAACTCTTTCAAATCTGAGTAACCACAGGTAGCCATCGCACGTCGCAGCGCACCAAATAGATTCATAGTTCCATCTGATGAGTGGGATGGCCCTAAAAGAATCTCTTCCAATGATCCTGTGGTGCCAACATGTACTCGAGCACCGCGTGGTACCTCTGCATGATGAGCCTCCGTACCCCAATGCCATCCTCGGCCCGGTGCTTGATCGGCTCGCGCCAAAGGTGAGCCCAGCATTACCGCATCAGCACCGCAGGCGATCGCTTTGGCGATATCACCACTTTTTCCAACTGATCCATCAGCAATCACATGAACATAACGCCCGCCAGATTCATCCAAATACTCACGGCGCGCAGCTGCAACATCTGCAACAGCGGTTGCCATCGGTACTGAGATTCCCAATACCTGTCGGGTTGTATGTGCAGCTCCGCCACCAAAACCAACCAAAACACCCGCCGCGCCAGCCCGCATTAAGTGCAATGCACTTTGTGATGTTGCAGAGCCACCAACAATTACCGGAACATCTAACTCATAAATGAACTTTTTTAGATTCAATGGCTCATTTGCCTTTGAAACATGCTCTGCACTTACCGTGGTTCCGCGAATTACAAAGATATCTACCCCGGCATCAATCACCGCTTTGTGAAACTCTGCGGTGCGTTGTGGGGATAGAGCACCAGCAACAGTTACCCCTGCTGCGCGAATCTCGGCGATACGTTCCTTAATTAACTCAGCTCTAATTGGTGCCTTATAAAGCTCCTGCATTCTGCGGGTTGCCTGATCAGCTGGAATTGAAGAGATCTCACCAAGTTGGATCTTGGGATTTTCATAACGGGTCCATAGACCTTCCAAATTCAAAACCCCTAAACCGCCAAGTTTTCCAATTGCGATTGCGGTCTCTGGAGAGACCACGGAATCCATTGGGGCCGCCAACAAAGGTAATTCAAATTTGTAGGCATCTATCTGCCATGCGGTAGAAACCTCATTTGGCTCGCGGGTGCGACGAGAGGGCACAATCGAAATGTCATCAAAGGAGTAAGCGGTGCGGGCTCTTTTACCCGGGGAGATCTCTATATCAACCATCATCGACTCCGATAGTAGTTAGGGGCATCTGCTACATCTAAAACATCATGTGGGTGACTCTCTTGCAATCCCGCTGCGGTAATTTGAATGAGACGACCACGCTTTTGTAACGCTGCGATGTCTTCGGCCCCGGCATAACCCATTCCAGAGCGCAATCCGCCTACTAATTGATGCACTACCTCAGATACCGGACCGCGATAGGCCACCTTTCCTTCAATGCCCTCCGGAACTAACTTGTCTTCCGACAAGACATCATCCTGCATATAACGATCTTTAGAGAAAGATTTTTTGGTACCGCGAGATTGCATCGCGCCAAGTGATCCCATGCCGCGATAGCTCTTGTATTTACGACCATCAATCTCGATTAACTCGCCCGGAGATTCTTCACAGCCGGCCAATAGTGAACCAAGCATTACTGAATCAGCACCGGAAACAATCGCTTTTGCAATGTCTCCGGAGTACTGCAAACCACCATCTGCAATCAATGGGATATCTGCTTTCTTGCAAGCTTTGGCCGCCTCCATAATTGCGGTTACTTGTGGCACGCCGACTCCAGCAACGACGCGGGTTGTGCAAATTGATCCGGGACCGACACCGACCTTTACCGCATCTGCCCCAGCATTAATAAGCGCTTGTGCGCCGGCGCGGGTTGCAACATTGCCACCGATGATCTCCTGTTTTGGAAAACTCTTTTTAATACGGGCAATTGCTTCTAATACTGCACGGTGATGTCCATGAGCGGTATCAACAACAATTACATCAACACCAACCTCGATTAATGACTGCGCTCTTTCAAATCCATCATCACCAACACCAACCGCTGCACCAACTAATAGATTGGCGCCTTTAACTAATTTGACATGAGTGACCTGCTCATCAATTGCAAGATTGCGGTGGATGATTCCAATTCCACCCGCTTTTGCCATCGCAATCGCCATAGCTGATTCGGTAACGGTATCCATGGCTGAAGAAACCAAAGGCACAGCAAGTTGGATTTCGCGGGTTAGTTGAGTTTTGGTTTCAACCTCTGAGGGGACGACATCTGAGGCATCGGGCAACAGGAGCACATCGTCATAGGTCAGGCCCAACATGGCGACCTTTTCGTTGACGTTCTCGCTCACCGTGCCACCTTAATGGTTGTGATTATTGCCTACCAAATACCAGCTAAATCAGGCACCAACTGCGCGGCTGATCTCCTCAACCGCTTCCAGTAAATCATCTACCGCGACCGCTGACTTCTTATCAGCAATTTTCCAACCCGGACCACCTAAAACGATACGCGGTGCTGGTCTAATCGCAGGCAACTCTCCAATTACGGCTGGGTCACCATTTTTTCCTAACTGAGCCCAGAGAAAAATAGCTGGGGGCGCAGAACGTTTTACCACCGCACTTATTGCCTCGATGGGAGTGCGCGCACCTAAAAACTGTATTGCAATATTTCTTTCAGACAATGCCGCACCTAGTGCATAAAGCGCCAAAGAGTGCATCTCTTCACCAATACATGCCAGCAATACAGGACGGGCATTTATTGGATTTTGTACAGATTTATTCTCTTCCTGCAGCAATCTCTTGATGATTTCACTTACTAAATGCTCAGTCTCAATTCCAGTTCCGGATTCTGCCCACTCATCACCAATCAAAATTAGAAGTGGAACTATTACCTCATTCCATGTGTTGACAATTCCGCGTGCAGACATTTCGGAGCGCAGCAACTCCTCAATAAAGTTTCGATCGTATGCGCGAGCTGCTCGGATTAAAGTTTCAACTAACTCTTCCCGCACCGCTACATCTTTTGAAAGAGAGCTAGAAATTAATTCGGGAGAAGAGTTGCCATCAAAGGAAAGTGCTCGTTGCGCCGCTTCAGCGGGAGATACTCCAGCAATTACTAATTTGCGCATCAAAGTTAAACGGGCTAGGTCGTTGTTGTTGTAGCGGCGATGCTCTCCAGTGCTGTGCTCTGAAGGTCCCAACCCATATCGGCGATCCCAGGTCCGCAAAGTAGCCGGTGCGACACCCAATCGACGGGCCACCGCAGCCACAGTGAGGGCCTCAGCGCCTATCAGGGCATCAGAGTTGAATCCTTTGTCGACCACTGGCCAATAGTGCGACCAGATTGTGGTGTGCGCGACTTGAAATCCGCTCTCAGCAACCTTTAAGCGGATTTGACTGGCTGGATACTTGAACAACTTATGGCGCGATTGTATGGTTCACCCATGTCTGAAACCTCGCGCTTACCGAAGCCGGTAGCCTCGAATTGGGAGTGGCAGTATGAGGGTGCTTGCCGTTCCCTTCCAACTGAGATGTTTTTCCATCCAGATGGAGAGCGCGGCCCCCGCCGCAAGGCTCGTGAGAACGCCGCTAAAGCGGTTTGCGCAACCTGTCCGGTGATCGCGGCATGTCGAGCTCATGCCTTAGCTGCTCAAGAGCCATATGGCATTTGGGGAGGCTTAACCGAAGAGGAGCGTTTGGACATCATCAGCAAAGCGCAGCGTCAGCAACGCTTCTTCACTGCGTAGTTACTTCCTTAAAAAAGACAAACCCCGGGGATGCGACCCCGGGGTTTAATTTTTATTGGTGAAGTGGATCCGGCTCGTGGCCAGGGTTTTTCCGCAGACTAATAACAGTGGTTACCGCCAAAGCAGAAATAATCACACCTAAAGATACCTGAAGTGAAACATGAGGAATCTCGTAACCAGCTATATCGTGAATACCAACGCCATGCAGCGCTTCGATAATCAACTTGATTCCGATAAAGCCAAGCACAATTGATAAGCCTTTAGATAAGTACACCAAACGCTTTAGCAAAATGCCGACCAAGAAATAAAGTTGTCTCAATCCCATCAAAGCAAAGGCGTTTGCCATGAATACTATGTACGGATCGCGGGTCAAACCAAAGATTGCTGGAATGGAATCAAGTGCAAACAACAAATCGGTTGTGCCAAGAGCTACCAGGGCAATTGTGAATGTCGAGTATCCTCGTTTGCGGAGTGCGCCAATAATGCGATTTTCTTGCCACTCATCTTCTTCGGCATCTTCTGTAATTAACTTATAAGCGGTCCACAACAAAATCGCACCAAATAGGAAGAAGACAGCAACAAATCTCTCCACCACGGCAGCGCCAATAAATATGAAAACTCCACGCATTACTAGCGCCATCAAGATTCCTAACAGAAGAACCATCTGCTCTTGTTCACGTTTAATTTTCAAGCGGGTCAAAATAATAAGGAACACAAATAGGTTGTCGATGGAGAGCGAATACTCCGTAATCCAGCCTGCAAAAAACTCAGCCGAGGCGGTTGGTGTCCCCCAGCTACGCATTGAGAACCCAAAGGCTATAGCTGACGAGACATAAATAAGGGTCCAGGTAGCCGCTTCTCGCATTGAGGTAATGGCGTTTCGACGCAGGTAAGCCCAGATTAGATCGGCAACAATCACGACAGAGACAACCGCAAAGGTGGCTATCCAAACAGTCGTTGAGACATTAAAAGTGTCAGTGTTCATGCTGGGAGTCTAATCAGAAAGGGCCCCGACAAATGTCGGAGCCCTTCAGATGTTTAGCTGTATTTCTTATTCATTAGTGAGAGTGACCACCTGGGCCATGGCTATGTCCATGTCCGGCAGCCTCTTCTTTCTTATCCTCTGGGGTTTCAAAAACCAGAGCCTCTGTTGTAATAAACATCGCTGCAATAGAAGCGGCATTGGCTAAAGCCGAACGGGTTACCTTAACTGGATCGATAACACCAGCTTTAACCAAGTCACCGTATTCATCGGTAGCTGCGTTGAAACCTTCATTTGGTTTCAAGGTGCGTACCTTTGATACAACAACATAACCCTCTTCTCCGGCGTTTTCAGCGATCCAACGAAGTGGCTCTTGGCAGGCTTTTGCTACCAAGCGAACTCCAACCGCTGCATCACCTTCATAACCTAGATCGCCATCAAGAACAGTTGCGGCATGAACTAATGCGGCTCCACCACCAACAACGATTCCCTCTTCTACTGCGGCGCGGGTTGCAGAGATTGCATCCTCAAGACGATGCTTCTTCTCTTTCAACTCAACCTCAGTATGTGCTCCGACCTTGATTACGCAGACGCCACCAGAAAGTTTTGCCAAACGCTCTTGAAGTTTTTCGCGATCCCAATCAGAGTCCGCTGCTTCAATCTCGCGACGTAGTTCGCCGATGCGACCTTCAACATTTTTCTTATCGCCAGCACCATCAACGATGGTTGTGTGATCCTTTGTGATCACAATACGACGCGCGCGGCCCAACATATCTAACGTGATTTGATCAAGCTTTAGACCAACTTCGCTAGAAATTACCTGACCACCAGTAAGGATCGCCATATCTTGCAACATCGCTTTGCGACGATCACCAAATCCAGGTGCCTTTACAGCAGCTGAGGTGAAAACACCGCGCATGCGGTTGACGACCAAAGTAGAAAGCGCTTCACCCTCTACATCTTCAGCGATGATCAATAGTGGCTTTCCAGCCTTTGCGACCTGCTCCAAGATTGGCAATAAATCAGCCAGAGCTGAGATTTTGCCAGCAGAGATCAATACAAAGGCGTCCTCAAGGATGGCCTCCATGCGATCTTGATCAGTTACAAAGTATGGAGAGATGTAGCCCTTATCAAACTGCATACCTTCAGTGAACTCGAGCTCGAGGCCGGTGGTTGAAGACTCTTCAACGGTAATGACGCCATCTTTACCGACTTTGTCCATAGCCTCAGCGATCAAATCACCGATTCCGCGATCCTGTGCAGAGATAGTTGCCACATCGGCAATCTGAGCCTTGTCAGAGATCTTGGTGGAGTTAGCGCGCAACTTTTCAGTTACCGCTTCAACCGCTGCTTCGATTCCTGATTTGATTCCCATTGGTTGTGCACCAGCTGCCAGGTTACGAAGTCCTTCTTTAACCATGGCCTGAGCTAGAACCGTTGCGGTTGTAGTTCCATCACCAGCGACATCATTGGTTTTTTCCGCAACCTGCTTAACAAGTTGGGCTCCCATGTTCTCTGCTGGATCAGATAGTTCAATCTCTTTGGCGATTGTCACACCATCATTGGTGATAAGTGGCGCGCCAAATGATTTACCAATAACAACGTTGCGACCCTTAGGGCCGAGCGTAACTTTTACGGTGTCTGCGAGGATATTTACGCCACGCTCCATGCCGCGACGAGCATTTTCGTCGAATTGAAGTGATTTACCCATTTTTAGTTATCGTCTCTAATTACTTCTCGATAACAGCAAGAATGTCACGAGCAGATAGCACTAGAAATTCCTCGCCACCATGCTTGATTTCAGTTCCGCCGTATTTGCTATAAAGAACAACATCGCCAACTTTGATATCCATTGGAACGCGAACTCCATCATCAAAGCGGCCAGGACCTACGGCAACAACTGTGCCCTCCTGTGGCTTTTCTTTTGCAGTATCTGGAATTACAAGACCTGATGCGGTCTTCTCTTCTGCTTCGTTGATTTTGATAACGATGCGATCTTCAAGTGGCTTAATGGCAATGGCCATCGCGTTAGCTCCTTCTTATCGATTTACACGTACTTTGGGTCCGGGCTGTTTATCACTCTAACCCGGCGAGTGCTAACGCCAAGCCTATGGGTAAGTATTCCCGCGCTCAAATCCAGGCCTCTCGCCCTTCAAGGTTTAACGCCAGATTGGGATGCTGGGGCT
>JBJOIM010000042.1:0-13626 GCA_046047175.1 Actinomycetota bacterium | reverse complement strand
TGACCTGCGAAACATGCTGACCGCATCCAGACCAGGTTACTTTTCCGCATTTTCTACAGCGAACTTGTGAGCACATTCAAAACTCCCTTGTTGTTGGACGAATTGAGGATACCCCCGGGGGTATGCTAATGTCCAGCACTTAGGGGGAAATATGACTAAACGTTCGGCTGGAGTGATCCTCAAGGATGAGAAGCAGCGGGATGAGATCCTGAAGCGAGTTAAACGCGCTGAGGGCCAGATCGCTGGCGTAATTCGCATGTTGGAAGAGGGTCGAAGCTGTGAGGATGTAGTGCACCAGATGGCAGCAGTTGGCAAGGCCATGAACACGGCAGCCGTAACCCTAATCGCGGCCAGCCTCCAAGAGTGTTTATTAGATAAGAAGACAAATAGCGTAGATCAAAGAGAAAGGTTGCAAAAGCTCTTTTTGAGCTTGGCATAAACTGAAAATGAAAAAAATAATTGCAATGGTATTTGCTTCAGCTTTACTTTTAACTGGATGTTCGAGTCAGAGTGGTGTAACAAATCTAGGAGCAACTGATTTTGTGGCGAAGATTGCTGAGCCTGGAGTTGTGATAGTTGATGTTAGAACTCCAGAAGAGTTCGCATCCGGACATCTAGCAGGTGCAGTTAACATCGATGTTAGTGCCGCAACATTTGATTCAGTTATTGCTGGTCTTGATAAATCACAAACCTACGCGGTCTACTGCCGAAGTGGAAATCGTTCAACGATAGCTACAGGCAAAATGGCTGATGCCGGATTTGAAAGTGTCTTTAATTTCAACCAAGGTGGCTTTGTTGAGCTCGCCAATTCAGGAGCACCGACCGCATGAAGAAAATAGTAATTGTTGGTGGAGTGGCCGGAGGCATGTCAGCTGCAACCCGGCTCCGACGTCTTGATGAATATGCCGAAATTATTGTTCTGGAGAAAAGTGGTTTTGTTTCCTACGCCAACTGTGGATTGCCTTATTACATCGGCGGAGTAATCACCAAAGAGCAAGATCTTTTGCTGCAAACCCCGGAAAGCCTTAATAAGCGATTTCGCCTCGATGTTCGGGTGCAGAGTGAGGTAATTGGAGTTGATCCGGATAAGAAAGTGGTTTCAGTTAAAAATCTAGTTAACGGCGAGAGTTATGAACTTCCATATGACAAGTTGGTTCTAAGCCCTGGAGCAACTCCAATCGTCCCGCCTATTGAGGGCGTAGAGCGTGCCATGACACTGCGGACTGTTGAAGACACAAAGAAGATCTACAAAGCTCTGGAATCAAAGCCAGCCAATGCTGTTGTAATCGGAGGAGGTTTTATCGGCGTTGAGGTTGCTGAAAACCTTGTACACCGTGGAATTAAGACCACACTTGTAGAAGCATCCGCTCAGGTGCTAGCTCCACTGGATCCTGAGATGGCTCTATTGGTAGCAAATGAAATGACCAAACATGGAGTAAATCTCTATTTAAATGCATCAGCGACCAAAATCAATCCAAACGCAGTCACGTTAAGTAGTGGCGAGGAACTTCCTGCCGAAGTAGTTATCTTGGCAATTGGAGTGCGTCCTGATACTTCGCTGGCCAAGGTTGCTGGTCTGCAAATTGGCACCCGAGGTGGTGTTGTTGTTGATAAAAACAATTTAACTAGCAATCCAAATATTTATGCTTTGGGCGATGCAGCTGAAAAACAGGATGCTTTAGATGAAAGTGCAACCTTGGTTCCATTAGCCAACATTGCAAATCGTCATGGTCGCGTAATCGCGGATCACATTAATGGCAGATCTGTCCGTCCGGTCAAGACAATTGGTACCGCAATTGTGAAAGTCTTTGATTTGGCGGTGGCATCAACTGGATGGAATGAAAAGCGATTGAAGGCGGCCAACATTGAACATCGCGCTATTCATACCCATCCTGGCTCGCATGCTGGTTACTATCCAGGGGCTGAGACATTAGCTCTTAAGTTATTAATCAACCCTCAGATTGGAGAGATTTACGGCGCTCAAGGTGTTGGTAAAGATGGAGTAGATAAGCGTATTGATGTTATTTCTACCGCTATTCGAGCAGGAATTACGGCTCCAGAGTTAGCAGATTTAGAGTTGGCTTACGCACCACCATTTGGCAGCGCTAAAGATCCAGTAAACATGTTGGGGTATGTCGCAGAAAACATCGTTTCCGGTTTAGTAAAGACTGCGCAATGGCATGAAATCGATGATTTCCGAAATGATGAATTCACCTTGCTAGATGTCCGCACGCCTGGCGAGTGTACGAGAGGCATGATTCCCGGATTCATCAACATTCCAGTAGATGAAATAAGGAATCGCTTTTCAGAAATTAAGACAAAGAAGGTCTTAGTGACTTGTCAGGTTGGGCAGCGTGCGCACACCGCAACACTTTTACTTAAGAATCTGGGTTTTGAACCAGTAAATCTGGATGGTGGCTATCACCTTTGGAGTAATTCACCAGCAAACCAAAAACTAGAGAAAGTAGGATAAGCAAATGTGTAGCAGAGTAATGTGTGATAACTGCAAGAAGTGGACCTGGTCTGGTTGTGGTCAGCACATAGATGAGGCGCTGGCTGGAGTTCCAAAAGAGCAAATTTGTAATTGCTGAAAGTAGCAACCTTCAACTAAGGAGAGACCTTGGCAACAATCAATTTAACAAATGCAGATTTTGAAAGCACGGTTCTAGAAAAACAAGGCATCGTCTTTGTAGATTTCTGGGCCGCATGGTGTGGCCCATGTCGAATGTTCGCACCAATTTTCGAAGCTGCTTCAGATAACCACCCCGAGATTACCTTCGCCAAGGTTGATACCGATGCTGAGCAGCAACTAGCCGGCGCGGCAGGCATCACCTCGATTCCAACCTTGATGGCATTTCGCGATGGAGTATTGCTTTACCGCGAGGCGGGTGCTTTACCAGCTCCCCAGTTTGAGGAGTTAATAAGTGCCGTAAAAAATGTAAATATGGATGAGGTAAGAGCTGAGCTAGCTAAACAGCAATCAGAAGGAAAGTAATTACAGAGTTCCGGCCTTAGCGCGCTCCAAGACTTCTTTAGCGCGTTGCCGGAGTTCTGGCAGATCGCTCAATCGATCTAAACCTCGAAGTTGTTGTGCAATCCGATGATTGCGAGAAAAGTTTTCGCGATTGCGATCTAAGAAATCCCAATAAAGAGTGGTAAATGGACAGGCATCATCTCCAACTCGCTTCTTGGCATCAAAAAAACATCCTTTGCAGTAATTAGTCATCCGGGAGATATAAGCCCCACCAGCTGCGTAAGGCTTAGTCATCATGACTCCGCTATCGGCATGAACGCCCATTCCTATTACATTTGGCACCATTACCCATTCCGCGGCATCGATAAATACCTCACGCATCCAGTCAAGGTATTGCTGAGGGTTGACCCCTGCGATTAGTGCGAAGTTACTCAAGATCATTAGTCGAGGAATGTGGTGCACCCAACCACGCTCTTCAATGTCAGCAATGGTGTTTTTCATACAGTTCATTTGAGTCTTGTCGGAATCTTTGAATAGAGAGGGCAGGTCAAGATTTGCATCTAGCTGGTTGTGGTTGCGGTACTGCTCACCCAAAAACCAGTACATACCATTTACATACTCCCGCCAGCCGATAATTTGTCGCACAAATGCTTCGGCTGAGGCAATTGGGATATCTCCTTTAGCAAAACGTTTTTGAGCGGCATCAATAACTTCACTGGGATGGAGCAACCCGTTATTTAAATATGGGCTAATTAAAGAGTGATGTAAAGCCCAGTTCTCAGTAGTCGTGGCATCTTCGTAAGGACCGAAATTGGCAAAATGAAGTTTTAGAAAGTTATCTAATTGGGCCAATGCTCCTTTTCGAGTGGTAGCCCAGTAATTCTTTGGCTCATACCCCAACTCGCTGGCAACCTCTAGATCAATTTCATCTCGTTCATGAGTTAAATATTCTGGCCAATTGTAGTTTTTAGGAGGAGGTAGACGATTTTCTTTATCAAAATTCCACTCTCCGCCCATGGGTTTTGATCCATCCATAAGTACATTCAAGCGAACGCGCTGTTTACGATAGAAGTTCTCCATTAAAAAACTTTTTTGAGTATTAGCCCAACTGGCAAAAAGTTCTCGGGGAGTCAGGAAGAAATCATTCTCAATAAAATTTACTCCATAGTTTTGCAGGTTTTCATGCTGCCGGAATGAAGATGGTTGTGTGCAATATATGGGAAGTTCACCCCAGGATTTCTTTATTGCTTCAAGGCCTGCTGTAGTCGTAGCCGCCTTTATATATTGGACCTGATAGCCATGATTTTGTAACACTTTTGCAAAGTGTCTTGCGCTGGATATCAGAAAGAAAAGCCGCTCCGGATGCCAGGGCCGTCCACTAGTCATGCGAGCGCTCTCCACTAGAACGATCAAATCCTCGCTTTTCGAGGCCGCAGCTAGTGCACCAAACTTCTCGTTCAATTGGTCATGCGGTACGTAGATGATCCGCTTCACGGGCTCACGATAGCGAGCAGGGATCGATTTCTAGCTAAGAGGGGAAATACCCCTCCAGGCTAGTCCCGTTTTAGAGCTTTAATAATTGTTAGCGAAAACTGCTTTCACTCTCAGGGATTTCTTAGAAAAGCGGGGGAGAGTCGGGGAAATGATTTAGTTAGAAGGAGAATTGATTATTTCCGGTTTAAACATACTGTTCTCTGGCGGGGTGGGCCGCAGTGGCACGACCATAGTTGGCCGTATATTGCGCCAACACTCTGAAGTTTTTGCCGGCTCTCCAAACGAGATTAAGTTCATTACAGAGACAAATGGCCTGATAGATCTAACCTTTGGATTAAGAGATTTTCTCCCTTCTCAGACTTCGCTTAAGGGGAGAGTTTACGCGAAGGTACCTATACAAAAGAGTAGACAATTCAGATTTCAAACTTTTCGCAACAGAGTTCTCGGTGACTGGTGGAATAGAACCAACCGTTTAGGAGTTCAAAGCGGCCTTCATCGATCGATGCCTAAGGCGAAAATGGAGGAGCTCCTAAAGCAGCTTAAAAGTGATTTAGATAATCCAGTAGAAGCTGCCCGTAGCTTTATTCATGGTTATGTAGCAAACCACCTCAAGTATCGAGGAGAGAGTGTTTGGATGGATACAACTCCTGCCAACATCATGTACTCCGATTTAATCTATCAAATACTTCCAGATGCGAAATTTATCGAAATGAAGAGATCGCCCTTGGACAACATTTCTTCAGTTTTAAAGGAGCCTTGGGGGCCTGATGTATTAGAAAAAGCGATTCCTTGGTTTATGGACCGTGTTAGCTTGGCAAACCATGCCAAGGCTAAGCTTCCCGATAAATCTAAGATCACATTCTTTTTAGAGGACTTAGTCAAAGATAATAGGGAGTCGGAGTACGAAAGATTGAGGAACTTCGTCAATCTCAGCGATGAACCAAAGATGAGAAAGTATTTTGATCAAGAAGTTAATCCGGAACGGGCTCATTTCGGGCGATGGAGAGAGGACTTCAGTGATCCTGAATCCGTCAGGCGCATGTTCGCCGACTTTGCGAATAAGCGCTCTTTCGCTGAGAGTTACTAAACCTCCGTTCAAATTGGTATTAGTTGAAGTTTCAACTATCACTGATAGGGTAGGGCCATGATCGACGTTGAAAAGTTGGAGTTTGGCTTAGACACCTTTGGTGACATGCAGCAAGATGATGCTGGTCAGCCAATAAGTGCTGGTCAAACCATCCGCAACGTCGTTGAGCAGGCGGTATTTGCCGACCAACTTGGGCTTGATCATTTCAGTATTGGTGAACATCACAGAGATGATTTCGCGGTTTCTGCCCCGGACACTGTTTTGGCGGGGATTGCAACAAAGACTTCAAGGATAAAGTTAGGAACTGGAGTAACTGTGTTGTCCAGTGAGGACCCAGTTCGGGTTTATCAACGTTTTGCAACGATAGATGCTCTTTCAAATGGTCGAGCTGAAATAACCGCTGGCCGGGGTTCCTTTGTTGAGTCATTTCCATTGTTCGGTTACGAGTTGAAGGACTACAGCGTTCTATTTGAGGAAAAACTCGAGCTATTAGTTGAAATCCTAAAAGAGAATGCAGTCACATGGTCCGGATCCACCAGAGCGCCTCTCAAGAATCAAGAGATCTATCCTAAGACTGAACGCGGATCTATTCCATTACGGGTCGGAGTTGGTGGAACGCCAGAGTCAGTAGTTCGTGCCGCTCGTCTAAATGCAAAGCTAGCGATTGCAATCATTGGTGGAGACCCAGCTCGGTTCGCACCATTCTCAGATTTATATCGCACAGCGATGAAGGAGTTTGGTCATGAGCTGTTGCCAATCTCTATACACTCACCAGGTCACATCAGTGACAGCGATGAACAAGCAATTGAAGAGTTGTGGCCACATTATGAGGCGATGTTTGGACGTATTGGCCGGGAACGTGGTTGGGGTCCAACCTCAAAAGCTCACTTCATTAATGAGGTTAGGCATGGTTCTTTCTATGTCGGAACCCCCGAGACAGTTGCAAAGAAGATGGCCTATGCCATTAGCTCTGTAGGGGTACAACGGTTTGATTTCAAGTATTCCAACGGTCCAATGCCGCACAGTCAACTTATGAAATCCATTGAGTTATATGCGACAAAGGTAGTACCGATGGTTAAGGAGATTCTGTCCGCGCAAAATCACGCTAGTGATACCTTACTGGTGTGAATCGAGTAATAACTCCGCTGCGAGATTTTCTACATAGAGAATCCGCTAGCGGCATTTTGATTCTAATCGCCTCTTTCTTGGGGCTCAGCTTGGCCAACTCTCCACTTGGCGATAGTTATCAATCATTTCTAGCTATAGATTTCAAAGTTGGTATTGAAGAGATTTATGTCAATCTAACTGTGTTGAAGAGCATCAACTATGTCTTAATGACTTTCTTCTTCTTTGTTGTGGGCCTGGAGATAAAAAGGGAACTAACCTCCGGCCATTTAGCGACATTTAAGAAAGCGGTAATGCCATTTGTGGCGGCAATTGGTGGGATGGCCTTGCCAGCTTTGATTTATCTGGCGATTGCAGGTGATGTGGAGCCGAATGGCTGGGGTGTGCCAGTTGCAACTGATATTGCTTTAGCAGTTGGTTTGCTGGCAATTGTCGGTACAAGTGCTGCTCCTTCTCTTCGGTCATTCCTTTTGGGTTTAGCTGTGATCGATGACATCGGAGCCATCATGATCATTGCTCTGGTTTACTCAACTGGAGTTAAGATTTCTTGGATATTGGCAACTTTCTTCATGGTGTTCTGGGTTTTTGCCTTCAAGAAAATAGGAGCTGAGAAAACCTGGATTTATGTTTTTCTTGGTGTTTCGCTCTGGTACTGCATGTACAAGAGCGGTGTCCATCCGACATTAGCTGGAGTTGTAATGGGCCTAATGACCCCAAATCAAACTAAGAAAAACTCTGGATTAGTTGACTCTGAAGATGGCTCGGTTTCAGTTATTGAATACTTAGAAGAAAAATTGCATCCCTGGTCAAGTTATGTAATCGTCCCCATTTTTGCTTTTGCTAACACTGGCGTAGAGATTTCCAGTGATTCAATTTCGGCGGCAATCGGTTCTCCAATTGCTTGGGGTATCTTCTTTGGCTTAGTGCTTGGAAAACCCATCGGTGTACTACTTTCAACTTACTTGGTAAATAAAGTAAATTTAGGTGAATTCCCGGCTGGAGCTAGAAAGGTTGATGTCCTAGCGACTGGTAGTGCCGCTGGAGTTGGTTTTACAGTGGCAATCTTCATTGCGCACCTAGCATTTGATTCTCCGGTTGTTCAAGATGAGGCTATTTTTGCCATTATTGTGGCATCAGTAATGAGCGGATTAATTAGCTATGCGATGTTTAAATTTCTTGGTCGCAAAACTAATTCTTAGCTAGCCAGCCCCAAACAGACTCTGCGCCAGAGTGTCCGGTCAGATATATGTAAACCAAGGCACTCGAGGTGAACCTACTGTTGCACCGGAACGATCCATGCGCCAACGAATAAACAACAAGACCAAAAGTGGAATGAAAGTCAGTGGGGCAGTCTCGCCAAACTCTGCATGACGCTCTACCTCTTTACCTAATCGTTCTTCAAAGGATTCACCGCTGGTTTTAGCGACAAAAAGTGAGATCTGAGCAATTACAGCAAGAATCAATATTGGCTTTCCATATTTTCTCGAGAAGCTTGGCCAATATGACATCGCCAAAGCTGAAAGTGCTACAAGAGGCACTAGAACAACTGCGGCATGAACCACCAACGGATGCAAAGGCAAGCCCATGACCAAATCAAATGGGCCACCTAATTCATCGTAAAGCTTCATAGCGTTAGTTTAACTGGCAATCAAAGGCCCGCAGCATGACCTTCACTGCGCGGGTCGGAGCCGGCAATGTAAGTGCCATTCTCCAATACTTCGAGCAATTGAACTGCAGAGCCATGACCGTAATCACTCAGGAACTGAACATCATGGCCACGTTTTGTTAACTCTTGTTGCAGCTCTTTGGGGTAGCGACCTTCAATCTGCAAGACACCGTCAAAACTTTCAACAGTGGAGGTTTCCCCAGGTTTGTTTAGATGTTGCCATCTCGGAGCTTCGGCATTTTCCTGTGGTGACATCTTTAGATCAATGGCATTGACTATCAATTGGAAGTTGCATTGCACCTGCACATTGGCTCCAGGCGTTCCTCCGACATGTGCCAAAGATCCATCTGGTCTGGTTACGGTCCAAGCATTCAAAGTGTGGGCAGGACGTTTTCCAGGCTGAATGAAGTTAGGAGAGTTGGGATCCAATGAGAAACCAGTCAAACGATTGTTCATGATGATTCCAGTATGGGGAATCGCCCAGGACGCTCCAAAGCCATGAAAGACACTTTGAATCCAAGAGAGAGCGTTGCCATCTCTATCTGCGACTAAGAAATAGGTCGTATCGCTGCCTTCTTGATTCTCCTTTGCAGGTTCAAGATTTGCACTAGCCATATCAATCTCGGAACGACGTTTTGCGATGTGATCCGAAGAGAGAATCTCAGCTACATTTACATCAACATGCTCAGGATCGCCCAAAATTGCATAACGATCGGCAAAGGCAATCTTTTTTGCCTCCACCATCATGTGAATCCGATCAGCTTCCGAGAAATTAGTTAAATCAAAACCCTCAGCAAGTTTTAACTCCTCAAGCAAGATCATGCCCTGACTCGGCGGCGGTTGGCCATGAACAAAATAATTGCGATAATTGATGGAAAGTGGAGGAACAACTCTTGTGCGATGTTTTTCCAAATCTTGATGGCTAAACCAACCTCCAGTTGCTGCAATGAGTCTGGCTGCAATCTCACCTTCATAAAAAGCAGAGCGTCCTTCGTCGGCTATCAATTTCAAGGAGTTGGCTAAATCTTCTTGAATTACCAAATCACCAATCTTTAGATCTGTCGGAATTCCGAGTTGCTCAAATACTTTTGTGTTTGGATTCTGTTTTAAATGATGTGCGATTCTGCGTACAAAACCAGAGTTGGCTGGAAACCCGTTCTCGGCGTAATCAATTGCGGGTGCGAGCAACTCCGGCATTGGCAAAAGTCCAAACTCTTCATGAATTGCAAACCAGGTTGAAACTAGACCGGGAACTGTGGCGGAGCGAAAACCATAATGATCAATCTCATTGGAAAACTCAGTGGAGTACGCAGCATGAGGAGCTTCGCCACTGCCGTTAAATGCCAGATTAGATTTATCTGAGGAGTTGTGAGTGATTACAAAGGCATCGCCACCTAGATGTGAGGCTCCTGGTTCAACCACACAGAGCACGGCACTGACGGCAATTGCCGCATCACCAGCGGATCCACCTCTTCGCAAAATCTCGATACCCGCAGATACCGCCAATGGTTGGCTTGCAGCTACCACTCCATTACGGGCATAAACATTGCCGCGATGAGTCTTTTGTGACATGCCCTAAGGCTAACCGTGAAGTCAATAAGCGTCAGGATGTGAGGTAGGGGTGAGGTATAGGGTTTACGCATGCCAGAAACAAAAATAGAGTTTAAAAATCTTTCCAAGCAATATAAAGATGTATTGGCGGTCTCAAACTTCTCCGCCAAAGTAGTTTCAGGTCGAGTTACTGGATTTCTTGGGCCCAATGGCGCTGGCAAAAGTACCG
This sequence comes from Actinomycetota bacterium, assembly GCA_046047175.1. GTDB lineage: Bacteria > Actinomycetota > Actinomycetes > Nanopelagicales > Nanopelagicaceae > MAG-120802. Next base: position 3,500 of record JBJOIM010000042.1, on the reverse strand, counting down.
CTCTGCGCTGCTTGTTGGGATTAGTTACTCCCACCAACGGTCAAGCATTAATAAGTGGTGGTAGTTACAGTGATCTGTCAGATCCGATAAAGCATGTTGGTGCGCTGCTTGACAGCCGCGGGTTTCATCCAGGATTGACCGCAATGCAGAACATGAAGGTAATGGCTAGTGCTTCCGGAATTGATTTTGCCCGAATCCCAGAGCTACTTAAGTTGGTTGATTTAGAACATGCAACTGGAAAGCGAACTAAGGGTTTTTCTTTGGGGATGAAACAGAGGCTTTCCTTGGCGATTGCGATGCTGGGAGACCCTGAAATTCTCGTTTTGGATGAACCGGCAAATGGTTTGGATCCGATCGGCATAGTTTGGTTGCGTGAGTTTGTAAAGAAGTTAGCAGCAGAAGGACGCACAATTCTTATCTCCTCACATCAATTGGCAGAAATGCAAAATACTGTTGACGATGTTGTGATTATTAATAAGGGTGTTTTGGTCGCTGAAGGCAGTATCAACGAGATTTGCAAAGGCAGAACCCTTGAAGAAGCCTTCCTTGATTTAACTTTGAGGAGGAGCGCATGAAAGCCCTGTTCCAATCAGAACTTCGCAAATTAATCTACTTGCGGGCCAATTGGCTGTTACTTATCTGGAGCGGAGTTTTTGCAGCATTAGGAACAGTTGCTCCTATTGTCGTACTCAATTCAGATTCAGAAGATATTGGAATGGGTTTTTCTGGCACCTCAACACCCGAGGGGATCAACGCCGTATTTGCTAATGCGGCCGGTGGTTATTTATTTGCATTGATTATGGGTATCTTGATTATGACCAATGAGTTTCGTCATGGAACCGCGGTCGGTACATTTTTGGTGACCCCAAAACGCAGCACCGTATTGGTTGCCAAGTTAATAGCTGCTGCTTTAGCTGGTTTGATTGTTCAGATTTTTTCATTTCTAATTGCGTTATCGTCGGGTTTGATTGCTTTGACCTTCTATGAACCACATGCGCCTGTCACAGGAGATTTGATCTGGAAGGTTTTTAGAGCCTCAGCGCTTTCAGGCATCGTATTGGGAATCGTCGGAGTTGGCTTGGGCGCATTGGTGAAGAACCAGGTTGCGGCTGTGACCGGTGCGGTTATCTGGACCTTGATTGTTGAAGGCTTAGTTGTTGCATTTGTCGAGTCCATTGGTAAGTACCTACCGGCTGGTGCGATCACTGGTTTGGTTGATTTGGATTTTGGCACCAATGATTTCAACTTCAGTATTGAGAATTACCTATCGCCCGGCCCAGCGATACTTGTACTGTTGGCTTACGCCGCTGTATTTTCCTTGGTGGCGATGCGCACTACTTTGCGCCGAGATTTGGATTAGGGGAGATATGAGTAAGGAAGTTTTTGCACAGTACCTGGAGGATGTTGCACGGGTGCAGGATTTTTACGAAACCTTTTCATTCGCTCTAGACAAGGTTCCGTCCGACGGTGGCTGGACCGCTTCCCAATGTTTAGCTCACATCTGCGACGCGGAGATCTCTTTATCGTTGCGAATTCGCATGATTCTTACCTCTGATAATTATCAGTTCTCAAACTGGGATGAGGATGCATTTGCGGCAATTAAAGTAAATCGTGATGCCAAAACATCGGTAGAAACCTTTGCTGCGTTGCGAGGCAATAATCTTGATTTATTGGCCGGGCTAGATGCTGCCCAATTACAAAAAACAGGCATCAAAGCCAATGGCGAGCTGATATCGCTGATTGATTACGTTGGCTACATGACAAAGCATGTCCGCGCCCATCTCGAACAGGCGGTCGCTGCCAGCAAGTAGGCGTTTATCAGCTCTCTAGATCTCTAAGTTGAACCAGTTTGGATTTTCATACTGCTGCCATGAGTACTTAGGTTTCATGCCCAACTTTTCATAGAGCTTCAAAGCACCTGACTCATTTCCGGTGTCAACGTTTAGCTCTATGTAAGAAATTCTTTTTGCCGAGTAGTAGGCGAAGGCCCACCTAAGAAGCAGCTCACCCAAGCCTCGGCCCTGAAACTCCTGAATTACACCTAAGCCATCAACATAGCCAGTGTTTTGCTCTTTCTTGATGTCGGAGCATTCAATAAAGCCGACCGGTTGTTTTTCATAAAAAAGTAACCATCGGGCATCAAAATCAATTGCCACCGCTTTCTCAACCATCGTCTTCCAATCCTCAAATGGGCGAGGTTTAAAGCCAAAGTGAAACTGGAAGGAGTCTTGATGCACCTTCCACCAAGAATTGAGGTCCAATTCAGAGCTGACAGTTCGAATTTGGAAACCATTTGGCAGATTGGGAAATTCAAAATCGCCCACGGTGGCACGTAGTCCCCAGTAGGTACGAAGAAGTTCAAAGTCAAAGCTCTCGAGAACCGAAATGTATTTGTGATCAAGAGCGTTTGCTCCGATCCATAGTGCATCCTCTTTTGAAATACCTTTTGCAAGTTCAATAGTGATTTTCAACGCCAAATTTTCGAGATTAGATTCAGGCAGCTGCCAGCTATCTGCATAAATTCGGTTTCTAGATTTATCAGGATGCACCGTGATTATCGATTCGATTTGCCCATTAGATTTGTTAACGATTTTTCGAGCCTCAACCCCATCGATATACCCACTAAGTATTTCTTCAGCTTCGGTGATTGCAACCGGGGATGCCTCTGGATTCAAAGCCTTGTCAGCGAGCTCCATGATTTGAGCCAAAGATTTGGCATCATTCAGATCAGCTTTTTCAACTGCGTAATTTGACTCTGAAAATCTCACATTTGAATACTATCTTGGATAACTCGATTGCTATTCTTGCCTGGTGTCAGAACAGCAATCTTTAGGTAAAGACTTCTCCCGAATTTGGTCCGCTTCTTTAATAACCAACCTCGTTGATGGTGTTTTGAAGCTATCTGCACCTTTACTAGCGGTCTCACTTACTGAAGATCCGATATTGATTGGCTTGCTCTCTGCTTTGGGTTTGCTGCCTTGGTTGTTTTTCGCGATGATCGGATTGATAAGAGAAGAGCTTTGGTACTAGGCAATTTCGGCCGGTCGGCTCTAGCTCTTTTTGTAGCCTTTTCGGTCTCGCAAGATTTCATAAACATCTGGATTCTTTTAGGCTGTGTATTCCTTTTTGGAGTTTGTGAAGTTCTGATAGATACAACAGCCCAATCTGTATTGCCTCAGATATTGGATAATTCAAACTTCGAACGGGGTAACTCAAGACTCCAGATCTCAGAGGTTATAGTCGCCCAATTTGCTGGCTCTCCATTAAGTGGATTTCTATTTGCGATTGCAATTGCGTTGCCGTTTTATTTCTCGACTACAGGTTTCTTCCTCGCCGCATTACTTATCGCTTTGTTTCCTTTCCAAAAGGATGTCAATCCAGTTCATCAGGATGATGAGGGTAAGGACCGACTGGGCCTAATTGGAGATATCAAGTTTGCTTTAAATTATTTGTATCAAGATAAGAGAATTTTTAGCATCGTTGTCATCACTACCTCAATT
>JBJOIM010000041.1:0-8307 GCA_046047175.1 Actinomycetota bacterium | reverse complement strand
TTGTGGACCGTCAAACAAGCCTTTTCCAAACAATCCGCCTGAGCCAATTGTGATGCGAGCTTGTCTAAGTTGATATCCACTGGCTTGTGGATCAGCATTTGGATCCACAAAGGAACGTAAGCGATTCAACTGATACTCGCTTACCTCTCCACTTGCCACGGCTAGATAAGCACCAGTAATTCCTACAACAATCAAACCCAACACCCAACGCAGACCTGCACCCGAAACCGCAATCATCGTAATGACGCAGGCCGAAATAATTAATACGGTTCCCAGATCAGGCTGCAGAATAATTAGAAGTACTGGAACCGCTGCCACACCTAAAGATTGAACTACCTGTTTATCAGTTGGAGCATCGTTGTTAGCTATGCGCTCGGAAAGAATTAATGCCATTCCAATAATTATGGAGATCTTTGCCAGCTCGGCCGGTTGAATCTGAAACCCACCTGGAAAAGAGATCCAGGAGCGCGCTCCGTTAACAGTGGATCCCAAACCAGGGATCAAAACGATAATCAAGCCCAAAACACCCAGCCCCCAAACCACAGGGGTGTATGCCCTCAATAACCGGTAATCGATGATGGTGGTTCCGTAAGCCAGAGCGATTCCAATAACGACATTTATTAACTGTCTTTTTAGGTAATACTCGGGATCCAAACCATTAGAAGCGAACCAATCTCGAGTTGCGGCGTAGACCAGAATAATGCCCATTAACAAAAGTAGAAGCACTGAGATATTTAAGGTTCGATCCGAGCCAGCAAAAAAAGCTGGTCGATTTTTTCCTTTGGAGCCAAGATTCAGGTGCGTTGCCATATTTATGAAATCGCTCCTTTTGATGAGTCAATATATGGCAAACGGTTCGGAATTCCATTTGGGAAGATTGCTGTCTTTCCATTTGTGCCAAAGATATGTTCGTAGATTCTTCTTACACCGACACCACTAGTACTCGCGCCAAAGCCTCCCTGACTCACCATCATTACGACAGCATATTGAGGATTTTTGGTAGGGGCGTATGAAGCAAACCAAGAGGTGTCATCTTTAGCAGATCCATCTAAATTTCTTCCAAATACTTGACCGGTACCGGTCTTGCCACTTACCTCAACTCCTAAACCAGCAAAAGCGCCAGCTGCAGTTCCAGAGGTTACGACCGCTCTAAGTGAGTTTTGTAAGAACTTTAAGGTTGATTTCTTGACCGGCAATTCGCCAGAGTATTTTGTCGGAAAACTCTGAACAACCTTTCCGTTTGGTTGAACAATGGCTTTTGCTACTTGAGGAACAACCAAGCGACCATCGCGCGCTATCGCGGAGTACATGACCGCCATTTGTATAGGCGTCATCAAAGTATCACCCTGACCAATGGAGAAATTCACCATGTCACCGGCGCGGACTTTGTCACCATCAAGACAGTTTTCTCTTGCTATCTCAATGAGATATGCGGTTAGTTGGGACTTCTTGGCCCGCTTTTCATAGTTACAGTAAAAGTCCTTGTTTTGCTCGTACCAGTTCTGTTTCCACTCACGATTAGGGAGTCGGCCGCTAATCTCAGATGGCAGGTCAATTCCAGTTCTTTTTCCTACCCCAAAACCAGCTGCAGCCTTGAAGAAATAATCATTTGGATTGGCCTTTGGCTTTAATCCTCCATCTCTAACCCATTCGTCATAGGCGATCTGATACCAAATTGAGTCACAAGAGATAGCCATTGCTTTAGTCATATCAATCATCCCAGCAGCTTTGCTATCAAAGTTTTTAAATACTCGGGTGCCGATTTCAACACTCGATGGGCAGTCATACTTAGTTTTGAGGCTATAGCCAGCATCAACCGCGGCTGAAAGTGAAATGACTTTAAAGGTAGATGCAGGCGCGAATCCACCCTGTATTGCACGTGAAAGTGCTGGAACTCCTGATTGTGCACTAAACAATTCGCTGGCCTGCTTCACGGTAATACCGTTCTCCCAAATGTTTAAATCGTAATCTGGGTAGGAAGCCATGGCCAAGACTCCACCAGTTTTTATGTCCAAAACAACTGCCGCTCCAGCATCACCTCGGCGACCAGCTGCTTTAGCACGCAGTACCGCATTCTTTAACTCTTCTTCGACAGCAGCTTGTAACTTGGCATTTATGTGAACGATTAAGTGATTTCCAGGAACGGCCGGTGTATTACGCGACTCCTGAGTTACCGCTTCCTTACGATCAACAATGACAGTTCTTACACCAGCGGTACCACGTAAGAAACGATCATAAACCGACTCTAATCCCGATTTACCTTTGAACTCATTCCGGTAATAACGGATTCCTTCCTCATTATTTAAGTCAGCTTCTGTTATCGGACCAACGTAACCAAGAACATGTGTAGCGCGCTCACCTGCCAAAGATGGGTAATAGCGAATCGAAACCGGCTGAGCATCGATTCCAGGAAATAGATCTGATTGCTCCAAGATACTCAAGACTTGATTTTCACTTGCCTCTTTAGTGACTGGAATTGGCTGGTAGCGATTGCCATTCCAGCAACCGTTACGTTGATCGCTAGGAAGTTCAGGACAGAGACGGGTCCTTAGATAAACATCTTCATAATTTAATTTCAAAACATTGGAAACTCGCCTCAAAACTGATTTTCCTTGATCCTCCAACTTATCTAGCACGGAGCGATCTGCGGTAACCATCAAACCCGCCTTATTTGTTGCAAGCAGGTTTCCCTCGTTATCAACAATCAAACCCCTCAATGCCGGGGTGACAATGTCACGACTCTGAATATCTAGTGCGGCTTGTTGATATCTAGGGCCATCTGCAACTTGAAGGTAAAAGAGTCTGCCGAACAGAGCCAACATCAATGAAACCACAAGAATTTGAACGACAACCAAACTTAAAGTCGAGCGATCTCTCATCTAGCGATTCCTGGCCGTCAAAGTTGCCCGATAAAGCCTGATTGAAATTGGCGCATAAAGTGGTGAGAGCAAGAAGGTCCACATTGCGTTTCCAAAGAGTTCTTTCAAGATATAGGTGGCTGATCCAACCTCTTGGCCGAGAATAGCGCCAGCTACCAAGAACATCACTGAAGCAACAAAGCTGCCAAATACTGTGACCACACTAATTGTTATTGGACTTAAATCTGAGTCCAATGCAGCTCTTACATTATTGGCGATTAAATAGGCAACGATAGTAAATACAAAACTCCATAACCCGAATGGTGCCTCCAGAGTGGGGGATAAATCCGCAATCAAGCCGGCGATGAAGCCGGTAGCAACAGCAGAACCTCTCTCCTCTTGCATAATCCAAACAATGAAAAATGCTAAGTACAAAGAAAATCCACCGACAAGAAAGGTCACTCGATTTATCAAGGCTTCCTGAAGCAAGAAAAGTAATCCGAATACCGCCACAATTCCTGGAACTCGATTAATGGTCATGTGCTTACTCCGAAGGAGTTGGCTCTGGTGTAACAAATACGGTCACAGTTGGTGCTGGCTTTGGCGCACTCGGAACCAAGGCGTCCCCCGGATCTCCTGCAACTGCATCCAATACAACACTTACTACACCCAAGCTATCGAGATTTACAAAACCTTCAACACGTCCCTGTTTTGTTAACTGTCCGGCTGAGCTCTCTACAAATGAAACTTTGCCAACTGGAACCCCAGGAACAAATGGGCGATCGCCAGAGCTGCCACGCGATAGCAAAACATCTCCAACCTTTATTTGTCCCGTTGCGCTTAACATTTGTATCGTAAATCGATTATCTCCACCACCACTCAAAATACCCATATCCTGCGTGCCAGCAACTCTTACTCCAACACGGAAGGATGGATCGCTCATAAGCAAGATAACCGATGAGTTTGAGGTTGTTGATTTAACAACGCCTACCAAGCCACTTGTAGCAATTACCGTCATATCTCTTTTAATTCCAGAGTTAGAGCCCTTATCAATAACAATAGTCTCACCGAAAGTGGCTGTTCCGCCTCGTGTTATTACCCGCGCAGCAACTACTTTCAATCTCGCTTTTCCTGCTAAATCAAGCACCCCTTTTAATTGCGCTAGCTCCCCAACAATATTCTCATTGAGAATCAATTGGGATTTGAGCTGTTCATTTTCCTCTTTTAAATTATCAATTTTGGATTGGGTTCGTCCCAGATTTGTAATGTCATCAAATAAATTACCTAGTGGTGAAACTATTGAACTGCCAGCTTTTTGGAATGGAGCAAGTACAGCCTGAACTCCCGATCTGATCGAAGTTATTATGCTAACTCCACGTAAATCTAGAGTGATCAAAAACAAAGAGGTAACCAAAAGCGAAATCCACAGAAGTCGCGTGCGATTTGAACCTCTAGCTGGCATGAGCTACCTAGCGTCGTGGTTCAGAGATTAAAACTTTTTCTAACGCTTCAAACTCTTCAACACATTTGCCAGATCCTTCAACAACCGCATTTAGAGGTCGTTCTGCAATATGAATTGGCATGTTGGTTTCGTGGCGTAATCTCTCATCAAGACCCTTAAGAAGTGCACCACCACCAGTAAGTACGATTCCACGATCCATAAGATCGGCGGCCAACTCCGGTGGAGTCTTATCTAGGGTGTTCTTAACCGCATTAACAATGGCGTTAACCGGCTCCTCCAAGGCTTTTCTAATGTCTTCAGATGAAACCACGATTGTCTTTGGAAGTCCGGTTGCAAGATCTCGACCGCGAATCTCTGCATCTGGTTCATCGCGTAATGGGTAGGCAGAACCAATCGCCATTTTGATTTCTTCTGCGGTGCGCTCACCAAGCATCAGTGAGAACTCTTTCTTTACCCAATTAATAATCGCCTGATCCAACTCATCTCCACCAACACGGATGGAAAGAGCTGAAACAATTCCACCTAAGGAAATAACAGCAACTTCCGTAGTACCGCCGCCGATATCTACCACCATATTTCCAGTTGGTTCATGGATGGGTAAACCAGCGCCGATAGCTGCTGCCATTGGCTCCTCAATAATGTAAACCTTGCGAGCACCTGCTTCATATCCTGCATCTTTTACCGCTCTTTGCTCAACACCGGTAATTCCAGATGGCACGCAGATAACAATGCGTGGTTTAGCTAAATAGGTACGTTTGTGAACTTGGCGAATGAAGTACTTAATCATCAAAGCTGTTGTGTCAAAGTCTGCGATAACGCCATCTTTCAGTGGGCGAATTGCAACGATGCTTCCTGGGGTACGGCCAATCATCTTCTTTGCTTCAGTACCAACAGCCAAAACTGCGCCTGTATCTTGATTTACCGCAACCACGCTTGGCTCATTTAGCACGATTCCTTTGCCGCGAACGTAGACCAAAGTATTTGCAGTACCAAGATCAATCGCCATATCGCGACCTAGAAAGGTCCAACGGTTCATTTGATTTGCCATCGTTTTTGCTCCTTACAGGTTGGGGAAGAAAATCTTTATCTCACGTTCAGCGGACTCCGGTGAATCAGATCCGTGGACGATGTTTTGAACAACCTTTGTTCCTTGATCTCTAGCCAAGTCACCGCGAATTGATCCTGGTGCAGCTGTAGTGGGATCTGTGGTTCCAGCTAAAGATCTAAAGCCTTCGATGACTCTCTCGCCTTCTGCAATCATCGCAACGATTGGACCAGAGAGCATGAACTCCATAAGTGGTTCATAAAAAGGTTTTCCTTCATGCTCTGCGTAATGCGCTGCCAATGTGTCGCGGTCGGCCCGCAGCATTCGCAAAGCAGATACTTTGTATCCCTTACGCTCAACTCTAGAAATAACTTCACCGACTAAACCACGTCGCACACCATCAGGCTTAACTAAAATTAGAGTGCGCTGTGCTGATGAACTGGTTGAGGAAGTTGAATTAGCCACGGGGGCAGTCTATTGCGTTTTCTCTCTCTCGCTAAATGCGGCCCGGGCGGCCTCACCCTTTCGCCCTAGGAGTATGGCGGCCACCCAAAGCCCCATAAATAAAGCGCCCAGGAAGAACATCGTAAATACAAAAAACCCGTAGCCGATCAAGGCAAATTGGGTAATCCATCCAAGTGCCCAACCAAATTTGGACTTCAAGGTGCCTGAGGAAATGAAAGCTAAAAATGCAATTAAGCCAGCTGACCAAAATGCAGCCGGACCCAAATTAGCTGCGGTCAAATCTTTTGCAACTAGAACAGCAAATCCAATTACAAAGATCTCCATAATCAAAACACTTCGCGCCAACATTCTCATGACTTTTTTTCCTTCATGCGACGAATTATGCCTCGGGATTCTCCAGCAGTAACAACTGAACCTGCAATAAGTACAGCTGCGTTTAACTCATTCACAGCGTTCTCTAATTTTGCTTGTTCAATAGCTGTGCCAATTGCATCAGACAGAGATTCGATAGCAACAACTCGCTTTGCTCCAAACACCTGTTGCGCTCTTGAAAGAAGCTCACTGAGATCAGCTGCACGATGTGATGAGTTACGGGAGACAATTACTTGAGAGACAACATCCTCTAATTCTTCAAATATTCCATCGACATCCTTGTCTCCCATTGGAGCAATCACCGCAATAATCGACTCGAAATCAAACTCTTCCTGTAGCGTCTTTCGCAACGAAGCGGCACCATGGGGATTATGAGCAGCATCGATAATCACTGTTGGATTGCGCATTATGACTTCACATCTTCCAGGTGAGGTGGCATTTGCAAAAGCCTCCCGAACAACACCTTCATCCAACTTACTTTCACCAGCAAACGCCTCGACGGCAGCTAAAGCGGTCGCAGCATTAGAGGCTTGATGCGCACCATGTAAAGGGAGGAATAAATCATCGTAATCACCGTAAATTCCAGCGATTGAAATCAATTGTCCGCCAACAGCCAAAGCCCGACTCTTCATTGAATATTCAATACCTTCGCGCAATGGAGTTGCATCAACCTCTGCACATTTATGCATCAAAATCGGGGCAACCTCAGGCTCCTGTCTTGCCAGAACTGCAAATGAGTGAGGTTTGATAATCCCTGACTTTGTTAATGCAATCTTTTCTAAGGTATCTCCTAAATACTCCATGTGATCAAAACCGATTGGGGTAATAACTGAAACCGCTGCATTAATGACATTAGTGGAATCCCATTCGCCACCCATGCCACATTCAAATATTCCAACATCAACGGGATATTCAGCAAAGGCCACAAAAGCTAGTGCACACATTGATTCAAAAAAAGAAAGTTTGTTTGGCATCCGGGAATCAATTAGATCCAAGTACAACGCTATGTCGTTGTAGGTAGCAATCATTCCTTCCACCGAAATTGGTTCGCCGTTTATCGAAATTCTTTCTAGAAAACTCTCTAGATGAGGGCTTGTGAATCTTCCGGTTCGCATTCCCAATTCAAAGCACAGTGAGTCGATTAACCGAGTAGTAGTTGTTTTTCCATTTGTACCTGCAATGTGAATAGTCGGGTAAGACAGCTGAGGCGAGCCGAGCGCGTCAGCTAAGGCTGCGATTCGATCTAGAGTGGGAGCGATGCGGGTTTCTGGCCAGCGATTCAGTAATGCTTTTTCTATGGCATCGAGACGATGTAAGTCATCCTGTGAAGTCATTGTTGTGGAAGTGCGGCGAGTAAAGCGTTGATGCGATTGATTTCCGATTCACAAAACTCCATACGCTCGCGGATGGTATTAACAACCTCCATTGGAGCTTTAGCCATAAAGTTTTCATTTTCTAACTTAACTTTTGCCGTAGCTTGGTCTTTCTTGATTGCCTCAAGGTCTTTGGTCAATCGAGCGCGCTCTGCTTTAACATCGATGCTGCCCGTTAAATCAAAGTGAACTACAAACTCTCCAACTTCAATCTTGGCTGAAGGATTGAACTGCGCGGCTGGGTCATCCAATTTCACTAAAAAGCGCAAAGAGGATTCATATTTGGCCAAGGCACCCTGCATGCCTTCAATCTTTGCCGCGATACGAGCGGAGGTTTTAATCCCTTGCTCGCTTCGGAATCGCCTAATCTCAGTGATCAACCTTTGCATATCGCCGACGACAGCAATAGCTTCTGCATCACTCTGCGCAGATTGTGGCTTTGGCCAAGAAGTCACTACTAGTGATTCACCACCAGTCAGCGAACACCAGAGCGCTTCTGAAAGGAATGGCATGGTGGGATGCATCAATCGCAGTAATTGATCTAGAACATGACCCAGAACTCGGCGGGTTTTCTCTGCCTCCGCGCCACCTTTTGCAAAACTGTCTTTGATTAACTCTAGATACCAGTCACAAACCTCATCCCAAGCAAAGTGGTAAATCTCTTCGCAACCTTTAGCGAATTCGAAATTTTCATAGAGACGATCGGTATTAGCAATAGTTTCATCAAGTCTT
>JBJOIM010000040.1:0-8315 GCA_046047175.1 Actinomycetota bacterium | reverse complement strand
GCATATGGGGCGCCAATTGCATCCGCCCAAAATGGGAAAAGCGCCATTGGCATCGCCAAAAACATCGCGGCCAAATCAACAACATAGGTACCCAACAAATCTTTACGGGTATAGGCATATCGAATTCCCTCCATCAAAGCAGCGATAGAGGGCGGGGTTGATTTACTTAATGGCGGAACACTTCGCACCCGCCATAGCAAAGAAAGTGAAATTACAAAGGTGATGCAGTCAATTAGATAGCCAGCCCCTGCACCATGAGTGGCGATGACTATTCCGCCGGCAGATGGACCAACGATGCCGCCAAACTGCCAACGCAAACTCATTAACGCACTAGCACTTGGCAAATCTTCATGATTAACCAAGCGGGGCAAAATCGCATCCTGGCTAGGGCGTTTAAGTCCACTCAGGGCAGCAAAAATCGCTGCAATTATGAAGATCAGAATGACGCTTGGTTCATCACGTAGTGAGTTGATTAGCAAAACAATGGTGGCTAATAGTGTTCCAAATTCAGTCAGCCAGATCATCTTTTTGCGATCTACATAGTCTGCGAGCACTCCGCCGTAGAGACCAAAGATAATTAAAGGAATAATCTCAACCGCACCGATTAAACCCACTGCCCAGTAGGAGTTAGTTAGCTCCTTAATTTGAAAGGGGAGGGCGACAAAGGTAATCATCGAGCCGAAGTAGGAGAAGAATCCAGCTACCCAAAGCAGACGGAAATCCTGATACTTCTTTAAAGGGGTTAAATCAATCGCGTATTGCCTCACAGTTAAGTGTAGATCCCTGAATTAGTGAAAGGTTTGTGCTTCGCCGGGAAAGGCGCCGTTTTCGACATCTGCCATCCAGCTGCGGGCGCCCTCAATCATCTCGCTGCGCAGATTCTTGTAAGCCTTTGCAAACCGGGGCGGCTTCTCGGTCAGTCCCATTAAGTCAGTCCAAACCAGTACTTGGCCATCGCAATCAATTCCGGCACCAATTCCAATAGTTGGAATTTTCAAAGCCGCGGTGATGCTGGCCGCTAACTCTGCTGGGACTAACTCCAAAACGATTGCGAAACAACCAGCATCTTGCAGCGCCAAAGCATCAGCCAAAATCGCATCGCCCGATTCATTTCTTCCTTGAACTTTAAATCCACCAAATGCGTTAACCGACTGCGGGGTCATTCCCAAATGACCCATGACGGGAATCCCATGTTTGACCAGATTCTTAATCTGATCGGTAACCCGGACTCCGCCCTCAAGTTTTACGGCATGGGCATTAGCCTCTTTAAGAAATCTAATGCCGGTTTGTAGCGCCTGCTCGGCGTTGATTTCGTATGAACCAAAGGGCAGATCCGCCACAACTAATGCGTTTTTTGAGCCACGGACTACCGCTCGGGCCAAGGGGATTAACTCATCAACGGTAACTGGGATGGTGTTTTCTTCGCCCAAAAAGTTATTGCCTGCGCTGTCGCCGACGAGAAGTACTGGAATGCCAGCCTCATCAAATACCGAGGCGGTTACCGCGTCATAAGAGGTGAGCATGGGCCACTTCTTGCCCGCCTTTTTCCAGGCAGCAAGTTCGGCGATAGTAAAGCGAGCCATAATTTCCTTTCCTCGAAGCCACTGGTGCGGTCCCCGGGAGTTGTGGTTGAACTCTATCGGTACTCTTGAACTGTGCCTACATCACTTCGCGTCGCGTTAGCTCAGGTAAACCCTGTGGTTGGCGATTTAGAGGGCAACGCGAAATTGGTTATCGAAGCGGTTTCAAGGGCGGCTGCTTCAGAGGCTGATGTTGTTGTTTTTCCGGAGATGGTTTTGACGGGATACCCAGTCGAGGATTTAGCGCTGCGCCCCGCCTTTCAAAAGGCCTCTATTGAACGGGTGCAGAAATTAGCCACAGAGATTAAGGATGTGGGGGCCGGCAATCTTCTGATCATTGTGGGATATCTAGATCAAGATGTGACCTCCGGAAAAGCCAAACCCAATAACGCCGTGGCTTTGATTCATGATGGCCAAATAAAAGGCAGGTATGTAAAACGTCATCTGCCGAACTACGGGGTATTTGATGAGTTTAGGAATTTCGCCCCAGGTTCTGGAACCTTGATTGCTCGATATCTAGGAGTAGATATTGCGGTCGCGATTTGCGAAGACATCTGGCAGGACCAGGGTCCGATTTCTGAGTTAGTAAAGCGCACACCTGGAATTCTTTTGGTGCCTAATGGCAGTCCATATGAGCGGGATAAAGATGATCTGCGTTTGGCTCTAGTGCAAAAGCGCTCCAAACAACTTGGCGCACCTGTTGTTTATGTAAATATGCATGGCGGTCAAGATGATCTGGTTTTTGATGGTGATTCATTAGTGGTCGACAAAGATGGCGATTTACTTGCTCGAGCGCCACAGTTTGAAGACAGTTTGGGGTTGGTAGATATTGAGGTATCGCTAAATACCAGTCAGCCAGATTTGATTATTGATGATGTTCAAACTCCGCCGGCAAAAACCAATGCAGTTATGGCGGTTGAATCACATCGACTTTCCGAGGCTGAGGAGATTTGGGCGGCTCTAGTTACTGGCTTGCGAGATTATGTTGGGAAAAATGGCTTTAAATCAGTGGCTTTGGGGTTATCAGGCGGAATTGATTCAGCGTTGGTCGCCACAATTGCTGTCGATGCGATTGGCAAAGAAAATGTTTATGGGGTTTCACTGCCGAGCAAATACTCATCAGCGCACTCACTAACTGATGCAAAACAATTGGCGGACAATCTAGGTATCGATTATCGAGTTGTTGAAATAGAACCCGTGGTACAAAGCTATAAAGCAGCGACCCAGTTAACCGGCCTGGCCGAGGAGAATGTTCAAGCTCGCGTACGTGGTTCCTTGTTAATGGGCATCTCTAATCAAGAGGGTCATTTAATTTTGGCCACAGGCAACAAATCCGAGTTGGCGGTTGGCTACTCAACACTTTACGGAGATGCGGTTGGTGGCTTTGCTCCAATCAAGGATATTTTCAAAGTTGATGTTTGGGGATTGGCCCGTTGGCGAAATCAGCTTGCCAACTCTCAAGGTCAGATCCCGCCAATTCCAGAGAGTTCAATAAATAAGGAGCCCAGCGCCGAGCTGCGCCCGGGACAGAAAGACTCTGATTCTCTTCCTGAGTATCAATTGTTGGATCAACTCCTCAAGCTCTACATAGAAGATAATGGTGATGCCACATCTTTGTTGGCAGCCGGTTTTGAAAAAGTTTTGGTGGATCGAGTCATCGCAATGGTTGATAAAGCTGAATATAAGAGAAGGCAGTATCCACCTGGACCAAAGGTCTCAGCTATCGCATTTGGAAAAGACCGACGTCTGCCAATGACCTCACGCTGGAAAGAGCGTTAATCTGCAAATAATTTGCAATTAGCGCTTTTTAAAATCCTTACTAAAATTCTGCCCATGTTCTCGATTCCGCAGTGGTACTTCACTCGCCGCCGAGTAATCGATTTTGGCCGCGCCAACTCTTGCGGCTGCTGTAAATAATCCAGCTGACTCTTTTTCAGCATAAGTATTTGTGATTAGCCCTGCCCAAATTCAAAGAATTAATTTTAAGAGGAGCAAGTAATGAAGGTTTATAAGAATATAACTGAGGTTTTTGGAAATACCCCGCTGGTTCAATTGAATCGTATTACCGATGGCGCGTCAGCAAATGTCTTTGCGAAGTTGGAGTTTTACAACCCAACCAGCACCGTAAAGGATCGAATTGGTATCGCGATGGTCGATGCCGCTGAAAAGAGTGGTCAGTTAAAGCCAGGCGGCACAATCGTTGAGGCAACCTCAGGCAATACTGGAATTGCATTAGCAATGGTTGGTGCAGCTCGCGGCTATAAGACCATTTTGACGATGCCAGAATCGATGTCCAAAGAGCGTCGCGCATTATTGCGTGCCTTCGGAGCGGAATTAGTTTTAACTCCAGCATCAGAGGGGATGAAGGGTGCGGTTGCAAAGGCTGAAGAGCTAGGTGCGAATGGCGCGGTTTTAGTGCGCCAATTTGAAAATGAAGCCAACCCAGAGATTCACCGCAAAACCACAGCGGAAGAGATTTGGCGTGATACTGATGGAAAGGTTGATGCGGTGGTTGCCGGAATCGGTACCGGTGGCACCATCACAGGTATCGGACAGGTTTTGAAATCACGTAACTCGGCGATAAAGATCTTTGCTGTAGAGCCAGCCGCATCACCAATTCTGAACGGTGGAAAACCGGGCGGACATCCGATTCAAGGCATTGGACCTAATTTCATTCCACCTATTTTGGATCGCAATGTTTATGACGAAGTCATAGATGTATCGGCGGATGATGCGGTGAAGTACGCCCGTCGTGCAGCCGCAGAAGAGGGAATTTTGGCGGGCATCTCTTCCGGTGCTGCGCTTTGGGCAGCATCACAAGTTGCAAACCGCGCTGAATTCTCTGGAAAGAATATTGTTGTAATCATTCCCTCATTTGGCGAGCGTTATCTCTCAACAATTCTTTACCAAGATTTGATGGAGGCTTAAGTGTTCAAGCGCATTATTGAAGATCTCGATACCGCGTTGCAGCGCGATCCTGCTGCGCGTAATCGACTGGAGGTTGCGTTGACCTACCCAGGTGTACATGCCATCTGGGGTCACCGCATCGCACACTTGTTGTGGCGACGTGGTCTTAAGTTGTTAGCGCGCATCTATGCGAACTGGGTCAGAGCGGCAACCGGTATCGAGATTCATCCCGGCGCGAGAATTGGACGGCGATTCTTTATCGATCATGGGATGGGCGTTGTCATCGGCGAAACAACAATCGTTGGTGATGATGTGATGATTTATCACGATGTCACATTGGGTGCACGCACCTTTGAACATGGGAAGCGACATCCAACGATTGGTGACAACGTAGTGATTGGCGCTGGTGCGAGAGTGCTAGGAAATGTCACCGTGGGGACAGGAGCTCGCATCAGCGCTAACTCCGTCGTGACTCGGGATGTCGCCGAACGTACCGACATCGATGCTTCAGAGCAGTTTGTGATTTAGGCAGGTGGTTCACATCCACTTTTGTAACATGGCCGTAACTCGAGCAGGGCACAATCCAGCCCATGTCTTCCCGAGAATTAGATGCAGCAACCATTGCCAAGCAACAAGAGTTTGTTTTACGAACCTTAGAAGAGCGTGATATTCGCTTTGTCCGGCTCTGGTTTACTGATGTTTTGGGCTTCCTAAAATCAGTTGCTATTGCGCCACCAGAGTTAGAAAGCGCATTTGCCGAAGGTATTGGATTTGATGGATCTGCAATTGAAGGTTTTGCGCGGGGAACTGAATCTGACATGTTGGTAAAGCCAGATCCGGCAACCTTCTCTGTCTTGCCATGGCGCACTGAAAAACCTGGTGCCGCTCGAATTTTCTGTGACATCACTTTGCCGGATGGAAATCCATCTCCAGTAGATCCTCGGAATGTTTTAAAGCGAACTCTAGATAAAGCCGCCAAAATGGGTTTCACCTGTTACACCCATCCAGAGATTGAATTCTTTTTATTCAAAGATGCGCCGGTCGCAGGTGTAAAACCAACTCCAGTTGATTACGGCGGCTACTTTGATCACACGCCGACCGCTGTTGGCCATGACTTCCGTCGTCAAGCGATCACCTTGCTCGAGGCAATGGGTGTATCAGTTGAGTTCAGTCATCATGAAGGTGCACCGGGACAGCAAGAGATTGATTTGCGATATGCAGATGCCTTGAGCACCGCAGACAACATCATGACCTTTAGACACATCATCAAAGAGGTCGCGCTGGATCAGGGTTTTCATGCTTCATTTATGCCAAAACCATTCACAGAACACGCGGGATCAGGAATGCACACCCACTTCTCGCTTTTCCAAGGTGAGAAAAATGCTTTTTATGAAGCCGGGAAAGAAGAGCAACTCTCCGATACTGGAAGATCTTTTATCGCGGGAATTATCAAACACGCACCGGAGTTCATTGCGGTAACTAATCAATGGGTTAACTCATACAAGCGAATTCACGGGGGCGGGGAAGCACCTGCGAAGATTTCATGGGGTAAGGAGAATCGTGATGCGATGATCCGCATCCCGATGTACAAACCAAAGAAAGAAAACTCCACTCGCATCGAATTTAGAGCACCGGATTCTGCATGTAACCCGTATCTAGCTTTTGCTGTGACTATTGCAGCTGGATTAAAAGGGGTTGAAGAGGGGTACCAACTCGAGAAGGTCTCAAATCCTAAGACGCTACCTGCTAATTTAAATGAAGCAATTGGTGAGATGGAGAAGAGTCAGTTGGTTAGAGAAACCCTCGGCGAGCATGTATTTGAGTACTTCCTTCGCAATAAGCGTGCGGAATGGTTGGAGTACCAAAAACAGGTAACCGTCTTCGAGCTTGATCGATACTTGCCAGTTCTTTAAAGAGTTAGATAACCTTTGACCATGTTGCGCAGCGAACTGCTTTCACTAAACACACTCCTCCTTCGCTGCCGTGGCGAGGCCATTTAACCGGTCTCCTCGCTGCGGGGTTTTTTATCGCCGGTTAACAATCCGGTAAACCCAATAGATTTAAGGAGTAGCAGTGAATTTCCCAGAACAAACCGCGTCAAAGATGCCTAAGCATCGTTACTCATCTTTTGTGCCAGTTGTTTTAAATGACCGTACCTGGCCCACAAAACAAATGACCAAAGCCCCGCAATGGTGCTCAGTTGATCTCAGAGATGGCAATCAAGCTCTGATTGATCCAATGGATGTTCCGCGCAAGTTGGCGATGTTTAACCTACTTGTGAAGATGGGTTACAAAGAGATCGAGGTTGGTTTTCCCAGCGCCAGCCAAACTGATTTTGATTTTGTGCGCAAAATTATTGAAGATGGTTTGATTCCCGATGATGTAACTATTCAGGTTTTGACACAGGCCCGCGAGAACTTAATTCGGCGCACTTATGAATCATTAGTTGGAGCAAAACAGGCTGTAGTTCACCTGTACAACTCAACCTCTACATTGCAGCGCAGAGTGGTTTTTGGACTAGATAAAGCGGGCATCAAGAAGATTGCGGTTGATGGTGCCAAGCTTTGCAAAGAGTTAATGTCGACGGTGCCTGGTACCAAAATCTCATTTGAGTACTCTCCTGAGTCTTACACCGGCACCGAGTTGGAGTTTGCTCTCGAGGTATGTAACGCAGTTAATGATGTCTGGCAGCCCACTCCAGAGTGGAAAACAATTATCAACCTACCTGCGACGGTCGAAATGGCTACCCCAAACGTTTACGCAGACTCCATCGAATGGATGCATCGCAATCTGAAGTATCGCGACAGCATTGTTTTGAGTTTGCATCCACACAATGATCGGGGCACTGGTGTCGCAGCAGCCGAACTTGGTTACCTGGCTGGAGCTGACCGCATCGAGGGAACCTTGTTCGGTAATGGCGAGCGCACCGGAAATGTTTGCTTGGTAACACTTGGTTTGAACTTGCTAAGCCATGGCATCGATCCGATGATTGATTTCCATGACATTCCCGAGATCCGGCGCACCGTTGAGTACGCCAATCAACTACGGGTTCCAGAGCGTCATCCATATGGCGGCGATTTAGTTTTCACAGCTTTCAGCGGTTCACATCAAGATGCCATCAAGAAAGGTTTTGAACATCTTGCAAGTGATGCCAAGGCCGCTGGCAAAGAGATAGATGATTTCACTTGGGCGGTGCCATACCTACCAATTGACCCGAAAGATATTGGTCGATCATATGAAGCGGTAATCAGAGTTAACTCGCAATCTGGCAAGGGCGGGGTTGCTTACATAATGAAGAGTGAGCACCATCTAGATCTTCCACGCCGTTTGCAGATTGAGTTCAGTCAAGTAATTCAGGCACACACCGATGATCAAGGGGGAGAGGTCTTCCCAGAGCAAATGTGGCGGATATTTGTTGACGAGTATCTACCTGCTGATGAAAATCAATGGGGTCGTTTTAGATTATCTGGATTAACTCAATCCAGTAGCGCAGATGGCAAAGTCAGTTTGAGTGTAGATCTATTGGATAACAAGAAGCCATTGACTCTATCTGGCGCTGGCAATGGACCGATTTCTGCTTTCTGTCATGTCATGCAGGCACATGGCATAGATGTGCAGGTGGCTGATTACTACGAACATGCCATGAGCTCTGGTGGCGATGCAAATGCGGCTGCTTATCTAGAGTGCACCGTAAATGGCGGAACCTATTGGGGGGTTGGTATTGACCCTTCCACCACAACAGCATCACTAAAAGCGGTCATTTCGGCGGTAAATCGCGCTCTTCGCTAGTTACTTTGACTAACGTGGACCCGTGGCGTTGTACCGGGA
>JBJOIM010000039.1:0-8624 GCA_046047175.1 Actinomycetota bacterium | reverse complement strand
AGCCGGAGGCATGGCCGCTTTAACATCCCTTCGCACCTCAATTGTTGGCGGAGGTTTTCTATGTATTGGATTTGTGGCAGCGATTGCAGCGGTCATGCCAAAGTTTCGTAACTACGACGTCCGGACCAATGAATTTGCGGTCCAACAGGCGAAAATCCGACAGAATCAGGAAAATATTTAAAAATTTTTTTCGCGCTACCCCTCAGTAATTTCAAGGGTTGATCCTTCATTTTTTGCCAAAAACGCGAAAAGTGCGGTTTTTACGCGTGAAAATGGGCAATTTATCGGGTGCAAAAAACCTCAAAAAATGAATTGCGACACGCAGGCGGTTTTTTTACCCAAAATAGTGGAAAGTTTTCGTAATAACTGTCACGATTTGCCTTGAACAGGTTCGGTGACGGATCGAACCATTTCGAAAGGAAATCTACGTGGCTGCAAAGCGTCGTAAGAAAGCTGCTGCTAAGACTGCAGCACCAAAGCGTCGTCGTAAGAAAGCTGCTGCTAAGGCTGCTGCTCCAAAGCGTCGTCGTAAGAAAGCTGCTGCTAAGAAGGCAACAGCTAAGAAGGCTGCTCCAAAGCGTCGTCGTAAGAAGGCTGCTGCTAAGAAGGCAACAGCTAAGAAGGCTGCTCCAAAGCGTCGTCGTAAGAAGGCTGCTAAGTAATTTAGCACCAGATTTACGGAAAAAGCCCGGCTGCATATGCGCCGGGCTTTTCTCTTTGCAAAACTCTTTCTAGTGCAATCGCTGCGATCTATCCCTTACTCTCTTTCAGGAACTGATTTCGAAGCTCCTCTGTCACATGGCCAAAAATCCCGGCCAGCGCCTCCTGCTCCTTAACTGATAGCTGATCAATCAATCTCTTTCTAACACTTTCAACATGGCTCGGAGCTGCGGCCACAATCGCCTTCCAACCTTTGTCGGTCATTACCGCCCAATAACCGCGGCGATCCTCAACACACTCTTCTCTTCTCACCCAACCCGCTTTCTCCATCACCTTCATGCGATGTGAAAGCCGAGATTTAGAAAGCATCGCAAGCTCTGCCAACTCACTCATTCTCATTCGCCGACCAGGGGCATCGGACAACTGAGCCATTACCTCGTAATCGGCCATAGTTAAATCATGGCCATCAAGATCAGCATCCAGCGCTTCTAGTAAACGTCGAGAAGCGATTATGTAGGAACGCCAAGCCTTCATCTCCCTGGGGTTTAACCAGCGTGGGGCGCTCTTTTTTGCCATGTGCTCAGAGTAGAGGAAAAACTAATTAGTTGAAAGTTGAACAAGATTACGACACCTTTCAACTAATTGTTGTATTTATGCTACATAGCATCTATGCTACATGAGCAGGCTAGGGAAAGGGATAGCAATGAGTCGACAACCGGAGCAGCCAATCTTCAATCGAATTGAAGAGTTGCGCATTCAAAAAGGGTTGTCTCGGCAACAGCTCGCGGATGCTGCTGGAGTGCATTACCAAACCGTGGGCTACCTCGAGAGGGGCGAGTACAACCCGTCTCTTTCCTTGGCGCTAAAGATTGCAGTAGAGCTTGATGCGACCGTCGGCGAGATCTTCTCTTTGACCCCATTTAGAAAGGTTAAAAACCATGCCTAAAAACAACAAAATTTATTGGCTCGAGGGCGTAACTGAAAAAGGCGTAAAGCAACTTCTCAACGATGACAACCCCAAGTTTGCCTGGTTAAGACTTCAGCGAAATAGAAGAGCGCTGGTTGTAGTCATGTCCTTCGGACTGATAACCACCGCTCTTGGCTCCTATTACCCCAGTCTGAAGAATGCCTTTGGGCTGAGCAGTGATGCCGATTTATTGGTTTTCAGTTTGGCGGCAATATTTGTCATCATCTCAGTTCTCGCAGGCTACCTTTTTCTCAGAGTAGCGGTTCGAGGAATAGCAGATGCCCCAACCGAGTTGCTCGATGAAAGGCAATTGCACTTACGCGATAGCTCTTTTAGGACCGCATATGTTTTATCTGGATATCTAATAATTTCATTGATCCTCCTTTCCCTTTTTGCTCCAGATTTGACCATGTTTAGTGAAACGGCAGATGATGGTAGTTATTTAGCGATTGCAACACTTTTCACCTACGCCTCTCTACCTTCAATGGTTCTAGCCTGGCGTGAAGGAGATATCTAAATTGAGTTATGAGCTAGAGGATTTGCTGCACCCGAATCGGCCTCGCATTTGGCGCTGGGTTGCCGGCACGGTCTTCATAATCTTTACCTGGCAGGTATTGGGCTTTTTGTTCACACTGGCAGCGGCAAAACTCTTTGATTACGACTTAGATTTGCTGTTTTCCACCGCCGATGAGGATTTGGCGCAGGTCCGTCAGCTAGCACCGTGGAGCGCTGCTGCCACGGTGTTGGTCTCCTTTATCCCCTTGTTTGTGGCCACGTTATTGGCTTATCGCATCTTCCTAAAGCGCAGTATCAAACAACTCTTTACATTTAACGAGAAATACTCTTGGGGCAAAACCTGGATCGGTTTTGCTAGCTTTGCGGTTATCTCGCTGGTTTTTGGTCTAGGGGATTTCATAATCAACCAAGATGCATACACCTGGAGCTGGGATGCAGCTCGATTTCTCCTTTACCTCTTAGTGGCATTCACATTGCTGCCAATTCAAACTACCGCCGAGGAGCTGTTTTTCCGGGGCTGGCTCCAGCAATGGCTGGACAATGGCAAGAAGCGTCAATGGAGTATTTCATTGCTGGGCGGTTTCTTTTTTGCCCTACCTCACATGGCAAATCCGGAGGTTGCCGGAAATGATCTCTACCTGCCCATCATCAGTTATGGCGCAGTTGGTTTTATGTTGGCCTGGGTTACCTTCCGAGATAAAACCTTAGAGCTAGCAATTGGTGCCCACTTCGCCAATAACTTGCTAGCGGCCTTACTGGTTTCCAGTGCGGACTCGGCTCTTCCCTCTGCCAGCTTGTTTATCACCCCAGAGATTGCCTGGGCTCCGGCAGCGATAGTTTCAGTAGTTATGGTCCCGATTTTCATTTGGCTAACTAAGAAATGGAGCGATAAGGTCTCATCATGACTCAAAAAAGCGGTATTTTTCAAGGAAATTTCAAGGCTTCAATCCGTCCCCAAGATGATATGTATCGCCATGTAAATGGAGGCTGGCTTGATTCTGCAGAGATTCCATCTGACAGAGCAGCTGATGGCGCTTTTTATTTCTTGCGTGATGAGTCGGAGAAAAATGTCCGTTCCATTATTGAGGAGTTAGCAAAGAGTGGTGGTGCCGCGGGTACCAACGCCCAGAAGATTGGTGATCTCTATGCCGATTTTATGGATGAGGAGCAGATTGAAAAACTAGGGATCTCCCCTATCGCCTCGGAGTTAGAGAAGGCTCAATCCTTTTCCAATCTTGAAGAGTTCACGGCATTGCTGGGTCAGTTTGAATCACGGGGTCTGGGTGGATTTCTAAATGGTTGGGTAACCGCCGATGCCTCAGATCCAAGTACCAATATCGCCTACATCTATCAGGGCGGCATCAGCCTGCCTGATGAGGCTTACTACCGGGAAGATACCCATGCCGAGGTGCGCAGTAAATTGGTCAGCCATATCGAGCGGATGTTTGACTTAGCTGGAGTAAACAATGGTGCGGCTCATGCCGCCAACATCATGGCCTTAGAAACGCAGATAGCCTCATATCACTGGGATACGGTCCGTAGCCGCGATGCTGTGCTGACATTCAATAAGAAGAGCTTCAATGAGATCTCCGCCCTTGCAGCGCCCTTTAATTGGCATTTATGGGCAGATAACGCGGGTGTGCCGCGGACAGTGCTGGATTCTGTTGTTATCGCCCAACCTGATTACATCGAAAACATGGGCAAGATGTTCGCCAACTTCGATATCGAGAAATGGCGTTCCTGGCTGACCTGGCATCTACTTTCCAGTGCCGCTCCCTACCTCAGCTCCACATTTGTTAATGAGAACTTCGCTTTTTATGGCACCACATTGACTGGTATCCCTGTTCTCAAAGAGCGATGGAAGCGCGGTGTGGCCCTGGTGGAAAGTGCACTGGGTGAAGCTGTAGGCCAGTTCTACGTCGAAAAACATTTCCCGGCCGCTGCCAAGAGCCGGATGGTCGAACTAGTCGCTAATTTGATTGAGGCTTACCGCGTCAGCATCACATCATTGGATTGGATGACCGACGAGACCAAAGCAAAAGCTCTCGATAAGTTAAATAAGTTCACGCCGAAGATTGGATACCCCGATAAGTGGCGTGATTACTCGAAGCTAGAGATCAAGCGTGGAGATTTACTGGGCAATTTGGCCCGGATCTCAAGGTTCCGCGGTGATTACGAGTACAACAAAGTGGGTAAGCCCGTTGATAAGAGCGAGTGGTTGATGACCCCGCAGACCGTTAACGCCTACTACCACCCATTAATGAATGAGATTGTTTTCCCAGCAGCAATTTTGCAACCTCCATTCTTTGATTTAGAGGCTGATGATGCCGCCAACTATGGCGGAATCGGTGCGGTAATTGGCCATGAGATCGGACATGGTTTTGATGACCAGGGCTCTCGCTATGACGGAGATGGCAATCTCTCCAACTGGTGGAGCGATCAAGATCGTGCGGAGTTTGAAAAACGCACCTCAAAATTAATTGAACAGTTCAACGCACTTGCTCCAGAAGAGGTGCCAGATACCAATGTAAATGGCGCACTAACTATCGGAGAAAACATCGGAGATCTTGGTGGTTCAACAATCGCTTACAAGGCATACCAAATTGCCTTGGGTGGCAAAGAGGCGCAGGTTATCGATGGGTTTACTGGAGATCAAAGATTCTTCCTGGGCTATGCCCAAATCTGGCGCTCCAAGATTAGATCTGAAGCGATGAAGGTGCGTTTGGCTACTGATCCACACTCTCCAGGCGAGTTTCGTTGCAACCAGATTTTGAAAAATTTATCTGAGTTCCACAGAGCCTTTGGAGTTAAGCCCGGAGATGAGCTTTATATGGATGCGGAGCAACAGGTAAGAATCTGGTAGTTAAAGTTAATTAACTACTTGCTGGCCAGACGAGCTTCGCGACGCTTGCGCTGCTCCTCTGGATCTGGCACAGGTACCGCTGCAATTAGCTTGCGGGTGTACTCATGCTTAGCACGCTTCAAGATGTCATCTCGATCGCCCTCTTCTACGAGCAACCCGTTCTGCATAACCGCAATACGGTGAGAGAGGATATCGACGACAGCCAAGTCATGGCTGATGAACAAGCAAGCAAACTTCAACTTATCTTGTAGCTCTAGCAACAGCTCTAGGAAGCGGGCCTGAACCGAAACATCAAGAGCTGAGGTTGGCTCATCTGCAATCAATAGATCCGGGGTCAAAGCCAAAGCACGGGCAATACCTACGCGCTGACGCTGACCACCTGACAACTCATGTGGGAAGCGGTTGCGATAAGAACGCGGCAACTCAACCTGCTCGAGTAAATCCTCAACCTTACGGTTTAACTCATCGCCCTTTGCCAAGCCTGCCAAAAGAATTGGCTCGCCAATTGACTCACCGATTGGCAGACGCGGATTTAGCGATGATGCTGGGTCCTGGAAAACGATTCCGGTATGGCGACGAATTGGGAAGAGCTCTTTCCATGTGGCATTGCTGATGTCATTGCCCATGATCTCTAATTTTCCGGATTTAATCGGAAGCAAACCAATTGCGGCACGACCTACAGTGGTCTTTCCAGAACCTGACTCTCCTACTAGACCTACAATTTCGCCTGGGAAGATTTCAAGATTGAAATCACGAACCGCTACGAACTCAGGAACTCGACCACGCTTTGGATAAGCGATAGTTACATTCTCCATCTTCATGACCGGCATCTGCTTGCGCGCCTCTGCATTGAGAGTTCGCTTTGCCGATGAGCCTAGTTTTGGCACCGCTGCCAACAACTCCTTTGAATAAGGATGTTGTGGGCGATTAAAGATTTGATCCGCACTGCCATGTTCGACGGTGTGGCCATCCTTCATAACCAAAATGTCATCAGCCATATCGGCAACCACGCCCATGTCATGGGTAATCAAAAGAATTGCAGAGTTCAACTTGGTGCGTAGGCCTCGCATCAAATCCAGAATTTCAGCTTGGATGGTTACATCAAGGGCTGTAGTTGGTTCATCAGCGATCAACAAACCAGGATCGCAGGCTAAGGATTGGGCGATCATGGCGCGCTGACGTTGACCACCTGACAATTGGTGCGGGTACTTGTCAAAGGAACGCTCTGGATCTGGAATTTCAACCATCGCAATTAGCTCGATGGCCCTCTCTCTTGCTTGCTTTGGACCAATATCAAAATGGGTCCGTAGAGTTTCTACAATCTGAAATCCAATTGTGTAAACCGGGTTCAAAGCGGTCATCGGCTCTTGGAAGATGTAAGCAACCTCTTTGCCACGGGCTTTGCGCAACGCAGCTTTTGAGGCGCCCAGCATTTCCTGACCTTTGACCTTAACACTGCCTGAGGTGCGCGCATTTGAAGCCAATAGATTCATAATGCCCATGGCCGTAGTTGACTTACCGGAACCGGACTCACCGACAATAGCTAGGGTTTTTCCAGCTTGGACATCAAAGTTCATATCGATAGCGGCTGGATACCACACACCATCTACCCAAAATTCAACTGTAAAGTTACGGACTTGAAGAACTGGTTCGGACATTTAGGCAGCCCTTCTTTCTGTACATGAGAGGATTACGTGATGACCAACCTTGAAATATTCCGACCCAAAAGTGGAATCTTTATGGCCCTCATGGCTTTCTTTGCGGTTAGCGCTCTGGTCTCGATTAACATCATGGATTACGGATTCATCAACTCCATCAGCGCTATTGCATGGGGTTTGGTTGTCTGTGCCACTTTCTACCTGATTTTTGTTCATCCCAAAGTCATCTTCTTTGATGAAGGCTTGATGATTATCAATCCCCTGCAAAGCTTTACGGTTGGTTGGCATGAGGTCGAAGAGATTGATGCCCGCTACACCATGTATGTGATTCATAGCAGTACCAGAGAAAAGATTCATGCCTTCGCTGCTCAAGCCCCGGGTCGTTATCACAGTCGAACCGTGCATCCCAATGAGGTCAAAGGTATGAGAGTTGGAGATAGCGGAATTATCAGAGCCGGAGAGAGTCCTCGCACTAGCTCTGGAGCTGCCACCGCAATCGCTCGAAACCGATTTGATCAATTCAAAAGATTTGAGGGTCAAGGAAAAGTCAGCTACGACTCTAGCTGGAACTTCAATGGCATCACCCTGTTTCTGGCTCTGACCATTGTGGCTGTACTTGCTCAAGTTATGCATAGTTAGGCAACCTCAGCGCGACTTTTTCCCTGTCGGGCATTTGCTTTGTCCTTACGACTCAAGCGACGACGCTGACGTGGATCAAAGGCATCTCTTAGGCCATCACCAATGAAGTTGATACATAAAGCGATTGCGATAATGAATAATCCTGGGTACCAAAACAGCCAAGGACGAGTTGTGAAGGCATCTTGATAGGTTGAAATCAATAATCCTAAAGAGACATCCGGTGCCACAACACCAAATCCCAAATAGCTAAGCGCGGTCTCAAGCAAAATTGCTCCAGACATCAACAAAGTCACGGAAACGATAATCACACCAACTGCGTTTGGCAAAATGTGCTTAAAGATAATTCTTCGATTGCTTGCCCCGGCGACGCGGGCTGCATCAACAAACTCACGCTCTCGCAAGGTTAAAAACTCACCTCTTACCAGACGAGATAACCCGGTCCAAGCAAATAAACCAAGTAATAGAGCTAGGAAGGCCGCTCCTTTGTTGCCAAAGTGGAAGCCGATGACTGCTCCAATGATGATCACCGGAACAGTGATAATAAAGTCAACCAATCTCATCAGAATCGCATCAACCCAACCACGGAAGTATCCGGCGATAGCACCGACAACTGTTCCGAGAGTTGCGGCGATAATTCCAATAATGAACATAACTAGAATCGAGCGCTGCGCTCCGCGCATAACCAGAGCCAGGTAATCACGACCGATGTCATCCTGACCAAATGGATGCTCCCCTAGAGACACTCCATCACCATCCAAGAAAGGGACCGCATCAATACTTGGGCAACCCACGGTTCCACCAGGGCAATCTTCGAATCGCAAATCTGGCATATCTTCAAAGCCGTATTTCCACCAACCAGGGATGGTGAATAGCGGTTCATCTTTATCACCTATACGCCAATCCAATGCGGTGTAGACAATTGCAATCAGCATGAAAAGGAATACCACTGAGATCATCGCTGCGCGGTGCCGGATGAATCTACGGAAAACAATCTGGCCCTGACTTAAGCCCTCTGTCTCCTTATTGGCAATGGCGTTTTCATTTGCCTCATTTACGATTTCAACTTCTTTTTTATTACGCGCCATTATTTACCAGCTCCTACGCGGATTCTAGGATCAAGCACCGAGTACAAAAGATCTGCCACTAAGTTGGCCAAAATAGCCAATGTTGAAAGGAATAAAATAACCCCCATTAAAAGGTTGAGATCAAAGGTATTAATTGCCTTGTTAAATAAGGTTCCCATTCCCTGCCAAGCAAAAACTCGCTCAGTAATAATCGCACCGCCCACAATTCCTGCTATATCTCCCACCATAATTGTGGT
>JBJOIM010000038.1:0-8463 GCA_046047175.1 Actinomycetota bacterium | reverse complement strand
ATTAAGCGTCTTAACTACTCACCTTCTTGTGTAACGATTTTGGCAGGATCTTCACGGAGTTATGACCATTTGGCTCATCACAACATTCACTTCGGCGAATCATGGGATGGCGTATTTGATGAACTAATCAAGAAGAAAACTTTGATGAGTGACCCAAGCTTGCTGGTTACAGTTCCTTCAAAAGATGACCCTTCGGTGGCTCCCAAAGGAAAACATAGTTATTACATTCTCTTCCCTACCCCAAACCTTGATGCTGATATTGATTGGAAGAAAACTAAACTTCAGTACCGCGATCAAATGTTGAGAACTATGGAACAACGTGGTTACACCGGTTTTGCCGATTCAATCGAGGTTGAACACATAACCACGCCATTGGAATGGGAAGCAATGGGTCTAGAGCGGGGCGCCCCTTTTGCCAGCGCACACACCTTCTTCCAAACCGGACCATTCAGACCGAAGAATTTAGCTAAGGGCTTTGACAATGTGGTGTTTACTGGAAGTGGAACGCAACCTGGGGTTGGTGTTCCTATGGTTCTTATTTCGGGAAGATTAGCAGCTGAGAGAATTGTTGGGCCGGTCAAGTAGTCTTTAATCAACTATGGATGAGTTAACAGCGGCTGGAATTATGCAACCAGCACTTCGAGCCTCTTATGCAGAATGTAAAAGACTAAATTCGCTGCATGGTAAGACTTATTACTTGGCGACTTTGCTGCTTCCAAAAGCTAAGCGTCCTCACGTGCATGCCTTATATGGATTCGCTCGCTATGCTGATGAAATAGTTGATGATTTGGCCTCCACACTTTCAAATCAGGAAAAATCAGATTATCTGAGACGCTGGAGCGATCAGATGCTGCAGGACATCTCTAACGGCAGAAGCTCTGACCATGTTGGCGCAGCCTTAGTAGACACGGTACGGAAATTTGAAATTCCCATCTCCTACTTTGAAGCATTCCTACATTCTATGGCTATGGATTTAACCGTGACCGAGTATCAAGGCTTTGATGATCTTATGGAGTACGTGTACGGCTCCGCTGCGGTAATCGGATTACAAATGGTTCATGTGTTGGGAACGTTAGAAGGTAAAAAGAATGAAGCGCTGCCTTTAGCAGAGAATCTCGGAGTTGCCTTCCAGCTCGCCAACTTCATTAGAGATGTTGGCGAAGATTTGGAGCGCGGCCGTGTTTACCTGCCTTTACAAGAGCTGCAACATTTTGGAGTCAATCGAAAAATGTTGGAGGAGCGAAAGTTAACGCCTCAGGTACTAGAAGCTTTGAAGTTTCAAATCAATCGGGTGCGTGAGCTTCAAGCCAAAGCTGATGCAGGTATTGCCCTGCTAAGCCCCGAGGCACGTCCCTGCATAGAGGCAGCTAGCGAACTTTATTGTGGAATCGTTGATGAGGTTGAAAAGATTGATTACGATGTTTTCAATAAACGTGCAAAAACCTCAACTCTGCGTCGCGCCAAAGTTGCTTTACCAGCTTGGTTTAAAGCGGTACAGGTTCGCTAATCTTAATCTCGCTGCACACCTTTTCTACCCCAATACATCCATAAAGAAATCGTCATGACGATCATTGTAAAACCAAAAAGTAAATCTTCTGCAGGAGCGGCAGCGATTCTCAACCCTGTTATCGCATCAGCGCTATAAGTAAGTATTCCCCTAGATGTGAGCCACCAGTTTGTTATTAATTGGAAGAAAACCAAAATTGCGTATGCGTTCCAAAAGCTTTTACGCTTCAAAATCCTCGAGCGGGTAATGTATAGATCAAAAACTGCTACCAACGGAACGGCAAGTAGAGCTAATTGGGTGTAGGTCATACTTCATCTCCAAATGACCAGTGTTTCTTAACGGCGCGAACCGCTTCAATTGTCATTAAAGCAGCTAGCGGAACTACTAAGAAAAATAGAAACTCTTCAAGCGGTATGCCAGAGGGACCATAAACACCGACCACCTGTTGCTTGTCGAAAAACCAATGTCCAGAGTGAACTGCGTAGTAATCCCAAATCAGAAAAATAGTTGCGGTAGGGATTATGCTAAAAAGAGCCCTTTTCATCCTTCGCAATACACCAACTTTGAAAATAAATTCCAGCCAAAAAGACCCAACCACTGTAAAGGCCAGCATGGCGAAGTAACTGTATTGGAGCACGTCTTATGTTAATCTCTATTCCAATCGGGAGCCAAAAGTTGGCTGAGAGGACCTAAGGGTCGACCGTCAGACCAGTTCGGTAATGCGAATTGGAAGGGAGAAAATCATGTCTGTATTTTTCACAGCCTGGGGCTATGGGGTTACCTATCTGGAGTTTGCCTCTGTAATTGCATCTTTTATTGCGGTAACTCTCGGGGCTTTAGGTAAGAGAATCGCCTGGCCTTGGTGGGTAATAAGCAGCACTTTATACGGAATCTTTTTCTATGAGGTTGATCTATTGGCCAGCGCCTTATTGCAGATTGTTTTTATTTCAGCTGCAATTTGGGGCTGGTTTGGCTGGAACGCCACTGGTGCCCAACCTAAATATATGAGCAACAAGGAGCGCGGGATGTGGGCGCTGGCTCTGATCGGTATGTGGTTAGTTAGCGCTCCAATTCTCTCTGACATTGGAGCAGCAGCATCTAGGCCAGACTCATTCCTATTGGTTTCCAGCACAGTCGCACAAGTCGTCATGGTTTTACAGCGCCATGAAGCTTGGAGTTTATGGATTGGCATAAATCTATTTGCCACTTATCACTACTCAAATCAAGAGTATTGGTTCACTGCAGTTCTGTATGTTGTGCTAACCATTCTCGCAATCTTTGGCTGGTTTAGCTGGCGCAAATTGCAGCATAAGGCTCGACTGTGACCAAGAGTTCAGCTTTATCCCTTTCCGATGTTGTTTCAACCATAGAGACTGGTGAAAGACGAAGTAGATTTTCTCGGATAATAGCGATTGATGGCCCTGCAGGTGCAGGCAAGACCACTCTGGCCAAAAAGCTGCAGAGTAAATACTCCGATCTAAAGGTTGAGGTAGTTCATATGGATGACCTATATGACGGTTGGGATAACGCGCTCAGTGTCGCATTGACTAAGAACTTAGAGATTGGTATCGCAAAGCCAGTTAGTGAAGGCAAGTCATTCGAATACCGTAAGTTTGATTGGCTCAACAATAAGTACGGTGAACTACAAAGATTCATGGTTCCTGATCTTTTAATTCTCGAAGGGGTTGGATCTGGGCAACGGGCGGTGCGCAAATATTTAGACCAGCTCATTTGGATTGATATTGAAGCTGAGGTGGGTTTAAATCGAGTTCTACGGCGTGATGGTGATTACATTCAAAATCACATGATTCTCTGGCAAATGCAGGAATCGGAGCATTTTAAGCAGGAAAACACCCGCGATTGCGCGACTATTCGCATCGATGGGATGAGTTTCATCTAAAATTCCATCCGTGTCAGATTTAACGGGTGAAGTAATTGATGGTCGATATCAACTCACTCGAATTGTTGCCTCCGGTGGCATGGCCACCATTTATGCAGCATTAGATTTACGCCTTGACCGGCAGGTTGCGGTAAAAGTCATGCATCCTCATTTGGCTCAGGATGAACAATTTGTTTCTCGCTTCATCCGGGAGGCAAAAGCTGCGGCCTCACTATCGCACCCAAATATCGTCGCCGTATTGGATCAAGGTTGGAATCAAGGTGGAACACCATGTGTATTCATAGTCATGGAGCTAATTGAAGGTTCAACTCTAAGAGACTATCTACATGAGCAGGGTTCACTATCAGTTGAAAGAGCCCTGCAATTAGTTACGCCGGTGGCCAGTGCGCTCGCGGCCGCACATAGGTTAGGAATTGTTCATAGAGACATTAAGCCCGAGAACATTTTGGTTTCCAAAGAGGGCCGCATAAAAATCGCTGATTTTGGATTAGCCCGTGGAGCTCTGCTCGGTAGCACCATGACCGCAGAGTCCAGCGTTATTTTAGGAAGCGTTTCATACCTCTCTCCCGAGCAGGTACAAAGAGGAGTTTCCGACGCGAGAAGTGACGTTTACTCACTGGGTATTGTTTTGTTTGAACTTCTCACCGGTCAGAAACCTTATCAAGGTGAAGATCCGGTTCAGATCGCAATACGCCATGTAAATGATCGTGTACCGGCTCCTTCGACACTGAACCCAAATATCTCCCCAGAGGTCGATGAGTTGGTTTTGAAGGCAACCGATATAGATCCTGATAAAAGGCCAAAAGATGCTGGCGAGTTACAGGAGTTACTAAGAAATCTCTCCGAAAAGCTTGACCCCAAGCGAAGGCAGTTGAGTTTGGAGTTGGATCTTCCTCCAGTGCAAATCAAGTCAAACGCAAAAGAGAGCAAAACCCGAAACAAGAAAACAATCCAGAAAGAGGACACTGTGGCGAAAAAAGAGAAAACTGCGTCCACAAAGAAGAGCAACACCTCTCCACGGGTTAAGCGAAATCGGAGGATTGCGGCAGGGTTAGCATTAATCATCGGAATCTTTTCCTGGTACATAGTTGTTGGTCCGGGCTCAAAGGTTGTTGTGCCATCCTTGGCTGGCTTGACCGCAAAGCAAGCTAAAATTCAATTAGAGGATTTGGGTTTAAACCTAGAGATTGCCCGCGAAGAGTTCAGCGAGGATATTCCGGAAGGAAAGGTCATATCTTCACAACCGGCTGGTGGGGGCAGAGTTGATACTAATGGAACTGTTGCAGTAACTGTATCTCGCGGTAAAGAACGTTACTCAGTTCCCAATTTACAAGGTTTAAAGATTGAAGTTGCAGAGAACTTATTGAAAGACAACAAGTTAGTTTTGGGTGAGGTATTAGAAGAGTTTTCCGCGGAGTTTCCTAAAGGTTTCATCATGCGCTCTGCACCCACCGCAGGTGAACGGATTAAACGTGATAGTCAGGTCAACATATTTGTTTCAAAAGGTATTGAGCAGATTGGTGTAAGTAGCTACAAAGGAAAGAGTGGAGAACAAGCTCTAAATGAGTTGACTGAGGCTGGCTTCGAGGTAGATATCAAGTACATCTTCAGCGAAGATTTACCAATAGGTGCCGTAATAAGCCAATCCCCTGCAGCTGGAGAATTAGA
Organism: Actinomycetota bacterium; assembly: GCA_046047175.1. GTDB lineage: Bacteria > Actinomycetota > Actinomycetes > Nanopelagicales > Nanopelagicaceae > MAG-120802. The sequence goes on along the minus strand of JBJOIM010000038.1, from coordinate 3,388 downwards.
TAAGGGAGGCAAGATCACCCTATTGGTATCAAAGGGTTCAGAGTTTGTCTTTATTCCTAATATTTTTTCCCTTGATCAAGATAAAGCGGTTGCAACGTTGAAGGATTTGGATCTCAAGGTGGTCGTTAAGACTGTTGGGAGCAAGAAGACTAAGGTGGTAACCAACATCTCACCGAAGGTAGGCACCAAGGTAAAACGTGGCTCAACAGTGACTATCACTGTAGGGTGACCAAATGCCAGCAAAGAGCAATAGCTCATCAGTAAAGAAGCCAAGAATTGGCGCCCATGTTCCAACTACCGGAGGCATGGCAAAACGTTCAATTCAATATGCACAAACCATTAAAGCGGAGGCCATTCAGGTATTTGCATCCAGCCCCAGAACTTGGGCTATGCCTCCGACCAACCCAGAGGCGGACCAAGCATTCATTGTTAAAGCTCAAGAGTTGGATATTGAAACCTACGTGCACGCCCCATTCCTAATTAACTTGGGCTCCCCTACTGAAGCAACCTATAAAAACTCTCTGGCATCAACACAGTACTCACTAAAGCGAGGACGAGATATCGGTGCTCTTGGTGTAGTAATCCATACCGGATCAGCGGTCGAAGAGGCTCATGTTAAGCAAGCTTGGAAACAGATCCATAAGGGCATGATGCCGATCTTAGAAAAATTAGATGACCAAGATCCTTGGTTACTTCTCGAACCAACAGCGGGTCAAGGTCAATCACTTGTTAAGAAATTAGATGATTTAACAAAATACTTTGAGGCTCTGGAGTGGCATCCAAAGGTTGGTGTCTGTCTTGATACCTGCCATGTTTTCGCCGCTGGCCATGACATTAAGACCAAAGGAGGCATGACCAAAACTATTGATCTGTTAGTTGAAGTTGCTGGTCAGGAGCGAATCCAACTAATACACGCCAACGACTCGATGGATGTTTTGGGTTCACTTAAAGACAGACATCAGAATTTAGGCGAAGGAGAGTTAGGAATTGAACCCTTTGCCGAATTAATCGCACATCCTGCTATTGCAAATGCACCACTTATATTGGAAACCCCAGGTGAAGAACCTGAGCATGGTCGCGAGGTTGCCGCCCTTAAGAAAATGCGAGATAAATAATGCAGATGAAATTGGCGCCGTGGGCTCTGCTTGCGGTTGCAGCAATGTGGGGAATTTCCTTTGTATGGATGAAAGACATATTGGACCAACAGGATGTTTATAGCTTTCTAGTATCTCGATTCTTAGTTGCAGCCTTTGCAATGGTGTTGATAAAGCCATCGGTACTTCGCGTCTTCAATAAGGAGTTGATTGTCAAAGGTTTGACCATAGGAACCGCCCTGGGGGCTGGCTATATTTTGCAAACGCTTGGTCTAGAACGCACTACTCCAGCAATCACAGGATTCATAACCGGCCTATATGTTGTATTTACCCCTCTTCTAGCTTTTCTATTTCTAAAGGAAAAATTAACTCTATTGATGAGTTTTTATATTGCCCTGGCAGTGGCTGGTCTTGCCATTCTTTCAGTAGATGGTTGGAGTATCGGAGTTGGAGAGCTATTTGTCTTAGCTTCGGCAATCTGTTTTGCGCTGCACATAATTCTACTTGGTGCCTGGAGTAAGAGTTTTGACGCTTACGCATTAACCGTTATCCAGTTAGTTGGATGCGCGATCTTGTCTGCTATCCCTGCATTTCTAAATGGGTATAACGCTCCGCCAGATTTACAGGTTTGGTCAGTGGTTATTTTCACTGCGGTATTTGCAACAGCTTTTGCTTTTGTAATTCAGACCTGGTCACAAGCCAGAATCTCAACCACGAAAGTGGCGGTTATTCTCACTATGGAGGTGGTATTTGCCGCCATGTTCTCCTTTATGTACGGCATGGAGCCATTTACGCTCCGTCTTGCTGTAGGCGGCACCTTGGTTTTAATTGCTATGTTGGCGATTGTGCAACCTAAAGTTTCTGCAAGAGTTCACAATAACGAGACCGCCTGAGATTATTCCTCTATGAATGACTTTATGGAGTTAATCGACCTGCGCTCAGATACCGTTACCAAACCTTCTGCTGGGATGAGATCTGCAATTGCAGAGGCTGTGGTTGGTGATGATGTTTATGGTGATGATCCAACCGTTAACTCACTCGAGGAACGGATCGCGGATTTGTTTGGTAAAGAGGCAGCGGTTTTCACTCCGACTGGATCACTTGCCAATCAACTAGGTATTAGAACTTTGGTTGCACCCGGAGAAGAGCTTCTGTGTGAAGCGAACTCACATATTTCACGGGCAGAGTTAGGCGCTGCCGCGGTATTTAGCGGAATAACAACTAGAACTTGGCGGGATGAGAGAGGTTTGCTCGACCATGCCAATGTGCTGAGTTATGCCAGACCAAACTCTGGACCATATTTGGTTTCTACAACTGCAATTGCGGTTGAAAACACTCATAACTTTGGTGGCGGAACAGTGCAATCACTCTCTGAGATTCAGCGGTTGCATGCTGCGATCCAAGGTCAAGGAATTGCAATGCACCTAGATGGGGCCAGAATTTGGAATGCCCATGTTGCCAGCGGTATAGCTTTTAAGGAGTACGGAAGATACTTCGAAACAATTAGTGTCTGTTTATCAAAAGGTCTAGGCGCACCTGTTGGGTCACTGATGATTTCAAACAAGGAGAGGGTTGCAAAAGCCAGAGTTTGGCGTAAGCGCTATGGCGCAGGCATGAGACAGATTGGCTTGCTCGCAGCAGCTGGCCATTACGCCCTAGATAACAACATTCCACTTCTCGCAATTGATCATGACAATGCAAAGAAGTTAGCAATAGCATGCCATGAGGCCCAAGCGACAGTTGTGAATCCAGATTTTGTCGATACTAATATCGTGGGATTAGATCTTGCGGGAGCTAAGTTAACCGCTGCCGAGTTTGCCTCTAATGCAAAATCTGAAGGATTATTAATAAGCGCATTAGGGCCTGATTATGTAAGGCTGGTAACCCACATGGACATCACAGCACCGCAGATTCAACGGGCCAGTGAAATCTTGCAGAGTTTGTTACAACGCGCCTTCGTGGCTTAGTAACCACTCTTTGGCTTTAAGACCATAAGCATAATTTCCTAAAGAACCATCGGTTTTTACAATGCGGTGACATGGGACAACTATGGCTACTCTGTTTTTAGCACAGGCAGAACCTGCTGCCCTAACCGCTTTCGGTGAACCAGCTTTATTTGCCAGCTCTGCATAGGAGATTACATTTCCAACTCTGACTTTGCGCATCGCACGCCAAGCTGTTTGAGAGAATTCCCCTCCAGGCTGCCTTACCTTGATCGCATTAATTGCCGACAAATCTCCCTCAAAGTAATCTCTAATCAATCCAGTTATTTGATTGGGTTTGATACTCCGCTT
>JBJOIM010000037.1:0-14435 GCA_046047175.1 Actinomycetota bacterium | reverse complement strand
AGCCTTTCGGCATTTGATGATCTAATTCGTCAGGGAAAAGTTATGTATATTGGTTTTTCCGAATGGGACGCGGATCAAATTACCAGCGCTCTGAAAATTCAAGATGCCAAGGCATATAACCGATTTGTTTCTAGCCAGCCGCAATACTCAATGTTATGGAGAGTAATTGAGAGCAAGGTGGATCCAGTCTGCAGAGCGGAAGGGATTGGTCAAATAGTATGGTCGCCAATTGCTCAAGGTGCACTAACTGGAAAATATTTGCCTGGCAAGAAACCTCCAGCTGGATCTCGTGCGACCGACAAAAAAGGTGGCGCCAACATGATTTCACGTTGGATGAATGATGATGTCTTATCCGCAGTGCAGAATTTGCAGCCAATCGCAGATCAAGAAGGCTTAACGTTGGCGCAACTTGCAGTGGCCTGGGTACTGCAAAACCCAAATGTTTCTAGCGCAATTATTGGCGCATCGAAGCCCTCTCAAATCAAGGAGAATGTAAAGGCAAGCGGGGTTAAGTTGTCCGCTGATACTTTGAAAGAGATTGACAAGGTATTAGGAAACCTGCCAGAGAAGGATCCAAGTAAAACAGTAAGTCCTCAACCAAGGGCTTAATTTAGTTTTACTAAATCTTGTCGCCGCGTTTAACTTGAGGAAGCGGTGCCCTCAAGCGGCGAATCTGAGTTGAGCGCAGCCAGCCGTACATGCCCAATCCCTTTAGCGGTGCATCTGGGAAGCGAGTTGAAACCTCTCTTTTAATACGACGGGTCAAGAAGATTCCATCAACAACGGAGAATAGCAATGCCGAGTACATCAATGCGATTGCGGCAAACTGCACGTAGACCACTGGAATCAAAGTCATAAATAAGACCAGAACTATTATTGGTAGAAAGAACTCCCCAATAGATCTACGCGAATCTACGTAATTTCTAACAAATCTTTTTACCGGACCCTTGTCGCGAATCGGCAGCGCGTTTTCATCCCCACGCATATAAGCCTCACGCTGTTGAGCGCGCAAAACGCGAGCCTGCGCTTTCTGCAATTTCTTCGCTTGCTTGTTGGCCGCTGGAGCTAGTCGGTTTACGACATTTTGCTGCTCCGCCTCTTTACGTTTTGGAGTTGGCCGACCTTTTTTCTCGCTCATATGGCTAAGGTAAAGCCAGCATTCGCTCGAGTGCAACTCGGGCATGATGCGCAGTGCGCTCATCTACCTTGATTTGGTTAACCAAACGCCCCTCAACCAGTGACTCCATCGCCCAGACGAGGTGCGGCAGGTCAATCCGGTTCATGGTGGAGCAATAGCAAACGGTCTTATCTAGGAAAATTACGTTTTTATCAGGGTTTGAGGCGGCCAATCGTTTGACCAGATTTAGCTCAGTTCCTACCGCCCAAGAACTACCAGAAGGCGCGGCAGAAACTGTTTTGATAATCATCTCCGTGCTACCAACAACATCACTATTTTTAACTACTTCATGCTGGCATTCAGGATGCACAATCACATTAATCCCAGGGACTCGCTCTCTAACCTCCGCGATGTTCTCCGTACTGAATCGGCCATGAACAGAGCAGTGCCCACGCCACAATATGACTTTTGCGGCCAGGATCTCATCATCGCTTAAACCGCCATTAGCTTTCCACGGATTCCAAACCACGCAATCAGATAACTGCAGCCCAAGTTTGAGAACCGCTGTATTTCTTCCTAAATGTTGATCAGGCAAAAAGAAGACCTTTTCACCTTTCTCAAAGGCCCATCGCATGGCCCGTTCGGCATTTGATGAGGTGCAAACCGTTCCACCATTTTCGCCGGTGAAGGATTTGATTGCGGCAGAGGAGTTCATGTAAGTGACTGGAATACTTTTCTCTGCGATTCCTAATCTTTGGAATACCTTCCAAGCCTCGGAAACTTGGTTAGCGGTTGCCATATCTGCCATCGAGCAGCCAGCGGCTAAGTCGGGAAGAATTACCTTTTGTGCTGGGCTGGTTAGTATGTCCGCGCTTTCAGCCATGAAGTGAACACCGCAGAAGAAAATAAACTCTGCTTTGGAATTTTCCGCCGCGGCTTGTGCTAATTTGAATGAGTCTCCAGTTATATCGGCATACTGAATGACTTCATCTCTTTGATAATGATGGCCAAGAACCATGGCTTTGGTACCAAGAGCTAAGCGCGCAGCTGTGGCCCGGGCAACAAGTGTTGGGTCGCTAGCCGCTGGGAGTTCACCTGTACAGGAAACCCCACGCTCGCTAGAAAGGTCAGCGCCTTTCCCCAGCAAGAGGAGATCGCTCAGCGAGGCCATGCTCCATTATCTCCCTAAAGGGAGATTAAATGAAAAATTGGAATGCACCGAGTAAAGTATGCGTTGCACTCTCAAGTCAGAGACGAACCAAATAAGTGCCAAATAAGCGAAGAGGTCACAAATGAGTACAGAGGCGACAACTACAGCAACAGGAATTAAACTTACTTCTGGGGCTGCCGAAAAGGTTGCAGCATTGCTGGCGCAAGAGGGTCGCGATGATTTAAGTCTGCGTGTTGCTGTGCAACCAGGCGGTTGCTCAGGACTTCGTTACCAACTTTATTTTGATGATCGTGCACTTGATGGAGATACCGTTGTTGAATTTGGATCGGTAAAAGTGGTTACTGACAAAATGAGCACCCCTTACCTAATGGGCGCGACCATTGATTTTGTTGACACAATTTCAAAACAGGGTTTCACTATCGATAACCCAAATGCTCAGGGCTCATGCGCCTGTGGCGACTCTTTCAACTAAGAGTAATTAAATAAGAGCCTTCACCAGTACAGAAATTAGCTCGTGAACACTCTGGGGTGTTTGCTCTTCTTTAAAGGTAATTCGGAAGTTTCCATCCAATCCAAATCCCATTGCGGTCAAGACATGACTTGGCTCCATTACTCCGCTGCCACAGGCAGATCCGGCATCAATTAAGAATCCGCTCTGCTCAACTTTGCGCAAAACCTCTTCGGCGATGACATTAGGAATTGAGAAAGCCAAATAACGGGGATCGCAATTTAAGGAATCACCTGCCACTCTTACAGATGGAATGGAATCAACCAGCATTTTTCTCGTTAATGCATTTAAATCCCGAAGTTTTGTATCGCGCTCTGCTTTCTCTTTCAACCAACTTTCCAGCGCAACCGCACAAGCTAGTAGAAGTGGTTTGGAGTAGGAACCATAAACTCTGCGTTTATCAATCTGTGGCCCTGGGTTTTTCCAACCACCATGATTTGCAATACCTAGAATCGCAATTCCTTGAGGTCCGCGAAAAACTCTGGGATCCCATAGTGCGCTCGACCAATTTTCTGGAACTCTCTTTAAATTTGAATCTGCGGTCATGTCGGCAAACAACAACTGGTTTTCACGCGGAGTGGGCTCTTTTTGCCTTACACCAGTTTCCCGATTTACTGATTGCCAACTAATGATCGAATTTGGAGTTGTTGCATCAAAGTTGACGAGTCCTAACTCGTTAGGCGGCAGTACCTCTACCGCCCGACCTAGAGCGTGGTGGTCTCTGGCGAAGGCATGGACAATCTGTCGGTCAACCGCTGATAGATAGAACTTGTTTTGATTATTGTGTAGCAGCCCCGCAATCCCGGTTTGGAAGCCAAAACCAAGCTCGCCGACAAACTCCAGCTCTGTTGGTTTAACTCCCAGATTGGCGGCGATACTTTCTTTAGCGGTCGCAGTTAGATTTCGAAGATTTGCTGATTGCTGGTGGATTTTTGAAGGGTCCGGCCAACCCTTATCAAAAAACTCTGAGAGCAAAGCCTGAGCCGCCGGATGAAGCGGCTCTTCACTTTGAAAATCACGCTCTGTGATAGGGGACACCCTTAGAACGGTACCCGCTAATGCGCTTCAATGCGAGGTGCGACTATCCTTTTCTTATGATTCGCCGACTTGGGATTCTGGTCATTTTGGGGCTTAGCACCTTATTAAGCGGGTGCTCCAATGAAGAGTTCACAGGCTTTGGATACCGCGGAAATGTAACCAGCGTAAATGAAAGTTCATTTGTCCTTTGGCAGTGGTTTTGGATAGTTGCCGCTGTTGTTGGAGTATTCACATTAGTGCTAATTCTCTGGCCACCAATCTTTCATCGCAAAAAAGATGGTGATGATTCATTTCCGAGGCAAAATCAATACAACATTCCCGGCGAAATCGCTTACACACTTATCCCTTTGATTATCGTTGCAGTGCTATTTGGATACACCGCCAAAGCTCAATCAGAAATTATCGCTTTGTCCCCAGCAAACTCCACTGAGGTACATGACATCACCGTGAATGGAATTCAGTGGTCATGGCAGTTCACTTATGAAGAAGCCGGTCCTGGCACAACCGTCACCGGCACTCCTGCTCAGCCTCCAGTCCTTTATATGCCGTTGGGCGAGAGAGTGAGATTCACCTTCACCGCTAGCGATGTGGTGCACTCGTTCTGGGTCCCCGAGTTTATGATTCAAATGCAAAACATCCCCGGGGTAACAAACAATTTGGAGTTCACGGCAAATGAGTTAGGGGAGTTCCGAGGTTTTTGCAACATTCTATGTGGACGCCAACATGCTCAGATGAGATTTACCGTAAAAGTAGTTTCGCCGCAGGAGTATGACCTTTATATACAGTCACTAAAAGCTGGAGCTAACGCATGACAACCTACGCAACAAGACCAATTGCAGATGAAGCAAAACCCATTGCTCCAGCACCTGTGAGCAAAGGTCGTTTGGTGGTAAAGATCTTAACAAGTACCGATCACAAGACTATTGGCTACTTGTACCTGGTTACCTCATTTGTATGGTTCTTGGTCGGAGGAATTTTGGCTCTGTTAATTAGAGCGGAATTGACCCGGCCCGGAATGCAATTTTTGAGCTCTGAGCAGTACAACCAGGTTTTCACGATGCATGGAACCATCATGCTTTTGATCTTCGCAACACCGCTATTTGTTGGGTTTGCCAATGTGATTATGCCTCTGCAAATTGGCGCGGCAGATGTTGCTTTCCCGCGCATGAATATGTTGTCTTATTGGATGTATCTTTTTGGCGGCATAGTTACCTTTGCGGGATTTTTGACCCCTGGCGGAGCGGCTTCATTTGGCTGGACCGCATACGCACCATTGGCTAGTAATGTTTACTCACCTGGCATCGGTGCCGATTTATGGATTATTGGATTGACTGTTGGTGGCCTAGCAACAATTCTTGGAGCGGTTAATTTCATAACCACAATTTTCACAATGCGGGCGCCGGGAATGACCATGTTCCGAATGTCTATGTTCACATGGAATGTTCTACTAACCGCTATTTTGATTTTGATTGCCTTCCCACCGCTAGCCGCAGCTTTCCTAGGATTGGAATCTGATCGTTTATTTGGTTCCCATATTTTCGATCCGGCAAATGGTGGCGCAATACTTTGGCAGCACCTCTTTTGGTTCTTCGGACACCCCGAGGTTTATATCTTGGCGTTGCCATTTTTTGGAATCGCCAGCGAGATTTTGCCGGTATTTAGCCGGAAGCCAATATTTGGTTATAAGGGTTTGATTGCAGCAACTATTGCCATTGCGGCGCTTTCGGTTGCTGTGTGGGCGCACCATATGTTCACCTCTGGTCAGGTGCTGCTGCCCTTCTTCTCATTTATGACATTCCTGATTGCGGTTCCTACCGGTGTTAAATTCTTTAACTGGATCGGAACTATGTGGCGTGGCTCAATTACCTTTGAAACCCCGATGATCTGGATTTTGGGATTCCTGGTTACTTTCTTGCTCGGTGGTTTGACCGGCGTGATTTTGGCAAGTCCGCCTTTAGATTTCGCGGTTTCAGCATCGTACTTTGTGGTCGCTCACTTCCACTATGTACTTTTCGGAACCGTGGTATTTGCGATGTTCGGAGCTTTCTACTTCTGGTGGCCCAAAATGACCGGACGGATGCTAAATGAACGTCTCGGGAAGATTCACTTCTGGCTGGTTTTTATCGGGTTCCACGTAACCTTCTTAATCCAGCATTGGCTGGGCATTAAGGGATTCCCACGTCGCTACGCGGATTACTTGGCATCAGATGGTTGGACTAACATGAATATGGTTTCAACTGTTGGCTCCACTTTGTTGGCAATTTCAATGATTCCATTTGCCATAAATGTTTGGATTACGCGCAAGGCTCCAAAGGTGAATACCGATGATCCGTGGGGTTATGGCGGATCCTTGGAGTGGGCAACCTCTTGTCCACCTCCTCGCCACAACTTCCTTCGCATGCCAGAGATTCGCTCGGAACGACCAGCATTTGATCTTCACCACCCTAATCATTCGAAGATTGAGGGGTAGTAGTAGATGAAAGAGTCCTATCGTCTTTTTCTATTCCTATTCTTTTTTTACGGAATGGTAGGTGTGGTCTATGCAGTTCTGGGTGGCGAACCGGTAGGCATAACCGCAATCTTTCTAAGTTCCGGTCTGGCGTTGATTATTGGCTATTACCTTTGGTTCATTAACCGTCGGACAGGTGGGGTTCTCCCGGAAGATAACCCTCAGGGCATGATCGCTGATGGCGCTGGAGAACTTGGTTTTTATAGCCCACACTCCTGGTGGCCGCTGCCAGTAGGGCTTTCAGCTACTGCAGCTGGCGTGGGATTAATTGTCGGATGGTGGCTCACACTGATCGCGGTTGGAGCATTGATTATCTCTGTGATGGGATTTGTTTTGGAGTATGAACGTCCCAGCAACTCTCCATACGGCTCAAACGCTCACCACTAAGAAGCCGACAGGCAATATGGAGCTTCGCGCCGAGATAATAGAAACCGGAGATCAGCGAAAGAAATCCGCTTCAATAATTATTAACGCGCCAGCTGCGGTTATTTTCAATTTGTTAGCCGATCCGGCGATGCACTCGGTAATTGATGGAAGTAAGTCGGTGCAATCTGTGATTAAGGCACCTACTCGTTTGAGTTTAGGTGCGAGATTTAGCATGAATATGAAGATCGGCATCAGATACCGCATCACAAATAAAGTTGTGGAGTTCGAGGAAGGCAAGCTAATCGCTTGGCGTCACTTAGGACGCTGGGTTTGGCGGTATGAGTTAAAGGAGATTACTCCAAATCAAACCGTTGTAGTTGAGAGTTTCGACGGAAACCCATCTCCTCTCCAGTGGTGGTTACAGTTTCGCAAAGCCTATCCATTTGTACAGATAGCTATCGCCAAGAGTTTGGTTCGCCTAAAAAAGTGCTTTGAGGAGCAATAGAGCGAGATCAATGATGATCTTCGATCTCTAACATCTCTTTAGCTGTTGGTTTAGCAACCTGCTCACTATGCGCCCTAGATAAACGTGATTGCAACTTGGCTTTAACACCCTTCGGATTCCTGACCCCATTTTGATCAGCAACAATCGGCGCGATCGCCGCTGGTTGTTCATGTTGTGTCAAGGTGTAGGCACGTCCTGGGGAGAGAGGCTCATGAACCTCAATAAATTCACCATGTGGCAGCATTACAAGTCGGCCAGTCTCCCGACCATGCAGAACTAGCTCACGATCCGCACGTTGTAGTGATAAACAGACACGTTTGGTAATCACGAAAACTAGAGGCGGCAGAACAAATACACCAATTCGCGAGAACCACATAATCTGATTGATTGATAAATCAAAATGAGTCGCAAGCAGGTCGTTACCACCATTGATCAAGGTGACCAACATAAAGGTAATCGACATTGCGCCCAGAGCGGTGCGATTGGGGGCGTTACGTGGACGATCTAACAAATGATGTTCACGCTTGTCACCAGTCATCCAGCTTTCGATGAATGGATACAGCGCCATTCCAGTAAAGATGATGCCAGGAATGATTAGGCCTGGAATCAAAATGTTCCATGAAATAGTGTGGCCAAAGGCATGAGTTTCAATGGGTGGAGCCATTCGAACTAAACCATCAAGCCATCCCATGTACCAGTCTGGCTGCGAGCCAGCACCAATCTGCCCAGGTGTGTAAGGACCATAGATCCAAATTGGATTGATTGATGCTACAGCGCCCAAAAACGCGGTCACACCAAATACGATGAAGAAAAATCCTCCAGCTTTAGCCATGTACACCGGCATAAGCGGGTAGCCAACTACGTTCTTTTCTGTTCTTCCAGGTCCTGGATATTGCGTGTGCTTCTGGTACCAAACCAACATCAGGTGCACAGTAATTAGGGCCAAGAAAATTCCTGGGAGCAAAAGAATATGAACAACATAAATACGTTGAATAAACATCTCGCCCGGGAAGGCGCCACCAAAGGCAAAGTAAGAAAGGTAAGAACCAACTACCGGCATCGCTTGAATGATTGCTTCGGCAATACGGATACCAGTTCCGGAGAGAAGATCATCTGGAAGTGAATAACCCAAGAAGCCTTCGACAATTCCAAGAGTTAAAAGACCAACACCAATAATCCACGCATTAGGTGAGCCACCATTGCCGCCATGAAGATCAGCGCAGCCCAGTGATGAATCTGACGCATCAATAGACCTCCGCGTACATCAAAAGAGATGTGCAAGGTTGAGGCATAGGCAGCGGACATCTTCAAGCCAGAGAGTGGTTCATAAGAACCTTCGTACTCGACCTCTCGCATAGAAGGGTCAAACCAAAAAGTTAGAAATGTTCCTGATAATAAAAGAATAATGAAGGAGTAGAGAACAATCTCGCCAAGCATGAAGGACCAGTGATCGGGGAATACCTTTGTCACCGTCTTCTTTAACCATTTAGCTGCGCCGGTGCGCTCATCAACGTAATTTGCTACCTGACCTGCTACACGTTCACGTGCACTCATTGTGAATCACGCCCCCAGAAACTTGGCCCTACCGCCTCATTAAATGGTGCTTGTGCAACCAAATAACCTTCAGAGTCAACGGTAATAGCTAATTGTGGCAAAGGTCGGGCCGCTGGTCCAAAGATAACCTTTGCAGCTCTGGTGACATCAAAGGTGGATTGATGACATGGACAGAGAAGATGTTTTGTAGTTTGTTCATATAGAGCTACCGCGCAACCCATATGAGAACAGATTTTTGAGAAAGCGATTATTCCTTCGTAGGTCCAAGACAATCTTTCGGGGGTGAGGTTGAACTCTTCAGGTCTAATGCGAATCAAAAGAACGGAATCTTGAGCAATGTCATCCAAGTGGCGTTCTTTTCCAGGAGGGAACTCGGGTTGAACCTGCACGACGCCACCAACCTCAAGATCAGATGGCTTAATAGGGCGATTGCTAGGATCGGTAACTAGTCGAGTTCCAGCCGCCCAGTTGGTGGTATTTAGATCATTTTCGGGAAGTGGCCCAAGATCACGAAGAAGTAGTATTGGTGAGATACCAACCAAGCCCAGTGCCAATCCCATAGTGCGCTTAATAAATGGCCTGCGACCCAAGCCGGCCTCCGCGCCTCGCTCTTTAACAGTTGCTACAAATTGCGCTCTATCCTCGTCTTTAGAGCGTTGCTCTTTGCGAATATCGATTACTTCATGATCAGGCATCAAAGTTTTTGCCCAATGAACCGCTGCCATGCCAATGAAGAAGAGAGACATGGCCAAACCAAGCCCCAAGAACAATTGGTGAGCGTTGGTGTTACCCATAATCGGTAAGAAGATGAAAACATCTTCATCAATTCCTACATAAGAGTAGACAAACAAGATTGTGCCGAGGACGGAGAGCAGAAAGAGAATTCCGACTTGGCGTTCCGCTTTTTTGGCTGCCATTGGATCAACATCGGCTTTGCGATGAACATGCTCTGGTAAACCTGGATCGGTTAAGGGTGCAATTTCATTACTCATCTTTTATCGCGCCTTCGTAGTTAGCCAAACAGCGACACCAATTAGTAAGCCCAAACCTAGGGTCCAAGCCAACAAACCTTCAGTAACCGGACCGACGCGACCAAGAGCTGCGCCGCCGAGGGCTGGTTCACTCTCAGCATGCTTAATCCACTTGATGATGGAAAGTTTTTCCTCAGGAGTGATAGTTGCATCAGAGAAAACCGGCATCGCTTGAGGTCCAGTTAACATCGCTTCATAAATATGTCGTGGCTCTACACCCATAACTGTTGGAGCGTATTTACCTTGGGTAAGTGCACCACCTTGACCAGCTAAGTTGTGGCACATCGCGCAGTTGTTGCGGAATAACTCGCCACCTTCTGCGGTGTCGCCACTTCTTTCCCAAGCCAGCTCTTCATTTGTGACAGCAGCAGGACCAGGTGCTAGCGATGCAACATAGGCAGCCAGAGCAGCGGTTTCTTCCTCGTTGTAGAGCGGCTCTTTTCGCATTGCTTGCTGGCTCATATCAGCCATAGGCATGCGGCCAGTAGCGACCTGAAAATCAATAGAAGCGGCGCCTACGCCGATTAACGATGGGGCGATGCCCGCTCCCTCTGCGTTTAATCCATGACATGAGGAGCAACCACGGGCGAATATCTCTTTGCCCTCTGCAATCAAAGTTGCTTTGTCAGAGGAACTTAAGGCAACCTCTTCAGAAGCGGCTTGAGCTACGGTGTAACCAAATCCAACAAAAAGTAAACCAACGAGTAGAAGCAGAGGACCAGCAAATCTGTGGCGCCGGTACTTAGAAATAAAACCCATTATTGATGATTCCTATTCTTCCTACTGCACCAAATAAATCGCTGAGAATAAAGCAATCCAAACAATGTCAACAAAGTGCCAGTAGTAGGACACCACGATTGCGGTTGTGGCTTGAGAATGTCCGAAGCGACGGGCCTTAGATACTCGAATCATCACAATTAAGAATGCTATTAATCCACCAGTGACATGTAGTCCATGAAAACCGGTGGTCAAATAAAAGACCGATCCGTAAGGGGCTGAAGAGATTGTTAAACCTTCATGTACCAACTCGGCATACTCAAAAACCTGGCCCCCAATAAAGAAAGCACCCATAGCAAAAGTTAGAGCGAACCATTCACGCATTCCCCATTTTGATAACTGCCAAAGCGCTCCAGTTCGTGCATTCTGAAAACGCTCTGCAGCGAATACCCCAAACTGACAGGTGACAGAGGATAAAACCAAAACTGTTGTGTTCAACGCGGAGAATGGAATATTCAAAAATTCGACACCCTCAGCCCATTTCTCGGGACCTTGCACAGCTCTAGTAGTGAAATACATTGCAAAGAGCGCAGCAAAAAACATCAACTCACTGGCCAGCCAGACAATGGTTCCTACAGCGACAACATTGGGGCGATTCACCTTTGGCGGTGTTACTACGGCGCTGCTCATGGGCGTGATTATTCCCGAAAATCGGGCTTTTCCCATGGCCGGGAGCCCTTTTAACTCCGTTGTCGCGGTGAAACTCATCACGCAGAGGTCACGGTAACTCCCCTCCGCAAAAGGGCGATGAGGTGGGTATTTTGATTAGACTTGCGCCTATGACCCCATCTCCGGTTTCGAGCCTAAAAATCGCAGTTTATTCCGATGACTCATCGGTTCGAGAGACCGTCAAAAAGGCCTTGGGTTCGCAATTAGATAGGGATCTTCCACAACACACAATAAAAGAGTTCGCAACAGCTCCTGCGCTGCGCAGCTACGTTGATTCAGGTAACGAGGTAGATCTTTATATTCTTGATGGAGAGGCTGTTCCCGAAGGCGGCCTCGGGGTGGCAAAGCAACTAAAGGATGAGGTCTTCAATTGCGGAGTGGTGATTGTTTTAGTAGGCCGCAAATCCGATGCCTGGTTGGCTGGCTGGTCTCGCGCTGAAGGCGTAATAACCCATCCCATAGATCCATTTACATTGGCACAGACAGTTGCCGATATCTTCCGCAAAGCTCGCATCTCTGCCTAAATAAAATGTCTCAGCAAATCCCAAATTGGGATGAAATTCTCCATTCCCTTAACAATAAAACTGATTTGAACAAAGCCCAGGTTGGTTGGGCGATGCAGCAGATTTTGTCGGGTTCTGCCGAAAATGAGATTATCAAAAACTTTCTACTATCACTTAAGGAAAAAGGGGAGCGGCCTAGCGAAGTGACCGCTCTGGTTGATGAGATGTACAACTATGCCTCTTTAATCAACGTTCCAGAAAGATGTGTAGACATTGTTGGCACCGGCGGCGATGGGGCGCAAACAATAAACATTTCAACCGCAGCCGCAATCGTAACAACAGCTGCTGGTGCTAGAACTCTAAAACATGGCAATAGAGCGGCGACATCAAAGAGCGGGGCTGCAGATCTTTTGGAGGCGCTCGGAATAAATATCAATCTCAACGCCGCTGGGGTCGCAGAGTGTGTTCGAAAAATAGGAATTGGATTTGCATTTGCACCGGTGTTTCATCCCGCGATGAAGCATGCAGCAGTAGCGCGCAAGGAGCTTGGTGTTCCAACAGTTTTCAACATTTTGGGTCCACTAGCCAACCCCGCCAAACCAACTGCAGTAGCTATTGGTGTTGCTCGGATGGAGCTACTCGAGCTAGTGGCTCAAGTACTGGCTGGAAGAGGCTGTCAGGGCTTTGTTTTCCGAGGTGATGATGGATTAGATGAGATCTCCTTAGGAGCTCCTACAACTGTATATGTAATAAATGAAGGAGAGATCCGAGTAGAGAAATTCGATCCGTTAAACCTCGGCTTGGAAAGGATTGATGCGGCGCAGTTGAAGGGTGGTGATGCCAAAGAAAACGCTGCAATCACTCGAGAGGTATTTGCTGGGTCAAAGAACGTCTATCGCGAAGCGATTTTGATTAACGCCGCCGCTGCGATTGCAGCTTTTAAGGGAGATCTCGATCTAGGGGTAGAACAGCAACTTGCAAATGGTTATGTTTTTGCTAAGCAAGCTATCGATAGTGGTGCTGCAGCTCAACTTGTGGAACGTTGGGCGGCTCTATCAAACGAATTAGCAAAATCCTCTTTGTAAATTAGGTTTTGAGAGCTTTCTCGAACTCGCTCCAGTTTTAATCTCGCAAAACCAGATCCAAAGGTTGGCATAGACCACTCACCGGAGATTTCGACTATGCGAATCTCTTCCTGATTGAGATACCGCAACAAAACCTCAACCTCTTCATGAGTTGAGGCGGGAAGAATTTCATCGCTGTGTGCGACTATTTCACCAACTAGTTTCAGAGAATCTACTACCTCTTTGTAATTATTTCTGTCACCACTTGCACTGCCACACAACCTGCCGTATCGAATCAAAACAAACTCCCATTGACCAACAGAGGTTGGCAATGCTGTAATCAACTCCGAGACTCTGGTTAATGAGCGAATTCTTTGCCCTCTGGCCGTACCTCTAATAAATGCGCTTAGGCGGTTACGTAATTCAGCCGCCTCCTCAAATCTCTCCTGGCTGGCAAGATTAAACATTCGATCGTTGATGGTTTCTATCAACCTATTCGCATCCTGCTGTAAAGCAACACGTGTCGTTAAGACATGGGTTGAATATGAGTCGCTCGACTCTTTTCCTACACAAGGCGCACCGCATCGCTTCATATCAAAGAGTGCGCATGGGCTAGCGCTCTTCATTGATCGCAAGGTAATTCTGGGGGAGCACTGTCTTATTTGAGTTACCTCATAAACAGCCTCTATTGCCCGACTGGCCTCGTCGCGACCATTGAAGGGTCCGCACCAGCCATCATCATCATTAAGGTCGCGATGTCCGCGCACTGAAACCAAACGAGGAAAGCTCTCTTGGGTTAGCTTTACCCAAACCGCTTTCTCTTGAAACTTTGAACGTCTGTTAAATCTGGGTTGCTTTTCTGCAATCAATCGGAGTTCACGAATCTCAGCCTCAAGAATTGTTGGTGTTTCAATGTAATCCAATTTTTGAGCGAGGCTAATCATGTCCAAGATCCGCTTGCGGGTCTCGGCTGCGGTGAAATAAGAACGAACTCGATTCCGTAGGTTTCTTGTGGTGCCGATATATAGCGGTTCATTCTGCGCATCTTTGAAAATGTATACGCCCGGAGAACTTGGCAAGCCTTCAGACAAAAACCTCTTGTTTCTTTGCGATTCGGTAATTCGATTTGAGAATGATTTCAAATCATCAAGAGTGGTAACCCCAAAGCTACCTAATCGATCCAAAATTCCATGAAATACATCAACAGTTGCTCGAGCATCAGAGAGAGCACGATGATCGGGACTGGTTTGAGCCCCAAAGAACTGTGCCAATGTTGCCAGTTTGCAATTAGGTGCCTCATCTCTGGTGACTACATACCGGGCAATTTTGGCGGTATCAATAACTTGAAAACTGGGCCATGTGACACCACATTTCTCTGCTGCAGCCCTCAGGAAGCCGATATCGAATGGTGCATTGTGTGCTATCAATACCGCTTCATTTTGGGATCCGGAAAACTCCAAGAAGGAAAAGAGTGCTTCACCGATTTTGGGGGCTTCAACGACCATCGCCTCAGTTATCCCCGTCAGCACTGTTATGAAAGCTGGGATTGGAACCTCTGGGTTAACCAAAGTTTGAAACTCTCCAATGATTTCACCACCCTTTATCTTCACAGCTCCAATCTCC
>JBJOIM010000036.1:0-9040 GCA_046047175.1 Actinomycetota bacterium | reverse complement strand
CGGCGGAAACCGATCTTTTGGCTGGAAACCTCGATTACCTGACCGGAAGGGTCGATTAATTCATACTCAACATCGTAAAGAGTTGGGGACTCGGCAGACCAGGCAGATACACCAGGAACTCGGATATCAATCTCTAGTGGACCCGGAATCACCGGTTCAGTTGCTAAGTAAGCCTCGTAATTGGCCTTTGGAATATTGCCATCCCAGAAAGTTCCCAAAAAGAAATCACTACCGGCTTGTTGTTCTGCAGCAGATTTTTCAGTCCATTGTGGGGCTTTGCGGTTGATTACAGTTGCACTTTGGTCAGCGCCTTTAATGCCTTGCACCTTTACCCGCAGTTTGTAATTTGAGATGTCTGCTTCATTAATGGAGTTGATGTGGGCCCGAACCTTTAATGTGCCAACTTTGTTGTTCTTCTCCAAGCCAGGTGTGGCGTATAGCCTTTCAATAAATACATACTCGGTAGCAAATAATTTTACTGATCTGGTAATTCCACCATGCCACCATTGATCTTGATCCTCGATGAATGTGGAATCTGACCACTTAATCACTTTGATCTGTACCCGGTTGGAACCGCCATTTAAATACTCGGTGATATCAAACTCTGAAGCTAATCGAGAATCTTTTGCAACACCTACTTCGTTGCCGTTAATAGATAGAATCGCAACTGATTCAAATCCGCCAATGGAAAGCACGACTCTTTTGTTCTTCCAGGAAGAGGGAAGAGAGAACTCTCGCTCATAAACACCTGTTGGATTGTCGCTTGGAACATTTGGTGGCAGCTGATCAAAAGGCATCTGGACATTGGTATAAATTGGCTTGTCACCGAAAGGTTGCTGACCAGCAATCATGGTCCAAAGACCGGGCACGGGAATGCTTTGCCAACGCTTGCTAGTTTCTTGATCTGGACGATCTAAGAGTTGAAAGTTCCAATCACCATCCAGAGAGATGGTCATTAGGTGACCGATATTGAGCATCGGCAGACGATTAACCGATGTGGTTTCGGGGCTTATCCAGACAGGGATGGACTGGGTCATGGTGAGGAGAATCTACTATTGAAGCTAGTCAAACTCTCACCAGATGTTCACCAATTTAGTCAAAAATTCTAGAAAATGAATCAATCTTCAGTCTAGATTTATGCGGTGGGCGTAACCAATTACCCTGATTTTTCCGATGTAGTTTTGATAGGTGGTACTGGTCGGAGCGGAACAACCATTACCGGGAAGCTCTTATCGAGACATCCCGAGGTAAAGCACTCGCAACCCACAGAGATAAAATTTTTGACATCGGGCAATGGGCTAATCGACCTAGCCAAGAAATCTAGATTTACCCGCAAAGGTAAGTTGATTTTGGGCAAAAACGCTCACTTCAATAGGTTCAAAAGAGATGTGCAAGGTAAGTGGTGGATCAGAGATGGCAAAAAAGGCGGCAAAACCGGTTTAAGTAGAGGCATCGAAGAGACCTCTATGGGTGAGTTATTAGCCTTTCTGAATGAGGAGCTATTGATCGATCGAAACCTCGCCTGCGCCAATTTCATGAGGCGTTTCGTGGACTATCAACTACAAGGCCAGGAGATTAAGTATTGGATTGACACTACCCCTCCCAACCTAATGTTTGCCGATGAGATTTCAAATTTAATGCCGGGGGTTCGTTTTATCCACTTGATAAGAGATGGGCGTGATGTTGCCAGTTCCGTGGTTCGGGAACGTTGGGGACCAAATGAGCACTCTAAAGCTTTGATTTGGTGGCATGCGAGATTAGAGAGTATTTTGCGGGCGACCAAAACCATGCCCGATAAGGTCCTGCACGTTTGGTTGGAAGATTTGACCATCCATGATCGAGAGAATCAATTAAAGAGAATTCTCGAATTTCTAAATCTTAAACCTGCAGAAAAGTTGAGTAAGTATTTTGAAACTGAGGTGACAGCGGAGAATGCACATACTGGCCGGTGGCGAAAAGAGGTAGCCAACACCACAGAGTTTGAAGCTAAATATGAGGCGCTTTTACAGGATTTATATGGGTTAGGACTACCTAAACCTATGAAGCAAATTTGAGATTGATAATGTCGTCACTTTGTTCAATTGCTGGGATTAGCTCAACCTCTCCAAAAGCGGATTTTGAAATCTCTTTGCGTCGATTCAAATAACTGTTTGATGAACCTGCCAGCAGGTGCTCAAACCTCTCCTGAGATCTGATGTACTTATCCAGCGACTTGTAATCTCGAGAGTAACTAAAAACCACTTCTCCATTGGCAACCGGCATATTATTGTGAGGTCGAATGGCTCGATAAATTAATCCCAGACCACGCAAACTGAGATTTACCAACCGTCTTAGGTGAAAGCTTGGACTCTTTGATAGAAAGTTAATAGCCAAGAATCGCTGATACTCAATACGCTTGTACATCAAATTCTTGTAGCTCTCATTGGTTAGTAGTTTTACCAGACCAGCTATTTCCTTTGCCCCATCAAACTCGTTTACCGCCAGGCAATTCTTGGTTAACTCCACTCTTAAGGTTTGAAACTTCAATTTTGCCGTTTGAGATTCAATATCCGGTAATGAATCATTTGATGCAAAAAGTGCGAGCGCGTTGTCTGCACACCACCGCGCACGTGCAATCTGATCATCCGTACCTCGATTATTGGCAATAAAGAGGGTTGGTAAGCCGGCTGGAATCACCTCATGAACACTGTTGTAACCGGCGGCGCAAACAGCAGCATCAAATGCATGTAAAACATCAGCAAGCGGAAAGTGTCTAATAACTTTAACGGTCATTCCGCTCGGGACCAGCGATCTTCCATCTTGATCACGTGGCTCTCTCGGCATAACAATCTGCAGATCCTGCCAACCATCTAACCCTTTCAAAACCGCAGAGACACGAGCATCTAGATCTGAGTTCCCGACCCCCATCTGCACTAACACTGATGGTTTTTCTAAATCCAATCCCAGGAATGCGCGTGCCTCACTCCTCTTCAGAGCTCGCTCCTTTCGGTACAGGGTAACTGGATTCATGAGCACAGCTTCTTTTCTTTCTTTGGTCGGGCCCAAATCAGCCTCTCTGGCAACATCACCAGGCTCAATTACATGATCCATCAGTTTGGATTGCAAAGCCAATAGAGCGCCTTGAGGTTTACGTTGCCACATACCTCGTCGTACCCAAACTAGTGAGGTTTGCGGTCTGGCAAATTTCGCCGCGATAATTCCGGGATACGGAACAACTCCATCAAATGTGACTACAGAGGCACCGGTCTCATCAATTAATGCAACTAAACGATCTCTAAGGTATCGGTCCCATTTTTTCTTGGGCATTAGACCCTTGTCTCTGCTCGGCACGTACTCACATTCAAGATTTAATGCGGAGGCTACTTCGACCACCGAGTAGGCCATTGAGAAAATTATGGGTCGGGCATCTGGCTGAAGTTCACGTGCGATCGCACTGGCCCGAATCAAATGTCCAGCGCCAACCCCATTTGAGGTGACCATAATTACCGCTGGCTTTGACATGTGGAGAAGGTAGATAATCTCGCTGAATTGTTAGTAACTTTTAGGTTAACTGAGACTTAATGTAGATAATTCAAAGGGTTTTTTGGCTCTTCACTTCATGTTCTTCAACACTTAACAAATTGTTGAGGGTCACTAAACCTAAAAATAGACCCTTGCACCATGAGAGTGGCAATCGTTACCGAATCCTTCCTGCCAACGGTAAACGGGGTAACAAACTCTGTTGTCCAGGTGAACCGAGAGCTTCGCCGGTTAGGTCATGAGGTAAGGATTTTTGCTCCAGAGGTACCTGGCTTGCTTCGGGAAATTGAGGGAACCACAGTAAAACCCTTGCCGGCGATCAACCTTCGAAAACATCTCCCGATAGCGCTGCCCAACTTAATGATTGATAGAGAGCTGGCAAAATTTCAGCCAGATGTAATGCATTTAGCTTCTCCAGCTTTAATGGGGGCGTATGCGCAGAAAATTGCTATAAAGCGTGGTATTCCAACGGTGGCGGTTTATCAAACGGATTTTGTTGGATTTGCTGATTTTTATCGCGTTAGTTTTGCCAAGCGCGCGATACAACAATTTGTTAAGGCGACACATTTAAATGCAACACTTAACCTAGCCCCTTCCCAATTTGCGGTTGAGCAGTTACAAACTTTGGGCGTCAAGCGAATTGAAAAGTGGGGAAGAGGGGTTGATTTAGAGCTCTTTAAACCCAAGCGAAGGAATGCAGAAACTTTTTTAGGGTTCAAAGGAAAGAAAATCATTGGATATGTTGGTCGACTTGCCCCAGAAAAGTGTGTAGAACGACTATCAATCCTCGATGCGCAATCTGACATACAGCTAGTAATAATTGGTGAAGGGCCAAGTAGATATTCATTGCAACGCCAGCTACCTAATGCGTTATTTACCGGCCAGCTTTCAGGTGAAAACCTTGCCAGACACGTAGCAAGTTTGGATCTATTTGTTCATGCCGGCGAAAATGAAACATTTTGTCAGGCGGCACAAGAGGCTCTGGCGTGTGGTACGCCGGTAGTTGCTCCATCAAAAGGTGGCGTTAAGGATTTTGTTAAACCAGGTGTAAACGGATCCATCGTTGATATGAGTAGCGACATGGATCTATTGCATGAGGTTAGAAAAAACTGGGCTTTCTTCACTAATCCAGAGACCAGGAAAGAGGCAAGAGCCTCAGTCGAGGAGAAAAGTTGGAGCTCTCTAACAAATTCTTTAATTGATTATTACCAGCAATCTATCTTTGTTTTAAGACAAGGATTTGTAGGGGTGGCTTCATGAAGATTCTGCATATCGCAAATTTCTACGGCCCAAAATCGGGTGGAATAAAGACAACAATTCATGACTTAGGGCGTCGATACGAACAGGCCGGTCATCAATTCACATTTGTGGTTCCAGGCATAAATCTCTCAAAAACCAATACCCCATATGGCTCTGCCATTTATCTACCTAGTCGAGAGATTCCTTTTTCTGGCGGCTATCGTATGTTTAGAAACCGCAAGTCAATCATGCAAGCAATCATTGTTTCTAAGCCAGATCGAATTGAGTGCTCTGACCGCTTTACATTGATGTTCTTGGGCCCTTGGGCAAGAAGAATGGGAATTCAAACTGTTGTATTTAGCCATGAGACCCTCTCCGGTTTAGTTTCCAAATTCCTGCCCGCAAAGAGCATCCTGCAAAAAGCGGTGGATTGGCACAATCGAAGATTGTCGAAGGCATTTGACTATGTAATTGCGACAACAAAATTTGCCTCCAAAGAGTTTGAGAGAATTGCTACGCCAAATCTGCGTTTGATTCCATTAGGCGTTGACACAGAGTTATTCGCGCCAAAGCTTTTCAATAAATCATTACGCCAGGAGTTGTTGCAGGGCGCAAGTTATCTCCTAGTTCATTGCGGCCGTCTATCTCCCGAAAAAGATCCGCACCTTTCTATAAATGCCACTGAGCAGCTCATAAAAATGGGTTTTGATGTTCGTTTAATTGTTATTGGAGGCGGCCCCTTAAGTGAAAAGATGCAGAGCCTGGCTCAAGGGTTACCTGTTACTTTTACCGGGTACATTGCCAATCCGCGAAAAATTGCAGCAATTATGGCTGCGGCGGATGTAGCCATTGCTCCTGGACCCCTTGAAACATTTTGTTTATCTGCGATGGAGTCATTGAGTTGTGGAACACCAGTGGTTGCAAATAGAAATTCAGCGGTTGGGGAGTTTCTCTTTGAAAATACCTCGAAGCGCTGTGGTGCAACTGCCAATGGCGTCGGAGCGGAGTTTGCGGAGAAAATTGCGGAAATCCTGACCGGCCCACCGCTGAGAAAAAACGCCCGCGCAGTTGCCAAAGGTTTTACTTGGGATCGAACAATCTCAGAGCTTTTGAATGTTCATGAAAGTGTGAGACCCGCGGCATGAATGCAACGCTGAACAAACCGATCAGATTTGTTGTGATGGGTGACAGCGCAGCATTCGGAACAGGGGATGTCGTTAAAGCTGACCGTCCTCTTGGCTGGACCTACAGAATTGCTGATGCGATAGAGGCACCGCTTGTTTATTTGAACATTGCCCGCCCGGGTGCCAAATCCATAGATTTAGTAGATCATCAGTTGCCAGTAGTTGAGGCTTTGAAACCGGATATTGCTGTAATAGTTGTTGGTGGCAATGATTTACTCCGCAATAACTTCTGCCCCATTCGCTTAAAAAACAATTTGTATGAGGTGTTCTCAAAGCTTCATAGCCAAGGAACCAAAATCATGACTTTGGAGCTGCATGACCCTTCAAAACTTTTGAAGTTGCCTAAAGCCCTTGAGCGAGCGTTGTTGAAGCGAGTCAACGCTGTAAATGAGGTTTATGTGGAACTGGCAAGGAATTTTCCTTTGATTCCAATTAAGACCAGAGAAATCAGCGGGGTAAATGATAGAAAGAATTGGCATGTCGACATGCTTCACCCCGGCCCGCGCGGACATATGATTTTGGCAAGTGAGGGAAAGCGGTTGTTAAAGCAACTTGGAGTTCCAGTCTCTGAATCAATGGTGGAGGAGATCAAGGATTTTTCTAGAAGAGAAAAAATAATGTGGATGATCTTGAAAGGCACCCCCTGGTTCTTTAAGCGCTTTTTCGACCTTTTTCCGGTGGCCCTGTTTCTGATTATCAAAGAGTCACTTACTCCGAGCAGAGATAACGAAAGAAGCTAAATCTCTCCACAAATTAAGCAGGATTTTTTGAATCTACGGGTCTGGTGACATAATTGGCGACCCGCCTCCCTAGCTCAGTGGTAGAGCATCCGCCTTGTAAGCGGAAGGTCGTCAGTTCAATCCTGACGGGGGGCTCTCAGACACTCTTTTAGAAAACTCATGACAACAATCTTTACGCTTAGTACTGTTATTGCTATGTCGCAGAACCAGCGGGATTTTGATGTGATTGTGATTGGTTCGGGATTTGGTGGTTCTGTAGCGGCGTTACGTTTAACGGAAAAAGGTTATCGAGTCGCTGTTATTGAGGCGGGACGCAGATTTAAAGATAAAGATTTCCCAAAGACCTCTTGGCGTTTATCTAAATTTCTATACCTGCCGCGACTTGGATTGCGCGGTATCCAAAGAATTCATGCTTTACCTGATGTTTTAGTCCTGGCTGGCG
This sequence comes from Actinomycetota bacterium, assembly GCA_046047175.1. Taxonomy (GTDB): domain Bacteria; phylum Actinomycetota; class Actinomycetes; order Nanopelagicales; family Nanopelagicaceae; genus MAG-120802. Next base: position 1,916 of record JBJOIM010000036.1, on the reverse strand, counting down.
CTGGCGTCGGTGGAGGTTCTTTGGTTTATGCCAACACCCTTTACACCCCGCCCGATTCTTACTTTCAAGATAAACAATGGAATCAAATTACTGATTGGAAATCTGAGTTAGCTCCTTGGTATGACCAAGCCTCACGGATGCTTGGTGTGGCGCAAAATCCTTACTTTTCTCCAAGTGATCAAGCGATGAGGGATGTAGCAGAGGAAATGGGGGTAGGAAATACCTTCAAGATGGCACCACTTGGTGTGCACTTTGGCAAAGGTTCTGGAGTAATTGAGAAAGATCCATACTTTGGTGGCGTAGGTCCAGATCGACATGGTTGTCAGCAATGTGGTGGATGCATGACCGGTTGCCGCTTTAATGCAAAAAATACTTTGCCAAAAAATTATTTGGGGCTGGCTGAAAAAGCAGGAGCATTGGTTTTTCCAGAAACCACAGTTGAGAAGATAGAACAACTAGCCAATGGTGGTTGGAAAGTTACTTCTCGGCGTAGCTCTGCCTGGTTTGGCAGAAAGCTGATTTTTACCGGTGCAGATGTAGTTGTAGCTGCCGGTACATATAACACCCAGAAGTTGCTTCATAAAATGAAGGATTTGGGCACGCTTCCTAAAATCTCAAATTCACTAGGTATGTTGTCGCGAACCAACTCAGAGGCTTTAACCGGTGCGATCATGCCGCACGCATCAAAGATTGATTTTTCGCAAGGAGCAGCGATTACTTCATCATTTTTCCCAGATGAAAACACCCATGTCGAGCCGGTGCGATATGGAAAAGGCTCCAATCTGATGGGCTTGCTACAAACCATTATGACCGATGGTCATCGCGCAAAAGATCGACGGGGAATGTGGTTAAAGAGTTTGTTGCGCAATCCAATACTGGGTTTGAAGATTCTAGATGTTAGGCGTTGGAGTGAGCGCACAGTGATTGCTTTAGTAATGCAAAATGTTGATTCCGCTCTCACGGTAAAAGGTAAACGCGGGATCTTTGGTTGGCGATTGACTTCAAAAAATAACTCTGACAAACCAAATGCCACATATATTCCAGCAGCCAATGAGGTGGTTAGAAGGATTGCTGATAAGTATGGCGGTACTCCTGGTGGCCATATTGGTGATCTAGTTAGCGCTCCATTTACTGCGCACTTTGTAGGGGGATGTGTAATCGGTGCCTCTGAAAAAGATGGAGTAATTGATGCTTATCACCGGGTTTGGAACTACTCGAGTTTGCATATTGTTGATGGCTCGAGTGTTACCGCAAACCTTGGGGTGAATCCATCCTTAACAATTACCGCCCAAGCAGAGCGGGCATTCTCTTTCTGGCCAAATAAAGGTGAGAGCGACACTCGGCCTCCGCAGAGTATGGGATATCAAAGAATTAAGCCGGTGGCACCAAAGCAGCCATTTGTGCCGGAAAATGCTTATGCAGCTTTAAGAGTTCCCCTGTAATTCTTGAGTTTTCTTTAATCTGCGGTTTGGACTCAGAGTAATAGGAAAAGTTGGATCCTGATAAAAGCTTTGCAAAATGCTTTTTACGAGCGCAGGTTTTTCTTTTAGCACCGCATGTGAGGTGCCGGGCAAAATCGCAAGTTGGGCGTTTGGAATCGCTTCATAGAGTTCAACTGTGTGAGCTGTTGTAAAAGGCTCATCATCGCCGGCCAAAATCAAGGTAGGGCATTTAATCTTCTTCAAAGTTGCCTTTGTCATCTTTGGTTCTGAGGCCCAGACTTTGTGAGCTTTGCCGATAATCTCAACTAGAAGTTCACGGTGCTGGCCGGTACGTGCAGCAAATTGATCCTTTGCTTCCTCTGCAACCTCTCCATTGAAGATCTGATGATTCAGCCCGCACTCGTAATGATAATTAGCGCCGATTGCCACTAAGTTGGTAACTAGATCAGGACGGGCAATCGCCACCATAAGTCC
>JBJOIM010000035.1:0-9195 GCA_046047175.1 Actinomycetota bacterium | reverse complement strand
ACTTTTAGCAGGGTTGATTTACCGCCACCGTTTCTTCCTACAATTCCGATGCGCTCACCCTCTGCCACCCCTAATGAGACATTGCTCAAAAGTGGGCGAATATCAAAGGTTTTTGAGACCCCTTCGATATTGATGATATTGCGCGCCATAAGGAGATAAGAGTATTCCAGAGCCAACTCAACTGATTACAGTAAGCCAGTGAAAATTGCTGATGAGCTACGCAAGGTTCTTGGTGAGCAAGCCACCATAATTACCGACCCATCAGTACTGCCCTCTTACTCTAGAGATCAATCGCAGATTGCAAAGAATGGCAATCCAGCTGCGGTTTTGCTAGCTAAGAACGAGGCAGAGATTGCACTAGTTTTGAAATTTGCTTACTCAAATTCAATTCCTGTAATTGCACGTGGCGCTGGCAGTGGTTTATCTGGTGGAGCAAATGCGACAGACGGTGCGATAGTCATCTCACTTGAAAAAATGAATCAGATTATTGAGGTTGATACAGCCAATTTAATTGCCAGAGTTGAGCCAGGCGTGATTAATATCGAACTAGATAAAGAGGTTTCCAAATATTCATTGGCTTACCTGCCAGATCCAGCGAGTCGCGAATGGTCAACTATTGGCGGAAATGTCGCTACCAACGCCGGAGGAATGTGCTGCGTTAAATATGGCGTAACCGCACAACATGTCCGTGCCATCCGCATGGTTACTTCAGATGGAAGTATCGTTGAATTGGGATCACCGTTAAAGAAATCAGTAACAAATTTAGATCTACTGCACTTAATTGTTGGTTCTGAAGGAACCTTAGGAATCATCACAGAGATAACGGTTGGTCTTGCGGTCAGACCAAAACCGGCCACCACTTTGATTGCAACCTTCGCCTCGATCGATGCGGCTATGAAGGCGGTTCCAGAGTTAGTTGCACTGGCTCCTTCTATGCTTGAGGTTGTCGATGCGACGACATTGCGTGCGGTAGAGGAGTGGAAACCTTTGGGTTTTGAAGGCGTCGGAACTGTCCTGCTCATGCAAAGCGATGAATCACCAGAGATCTGTGCCAAAGGGGTAGAGATCGCTGAAAAACATGGCGCGATTGATGCAACTTACTCAGATGACCCTAAAGACAGCACAGACTTGATTCAGGTAAGAAAGTTGGCGTATCCCGCCTTGGAGCGCAAAGGTGCGGCCCTACTAGATGATGTTTGTGTACCTATCTCCCAGATTTCAAAGTTGGTAACTGAGGTAGAAAAAATCGCCTCAGAAACAGGTCTGCTGATTGGAATCTTTGGTCATGCCGGAGATGGGAATATGCACCCAACTATTGTCTACAACCATGGTGATGCTGATGCCGAGGTAAAAGCGATTGCTGCCTTCAATCAGATAATTAAAGTGGCACAGGATTTAGGTGGCACTGCATCGGGAGAGCATGGGATCGGATCAATTAAGCTGGAATCTGCTCATCGTGAATCTGGTGAAAAAATTATCGAATTACAACGGGCAATAAAGAAGGTATTTGATCCAAAGGGGATTCTTAACCCTGGAAAGAAAATTCCTTAAACTCATCGCACCAAATCTCATTCATAGTTTTATATGCAACTTGGGTATGAATTCGATTGCTCAAATAAATCCACCCTTTTTTGTTCTGTAAATCCACAGCAAATCCAGTTCCGGTAAATCCAAAATGTCCGATGGCAATCCCTCCTTGCGCCAATTGGAACCTTCTAAAACCCATACCTTGTATGGCAGTGTTGCGAGGTTTAGAGAACTCTTGCAATCTCTCAATAGGCAAAAAGCCGTCCAGCAATCCCAAAACAAACTTATTCATATCTGCCAGGGTAGAGAACAATCCAGCATGTCCTGATTCACCTTTAAAGATGTGAAAAGCGTTGCCATCATTTATCTCACCCGATAAGACGTAATCGCGCCAGCCGGCAAAATCCTCGGCCTTCTCCGGCACTGCGTAAGGCTGTTTGGACTCCACCATTTTCTTTTCAATGCTGTCTCCAATTGAGGTCGCGACAACATTATTTCGATCTACCGGGTGGGAAAAACCAGTATTTTCCAAGGCTAAAGGGGTGGCTATTTTGGCAGCGAAAATCTGATTTAAATCAGCGTCATACAACTTTCTTAGCAGCATTCCCAAGGTAATGAAGTTTAAATCACTGTAATGAAACTCTTTTTGCTTTGGGTACTTCAATGGCAAGTTAGCAATCTTTTGCTTTACTTGCTCTGAGTTTGAGCAGGAAATATAAAACGGGCGCCATTCCTCAGCACCGGACTCATGCCTTAGTAAATCCTCGATTGTCAGATCACCTTTATCTTCAACTTGCCACTCTGGTAGATATCGAGATATCGGATCATCAAGCTTTAGGAGTTTTTCTTCAAGAGCGCACATAACTAAAGTTGTTGTACAAAACACTTTTGTGATTGAGGCTAAATCAAAACCACTTTGTTCGTTTATGGGTGTGGGGTTTGCGATTCCAAATTCAGAGGTAAATCCCTTAACCTCTGAGGAAACCATTCCGCTAGAGATACGGGAGATTGCCACCGCAGATGTCATGAATGCACAATACTTCCCTGGTAACTGATTGGACTCTCTTTAAACCACCATGCAGCATCTAAATCATGAGTTGTCTCTGGTGCTACTTGGTGAGCTAAGTAGATAGCGGCCCTAATCCCTAGAACCCCTTCCATCATGGAGCCGATCGAAACCTTAAGGCCTGAGTTGATTGCCTGATTAGCTATTTGCAAGGCTGGCATTACCCCTCCCGCTTTCAAGATCTTTACATTGAGGTACTTGAAGGCCTGTGTTGTAACAACCTTTTCCAGATCCTCTTGCGAGAAACATGATTCATCAGCCATCAGTGGAATGCTGCACTCCTGCGCTAGAGCAGCATGCCCCAATAAATCAGCTTTGGGTAATGGTTGCTCCAAATACTCAATATTGGCACCACTTTTAGCTATCTCCCGTGTAGCCGAAATCGCATACTCCAAACTCCAGGCCTGATTAGGATCAATTCTAATTATGGCGTTCTGACCTGCTACCTCCCTAATAATCTCAATTTTTTGCAGCAGATCTGATAACTCATCTTGTTTTACCTTCAACTTAAAGGTGTCAAAGCCAGCGGTCACTCTCTCTTGAACAATATCCTTTAAATCTTTCAATTCTGCAATGGGTATCGTGACATCAGTAGCTATAGAGCAACTCGGATGTATCTCGGTATTCCATAACGCCATATCGAGTGCGGCTTTAGCGCTCGAGAAAATCTCCAGCTTTGAAATTATCTCTGGGCTAATCTCATTCAAATCTTGAACCGCTGGCGAGTGGAGCTGCTGCAATATAACCTCATGAGCATCGCCCGATATTTGTGGTGTAGCGACGCACTCTCCGACACCGATGCGACCATCGAAGAATTCAATCTCTACCTGAATTACTGGATAAGCGCTAACACTTCGCAGCGCTGTAACAAAAGGCGCTCGTAAACTTATGGATTTCTCGGTAATAGTGATACTTTTAATCATGTGGAGTTTCGCACCGCTTCGCTATCTGATTTAAGCGACATTGCTGAGCTGTTCCATGCCTGCTGGCACATCTCATATAAAGATCTTCTTTCAGCCGACGTACGCGGTGAAATGACTCCGGAAAAATCCGCAGATTTATGGAGACCATCTCTGGTTGATCCCAACGGCAAAGAAACCGTTGTTGGGATATTGGATTTCAAGATTGCCTCAGTATTTAGAATTGGTTCAGACCCGGATGATCCAACCTTGGGCCACTTGTTCTCGCTATATGTAGATCCAAAAGTTGCCGGAAAGGGATTAGGTAAAGCCTCTTTAACCAAGGCTGCCGAAAAAATCGCTGAAAAAGGCTTTAAATCAATGAGTTTGTGGGTGTTTGAGAAAAATGCCGTCGCCCGTAACTTGTACCAAGGTTTCGGCTTCCAGCTCACTGGAGAATCAAGAATTGATGAACGCTGGAAGGAAGATGAGGTCAAAATGCTCAAGGAGTTTACCTAATAACTACTCGATAATTTCCCTCTGGTTTTGGCTCAGGCAACTGCAATGGTTTTGCACCAGGTGTAAATGATCCCAGAACTCGATTGCCGCTAGCACCAGTACATGATGGAACCGCGCCGGGTAGCCCAAACCAGGAGAGGTAACCAATCAAGGCAAAGGTCGCTGCTTCCTTTTGTCTTGGATCTAAGCCTAAAACTGACATCGGTTGCACTCGGCAATTAGGCAAGCGTTGTGACAGTCTTTCCATCATTAGCGGATTTGCTGAGCCTCCACCATGAACATATAAATCCTTTAAATTAAATCTTTCAACTTCAATTGCTACCGTCTCAACAGTCAACTCTAGAAGGGTACGAACTACCTCTGAGATGTTCCAAGTTGAAATATCACCAAAGTATTGTTTGATGTAAGGCAGATGGAATAGCTCTTTACCTGTGGACTTAGGTGGCGGGGCTTGATAGTAAGGCTCCTGCAACATCTCAGAAAGAACTTTCTGATTTACCTGTCCCTGTAAGGCTATCTTGGAATCTTTATCAAATTTAATTGCTCCATTGGAATGAGCCTGTAGCGCCGCATCCATCAAACCGTTTGCTGGTCCAATGTCATATGCGATCGGAACCATACCTCTACTAGTTACCGTGATATTTGAAATTCCACCTAAGTTCAAAGCCCCAACCGGCTCTGGGTAATCACCAAACATCATTTGATCAATAAGGCTGACAAGAGGTGCGCCATGTCCTCCTGCTGCCACATCACGGGATCTGATGTTGGAAAGTACTGGAATTCCGGTCTTTTCTGCGATCCAGGTGGGCTCACCTAGCTGTAGGGTTCCAAGAGCATGGTTTGATTCAATCCAGTGGTAGAGAGTTTGGCCATGAGAGACGATCAGGGAAACATCATGCTGACCGATTAATTCTGCAGCAGCTGAAGCAAAAGCTTGACCGATAAAGGTATCCAATCTGCAAACCCGTTCCATATCTATGGTGCGTGGTGGCATCGCAGCTGCAATCTCTGCGTGAAGTGCCTCGCTGTAGGGAATGCTCTTAAAATCTAAAACCTCCAGTGAGATTTCACGGTCACTTTCTTGAAAATCACACAAAGCTACATCGATGCCATCATAAGAGGTTCCTGAAATCATTCCGATTATCTTCACTTCAATACCTCCGGACAGGCAACTAGATGGGATTTGGTGGCATTTAATAACTCTGGAACTTTCAACTTACAACTTTCTACCGCTAATGGGCAGCGGAGATGGAAAGCACAACCTTGTGGAAGGTTGGCAGGATCTGGCACCTCTCCCTCCAAGACATTTTCAAAATCAATACCTCGAACATTGGTGTGCTCTGGAATCGATTCAATCAAAGCCTTTGTGTAAGGGTGCTTTGGATTGTTAAGGACCTCATCCCAAGTTCCGTACTCAACAATTCGACCTAAGTACATAACCGCTATCTCATCGCTGATATGCCGAACCATAGAGAGATCATGGCTGATAAAAATATAGGTTAAATTAAATTTGTTTTTCAGATCCACCAGAAGGTTCATAACATCGGCTCTTACAGAAACATCTAGAGCTGATACGGGTTCATCCAATACCAATAACTCTGGTTCGGCCGCCAAAGCACGTGCGATAGCTACACGTTGGCGTTGACCACCAGAAAGTTGGTGCGGGAAGCGGCTTTGCATATCTGCCGCAATCCCTACTACGCCAAGTAATTCAATTACCCGAGCAGTAATTTCCGCATCACTTCTTAATTTGTGGGTTTTTAATACTTCGGCAATGCAAGCCCCGATGGTTTGTCTTGGATTTAACGAGGAGTATGGATCTTGGAATACCAACTGAGTTTTTGAATGTCTACTACGGATGGTGTTTTTAACTCCTTGGCCCAATGGTGAGCCACTCCAAAGTAGAGAGCCTTCAGTGGGTGGCTCCAATCCAACAATTAATCGCGCCAAAGTAGATTTGCCACAACCACTTTCACCAACAATTCCTAGAGTTCTGCCCTTCTCCACTGAAAGCGTGATGCCATTGAGCGCATTAACAACGCTCTTGCGGGCGCGAATGCGGTATCGCTTCGTAACATCATTAATACTCAAACTCATTGCTTAGCTCCCAACGGGAAAAAGCAAGCCACCGATCTAGTGTTATTGCTTGTTAGCTCTGGCCTGTGACTAGTACAGATATCTCTAGCCTCTTTACAGCGTGGAGCAAAGGCGCAGGTATTTAGAACCTGCCATGGTTTGGGTGGTACACCAGGAATTGATTCCAATCTCTCTCGATCGCGACCGGCCGCTGGAAGTGAAGCGAGTAAGCCTGCGGTGTAAGGATGCTTTGGTGCTCTGAAAATCTCATCAACAGTTCCAGTTTCAACCACTCTTCCGGCATACATAACAATTACCCGGTCCACTAGATTTGCTACAACCCCTAAATCATGGGTGATCCAAAGCATCGACATCTTACGGCGCTTTCTCTCTTTAGCCACAAGCGCCAGAATTTGTCTTTGGATAGTTACATCAAGTGCGGTTGTTGGCTCATCGGCAATTAAGAGTTCGGGAGATAGCAACAATGACATTGCGATCATCACCCTTTGTCGCATTCCGCCAGAAAACTCATGTGGGTAACTATCAAAGGCTCTATTTGGATCAGCGATTCCAACAGCCGCCAAACCATTGAGAATATGCCCTTTTGGATCGGTTATCTGATGTTGGTGAGAGTCCAAAACTTCAAGTAACTGTTCCCCGATCTTCATCACAGGATTCAATGCGGTCATCGGATCCTGATAAATCATCGCTATTTCTTTACCGCGAATATTGCGCAAATCTTCAGCTGAGCTCTTAAGCAAATCCGCATCTTTGAATCTAATCTCACCAGATTCAATCTTTAAGCCCCGAGCCAGTAAACCAAGTATTGATAAGGCTGACAAAGTTTTTCCAGAACCGCTCTCGCCAACAACTCCAACAGCTTCGCCCGGCTTGATATCAAAGCTGACATCATTAACTAAAACTCGTTTGTCTTCTGAAATAACGACTGAAAGGTTCTTAATCTCAAGTAGGTTGCTCATCCGCTACTCCTACGTGCTGGATCTAGAGCGTCTCGTAGACCATCTCCGACCAAATTCAAACCAACTACAACAACGGTGATAAAGAGAGAAGGGAAGGCCAATGTCCACCAGGCAAAAGATGCCAAAGCTTGCGCTTCAGAAACCATTAAGCCAAGAGATGCATCAGGTGGTTGAGTACCTAAACCTAAAAAGGAAAGACCTGACTCCGTCAAGATTGCCCAGGATAGTGAGAGCGCAATCTGGACCACTATAGGGGCCAAAACATTTGGCATGACATGGCGCATCAAGATTCGCGGCGTTGAAAAACCGAGCACTCTTACCGACTTTACATAATCCATCTCCTTAACGGTGAGTACTGGCCCGCGAGCAACTCGAATAAAGATTGGTGTGTAAACAATTGCAATGGCGATTGAGGTATCAATCCATGAGTTACCCAAGCTATTTACAATGGCAAGAGCCAACAAAATCGCAGGGAAGGCAAAGATCACATCGCTGGCTCGGACTACTAGATTGTCCAGCCAGCCACCAAAAAACCCGCCAACAACACCGAGAAATACCCCTACTGTCGCCGCAATTCCTACTGAAAGCAGGGCAACAGATAAGGAGCGGCTCATTCCATCAATTGAGCGAGAAAAAATATCCCGGCCAAATTGATCGGTGCCAAACCAATAAGTACCACTCGGTCCCTGTAAAGCATCAATTGGGTTCTGTTCTAATGGATCAATCGGTGCCAGATTTAGTGCAGATATAAGAGAGAGAACAACCATTACCAAAACCAAAAATAAACCAATAACCCCAGAGGTGCTCTTAAAGTAATAATGCACCCAGTCTCTTTTTCCAGTAGCAGTTTTCATTTGATTCTTGGATCCACCTTTCGATAGACCCAATCAGTGATTAGGTTGATAGTTACGAAGAGAATTGCAAACACCATTATGCTGCTCTGCACAGTGGCATACTCACGTTTATTAATCGCATCAAGAATTTGTCGCCCCATCCCAGGTAGGGCAAATATCTTCTCCACAATTACCGCTCCGCCCAACAGGTAACCAAATTGAATTCCAGTCATGGTAACGATAGGAATCAATGAGTTTCTCAAGACATGGCGTAATCTAACAATTCTTGGCTTTACACCTTTGCCATAAGCGGTCCTAACAAAATCTTTATCTACCGTTTCCAGCAGAGCCGATCTAGTTGTGCGCATCACTGGGGCCGCAACTGCAATTCCCAGCACCAAGCTCGGGAAGAGCATTTGCTGCAAATTCATTGAAAGATCCTCAAATGGAGTCATGTATTCGTAGCCATTTGGAAAGTATTGGAACTTGTTGGCCGTTACTGTCACAATCGTGGTGCTCAAAACAAAACCTGGAACTGCAAGCGCTAATAAACCAAAGAATTGACCAAGAAAATCACGGGCGCTGCCGGGCTTGCGAGCGCTGAACATGCCGATTGAGATGCCGATTAAAACCCCAAGAATCGTGCCAAATAAGGCCAACTGCATAGTTACAAGAAGTGCAGATCTGGTTAAATCCCAAACTGGGGCTCCTGTTGAATAAGAAAAGCCTAGATCTCCCGATAAAAAGCTGGCCATCCAGGATAGATACTGCCCGATCAATGGTTTATCGATGCCGTAATACGCTCGCAAGGTGTCGATCTGCTCCGGGGTAAGAACGCCGGTTTCTATGCCCAAAGAGCTAGTAATGGTGTCGCCGGGAATAACCCTCAATACAACAAATACAAATACTGAAATTCCGAAAAGTGTGGTGAGTACTGAAGCTAAACGCTTAAGAAATCCCATTCACCTTTTCCTAATAACTTGTCGAATTAAATCTGCCTTCAAAATATAAGGCGTGTGGAGTTTCCCCCACACGCCTTACCAATTTACTTACTATCCAAGCTTTGCAGAACGAAGCTGAAGCAAAGAGCCGTTTGCTAGAGCTGAGAATCCACGAAGCTTCTTGGTAGCCACTCGATACTCATAAGGAGTAGCAAGCCATACCCAGACCGCGTTGTCCTCCAACTCCTTGGAGATTGCGGTGTATGCACTCTTACGATCCACAACTTTTCCACTTGCCTTACCTTTAATGAAGTTGGCATCAAGAGTGTCAGAAGAGTAGGTAGCAACCTTATT
>JBJOIM010000034.1:0-10028 GCA_046047175.1 Actinomycetota bacterium | reverse complement strand
ACACAGATTGGTTCATCGTATTGAGAGGTTTGGAAGTTCTTAGGCATATCTGGGTAAAAGTAGTTTTTGCGGGCGAAGCGAGAAAAGGGTGCAATCGAACAGTTAAGCGCTAGACCAATCGCAATGGTGTATTCAATAGCTTTGCCATTTACAACAGGTAGAGAACCTGGAAGTCCTAAACAAACTGGACAGGTCTGGGTGTTTGGCGCAGCTCCAAAAACTGTGTTGCAACCACAAAACATCTTGGATTCAGTACCCAGCTCAACATGCACCTCTAGTCCGAGAACCGGCTCATACTTTGCAATTACATCCTCGTACTTCAACGCCATTACTTTGCTCCTAACTGTGGAGCGGAGGCCAGAATTGGTTGACCCCATTTAGTTAATAATGCTGCTTCTAGAGCAGAGCCAACTTTGTACATCCGATCATCCTGCATCGCAGGAGCCATGATCTGGAATCCAGCTGGTAAACCATCTTCTTCCGCTAAACCTGACGGCAGAGACATTCCGCCAATTCCAGCTAAGTTGGTAGGAATGGTTGCGATGTCATTTAGATACATAGCGATTGGATCATCGGCTTTTTCGCCGATTTTGAAAGCTGTTGTTGGAGCGGTTGGTGAAACCAACACATCAGCCGTTTTGAAGGCATTTTCAAAATCTCGAGAGATTAAGGTTCGAACCTTTTGCGCACTGCCGTAATACGCATCGTAATAACCACTTGATAATGCGTAGGTTCCTAAAATAATACGGCGCTTTACCTCACGACCAAAACCTGCCTGTCGCGTCAGATTCATTACATCTTCGGCTGAACCAGATCCAATACGCATTCCATAACGCATCGCATCAAAGCGAGCCAAGTTAGAGGAGCATTCACTGGGTGCAATCAGATAGTAAGCCGCCAATGCATAATCAAAATACTTACAAGAGACCTCAACAATCTCGGCGCCTTGCTGTGCAAGAAGTTCGAGGGATTCATTGAATAACTTTAAAACTCCGGGTTGATAACCATCACCCTGTAGCTCCTTAATGACACCAATTTTCATGCCTTTGACATTGCCTTCTTTGGCAGCGGCAACAACTGGTGGAATAGGCGCGTTAATTGAAGTGGAATCTAATTTGTCGTAACCACCGATAGCTTCATGTAAATATGCAGCATCTAGAACGGTTCGGGCACATGGTCCAGCCTGATCAAGTGATGAGGAAAAGGCAACTAAGCCATAACGGGAAACTCCACCATAAGTAGGTTTTACGCCAACAGTTCCGGTAACAGCTGCAGGCTGACGAATTGATCCGCCAGTATCGGTTCCGATTGCAAGTGGTGCTTCAAAAGCAGCTAGAGCTGCGGAGGAACCGCCACCTGATCCACCGGGAATTCGAGTTAAATCCCAAGGGTTATGGGTCGGCCCATAAGCTGAGTTTTCTGTGGAGGAACCCATTGCAAACTCATCCATATTGGTCTTACCCAAAATAACAACGCCGTTCTCCTTCAACCGTGTTACAACGGTGGAGTCATAAGGCGGACGCCAACCTTCTAACATCTTTGAGCCACAGGTTGTTGGAATACCTTTTTGTGTCATGACATCTTTTAGCGCTAATGGAACACCTGCAAGTGGCGGAAGATCTGCGCCGCTCTTACGCTTTTCATCAATTGCGCGTGCTTGATTGATGGCACCTTCTGAATCCACGTATAGGAAGGCATGTACTTCAGAATCTACTTTGGCAATTTGATCTAAGTGCGCTTGAGTAAGTTCAACACTTGAAATCTCTCCAGCTTTGAGAGATGCGGCCATTTCAGTGGCGGTTTTTTTGATCATTACTCTTCACCCAAAATCTGCGGAACTTTGAATCTCTGTTCTTCTTGGGCAGGAGCGCCAGATAAAGCCTCTTCAGGGGTCAAACTAGGACGCACCTCATCGGCGCGAAATACATTCTTCAAAGGAAGTGGATGTGAGGTAGGTGGAACATCAGCGCCTGCCACCTCTTGAACCCGTGCGACCGCATCAAGAATTACAGAGAGTTCATTGGAGAGATGATCTAGCTCGCTATCTGACATATCTATTCGAGCTAACTTAGCTAGGTTGGCTACATCGTCGCGAGAGATGTTTGACATGAGGGTCACCTTACCGAGTGTTACACGCTTAGCGCGAATTACTTTCGGATCTGGCCATCCCCTCTAACTATCCATGTGGTTGTTGTCATCTGCTCGAGCCCCATTGGTCCCCGAGCATGCAACTTCTGGTTTGAGATACCAATCTCGGCGCCAAAGCCCATCTCTTCGCCATCTGTAAATCTAGTTGAAGCATTAACCATTACCGCGGCGCAATCAGATAACGCGATGAAGGTATCTGCATTTTCTTTTGATTCAGTAACGATCGCTTCTGTGTGATTTGTGCCGTACTTCAATATGTGATCTGCAGCTGCTAAAAGTGAAGGGACAACACCAATATTCATCTCCAAAACACCATATTCGGTCGACCAACTCTCTTCAGTAGCCAAGACAGCTGGAATTCCAAATGATTTAGCTACCTCTAGAACGTGCGCATCACAATGCACTACTACCCCGGCGTCATTCAAAGCGTGCAACGCCTTGGGGAGAAATGCATCTGCTACATCCTTATGTACCAGCAAAGTTTCAGCTGCATTACAAACGCTGGGGCGATGACACTTTGAGTTAATCAGGATAGGTAACGCTTTTTCCAAATCTGCCGCTGAATCAACGTAGACATGACAAACTCCAGCACCGGTTTCAATTGTTGGAACAGTTGACTCATCAACCACCATGCGAATTAGCGAGGCACTTCCTCTTGGAATTACCAAATCTACTTTTCCTCGGGCATGCAGCAGGGCACGAGTGGTGTCGCGGTCATGAGAAGGAATAAGCTGCAATACATCTGGGGAAATGACGGTCTTAGCCAGAGTCTCTCTCATAACCTCAACCAAAATTGCGTTGCTCTTCTCTGCCGAGGAAGATCCCCGCAATAACGCGGCATTTCCAGACATCAACAAGATAACTGCGGCATCAACTGTGACATTCGGCCTTGCCTCATAAACCATACCTACTACCCCGAATGGAACCGAGATCTGCTGCAGATGTAAACCATTTTCCAAAGTTCGCTCTCTAATTACATTTCCAAGCGGGTTTGGCAAAGCGGCAACTTTACGGGCGCCATTAGCAATTCCTTTGATTCTAGTTGCATCAAGCATCAAACGATCCAAAAGCTGAGAGTTCAAACCTGAACTCTTACCGTGCTCCATATCCGCTTGATTGGCGGCAATAATCCGCTCCTGATTGCTCTCGAGCGCATCGGCGATTGCCAATAACGCCGCTTGGCGTTGTTCATAAGTAGCTGCAACTAGCGTGCGCGCGGCATGTCGTGCCAAATCCGCTAAATCTGCAATTAACTTGTCATTGCTCATAGCAACACCAAATCATCACGGTGGACCAGCTCTCTTTCATACTCCGGTCCAAGTTCCTTTGCTAACTCTTTAGTAGAACGTCCTAACATCTGCGGAATTTCCTCTGCATCAAAAGCGACTAATCCACGGGCAATAACCGCGCCGGAACTACTAACCAATTCCACGGTATCTCCTGAACTGAACTCTCCCTCTACCGCGGTTACTCCCGCAGGCAACAACGAGACACCTTTTTCTTTCAGCGCCACCACCGCTCCATCATCAAGAATCAATCTTCCCCGTGGGGTTGCCGCATGAGCCAACCACAACAAACGGGAGGATTTTTTATTGGATGATGCAACAAAAAATGTTCCATGATCTGAGCCAGTAATTGATTGAGAAACCTCATTTAGTGAGGTCAGCAGCATGGGAATTCCAGCGCCGGTAGAGATGCGAGCCGCCTCAATTTTGGTAACCATTCCTCCGCTACCAACCTTAGAGCCGGCGCCGCCAATATCTGCCTCTTCAAGTTGTTCGATGCTTTTTACTTCAGAGATCTTCTGCGCGTTAGGTTGAGTAGGAGGTGCATCATAAAGTGCATCAACATCGGTTACTAGAACCAACAAGTCAGCGCCAACTAGATGTGAAACTAAAGCGGCAATTCGATCATTGTCGCCAAACCTAATCTCCTGTGTTCCAACCGAGTCATTTTCATTAATAATCGGAACCACGCCAAGTTGTAGAAGTTTGAATAGTGTGCGCTGAGCATTTTGGTAATGAGAGCGACGCACAATATCTTCAATTGTTAAGAGCACTTGCGAAGCGGTAATCGAGTGACGACGGAAAGATTCGGTGTAGCTATGAATCAACAATCCCTGTCCAACAGATGCCGCCGCCTGTTGCGTCGCTAGATCCTGTGGGCGAGCCTGCAAACCGAGAGGTGCTAAACCAGCTGCAATCGCGCCCGAAGAAACAACTATTACCTCTTTGCCTTGTTGCTTTAACTGTGCAACAGCATCAACTAACTTAGAGACAGCGGCTTGGTCTAAACCAGCACCATCTTTACCTGTTAGTGAGGATGAGCCGATTTTAATTACGATGCGACGCGCATCTGCAACTGCTTTACGACTCACTTTTGATCTTCCTCTACTCGAGGATTTGTTGGATCAGAGATGTTGTACTCCCATTGCTGGGCCAACTCTTCATCATCTAATTGATCAACCGCTTCCTCATCAAACTTTTCCCAGCCGCGTGGAATACGTAGATCATCGCCACGTGGACCTGACAACAACTCTGCGCCAGCTTCAATGGTTGGCTCCCAATCAAAGATAACCGCATCATCGCCAACGCCGATGCGTACTTCATCGCCTTGCTTTGCCCCGAGTTTGAATAACTCTTTTTCAACACCCAGACTTGCCAGACGATCCGCTAAATAACCAACCGCCTCGGCATTGCCAAAATTGGTTTGGTGTACCCAGCGCTCTGGACGAGCACCAACTACAGTAAATGATCCATCCTCATTAGCGGTGACTTTAAATCCAGCATCATCAACAGGTGTAGGGCGGAGAACGATTCTTGCCTTTTCCTCTTGGCTTTGTTTAGCTCGATACTCATTTACTAATCTGGCCATGGCATACAACATAGGTTCTAGACCAATACGTGCGGCGGCAGAGATCTGATAAACCTCATAACCACGCTCCCGCAATATCGGTTCCACCATATCCGCCATCGCTTTGCCATCTGGCAAATCAACTTTATTTAGGACAACAATTCTTGGTCTATCGCTTAGATCCTGCGCATACTTCTTTAACTCATTTTCAATAATCTCAAAATCTTTTATTGGGTCACGGTCACTTTCCAATGTTCCGCAATCCAAAACATGAACTAAGGCAGCGCAGCGCTCCACATGGCGCAAAAACTGTAAACCAAGGCCTTTGCCTTCAGATGCTCCAGGAATAAGGCCAGGTACATCTGCCACTGTAAATCTAGATTCGCCAGCTTGGACTACACCGAGATTTGGTGCCAAAGTTGTGAATGGATAATCAGCAATCTTGGGACGGGCCGCAGAAATTGCAGCGACAAGAGATGATTTTCCAGCGCTGGGATATCCAATTAATCCAATATCAGCAACAGATTTAAGCTCCAGAATCAGAGTGCGCTTTTCGCCTGGTTCTCCTAGCAAAGCAAAACCAGGAGCACGTCTACGTGAAGAAGCCAATGCGTTATTTCCTAAACCGCCCATGCCACCTTTTGCAGCAACAAAGCGGGTACCGGTGCCTATCAAATCAGCTAGAACACGACCATCTTTTGTCATTACTACTGTGCCATTTGGAACGCCCAGAATTAAATCTTCTCCATCTGGGCCATTTTTTAATGCTCCATAACCCTGTCTTCCAGAGCTAGCGCTGCGATGTGGTGAATGATGGAAATCCAAAAGTGTAGTAACGCTTGGATCAACGACCAGAATTACATCTCCACCACGTCCGCCGCTACCACCATCTGGGCCACCAAGTGGAACAAACTTTTCGCGGTGTACGGAAACACATCCATCTCCACCTTTTCCGGCAGAGGCATGAAGGGTTACTCGATCAACAAATGTTGTCATTTTCTCCCCTTCTGTCTCTTACTTGAATCAATTGTTTTTGAAATAAAAAACGGGCCCGTGTTTACGGACCCGCAATTTAAAAAGTCCGTTGTGTTAGGAAACCGGAACGATGTTTACTACGCGACGACCACGTGCATTTGAGAACTCAACTGAACCTGAAGCGAGTGCAAACAATGTGTCATCTTTGCCGATTCCTACATTCTTACCTGGGTGAAACTTGGTGCCACGTTGGCGGACAAGAATCTCGCCGCTGTTGACTACCTGACCACCAAAACGCTTGATACCAAGGAACTGTGGATTGGAATCGCGACCGTTACGGGTTGAGGAGACGCCTTTTTTGGATGCCATTTTTTGCTACCCCTTACTTCACACCGTTAATCGCAGTGATTTTCACGCGAGTGTTTTTGGAACGGAAACCTTGACGACGACGGTAACCGGTCTTGTTTTTGTAACGCAGAATGTGGATCTTTGGACCCTTTACCTCTGCAACAACTTCGCCAGTTACTTTTACACCTGAAAGGAGCTTTGGATCTGATGTAACAGCAGCGCCATCAACTACCAAAACAGCAGGAAAGGTCACGGTTGAGCCAGCTGCAGCATCAATACGGTCTACAAAGACGGTATCTCCAACAGCGACTTTCTCCTGGCGGCCGCCAGCTTTAACGATTGCGTACACGATTTTCCTTCCAATGACCCTTTGTTAGGGCCCTTCTTAAGGCCCTCCAAACAGGGGGCTAGGTTACGGATTACTCCGCATTTGGGTCAAACTGAGTTAGGCGGTCACCACCCCAGAGCTCGCGGCTCTGCGGCGCTTACGTCCAAAACGGGGCTTCTCTTCAGAATCCTGACTCTCTGGGGTCGACTCTTCAGAACTCGCCTCGGCTTCAGAATCATCAGCATGATCTGGGGTCTGATCATGGGCCTGATCATGAGTTGGAGTGATTTCACGGTCCAAAGACTTCTTATTTACCGGCTCCATATGAACATGGATTCCTCTTCCGCCACAACTTTCACAGGTTGTAGAGAAGGCTTCAATCAAACCTTGTCCAACACGTTTGCGGGTCATTTGAACCAAACCAAGTGAGGTTACTTCGGCAACCTGGTGTTTGGTGCGATCTCTGCCTAAACATTCAACTAGGCGACGCAAAACCTGCTCGCGGTTTGATTCCAAAATCATATCGATGAAGTCGATAACGATAATTCCACCTAAGTCGCGAAGACGAAGTTGACGGGCAATTTCTTCAGCAGCCTCGAGGTTGTTCTTGGTAACGGTCTCTTCGAGGTTTCCACCTTTACCGATGAACTTTCCAGTGTTTACATCGATAACCACCATAGCTTCGGTGCGATCTATAACTAGAGAGCCACCTGATGGAAGATAAACCTTACGATCCAAAGCTTTTGCTAACTGTTCGTCGACACGATTTTCTGTGAAGAGATCTTTAACTCCAGTCCACTTCTCAATTTTCGAAATTAACTCTGGTGCAATGTGGCCAAGGTAGTTATTGATATCTTCCCAAGCGCCATCGCCTTGAACAGTAAGCTTGCGGAAATCCTCATTGAAAATATCGCGAATAACTCGAACAGTTAGATCTGGTTCTCCGTAAAGCAAGGTTGGAGCATTGACACTTGTGCTCTCAGACTTTTTCTTGATGTCTTCCCATTGTGCTTTCAATCTAACAACATCACGGGTCAACTCTTCATCAGATGCACCTTCAGCAGCGGTACGTACGATGACGCCCTCTTCATCTGAAATTAATCCTTTGAGAATATCCTTTAGGCGAGCACGTTCTGAGTCCGGTAGGCGACGGGAAATTCCGCTCATTCCGCCACCAGGTACATAAACTAGATATCTGCCAGGTAATGAAATCTGACTGGTTAGCCGTGCGCCTTTTTGTCCAATCGGATCCTTGGTTACCTGAACCAAAACTGATTGTCCGGTTTTCAAAACCTTTTCAATTTTGCGCTCTTGGTTATCAGTTAAACCCGCTGCATCCCAGTTAACTTCGCCGGCATATAGAACCGCGTTGCGACCTTTGCCGATATCGACGAAAGCAGCCTCCATTGATGGCAAAACATTTTGAACCTTACCTAAATAAACGTTGCCTACATAGGAGATATTGCTATTGCGATTTACATAATGTTCAACTAAAACATTGTCTTCCAAAATAGCAATCTGCGTACGATCACCTTGTTGGCGCACCAACATTTCACGATCAACTGATTCTCGTCTTGCCAAGAACTCTGCATCGGTCAATATGGTTCCGCGACGACGGTTCTCGCGGTAATCAGATTTGTAATCGTTGTAGCGATGACGTTCGCGGCCACGATCTCTATCGCGATCACGGAAACGACGGTCATTGCGTCCACCTCGATCGTTGCGATCAAAGCTCTTGCGCTCTCTTACCGGTTTTTCTTGGGCCGGGCGGGATTCACGCACTTTAACAACGGTTACTACGCCATCCTCTTCAACAGTCTCTCCTGGTGTAACTCCATCAGAGCCAGAGCGACGACGACGGCGGCGCTTTTTAAATGCAACTGAGGTCGCTGAATCTTCATCCTCTGCAGCTGATGTCGGGTTTTCAGAAACCTGATCCTCGCCACCCTCCTTGTCGGAGCGACGTCGTGCACGGCCACCACGTCTGCGACGACGGCGACGGTTTTCATTTTCGCTCTCAGATTCGGCGATGTTCTCTGAAGCTTTTTTAGCAGGAGCTTTTGCGGCTTTAGCTTTAGGAGTAGCGGCAGCAACTGGTGCAGCTTGGAAGATTGGAGCAGGAATAACGCCTGCCGCCTTACTCTTCTTCTCTGCAGGCTTTTCTGCGCTCTTGTCTGAAGTTTTGGCAGCTGTCTCTTTTGGAGCGGCTTTCTTTACAGCGCGCTTACGCACTTTTTTTGGCTCATCAGCCATACGATCAAATCCTTTTTATCTTCTAGAAAGTTTCCTAGTTAATGACCTTGCGATCATTATTAAAAAAATCTCTGGTGGCGCCTCTATCTGGATCAGCCGACCGCACCTAAAGAGCGGTCCTAGCGACCTCGAGATTATGAGGCGATTCGAACCCCCGAAGTATGACAGAACCTGGGTCGGTGAGCCTAATCTGAGCGTAAATCTAACTAGCGTGTTCGCTGGTAAACATTTTGCAACAAACCTACCCCGATGAGATTGGCAAACATACTTGAGCCACCATAGGAAAGGAACGGTAATGGCACACCAGTCATCGGCATAAGACCCATAGTCATTCCAATATTTTCAAAGATTTGAAATGAGAACCAAGCAATAACACCAACGCAAACCATACGGCCAAATAAATCATTGGTACGGCGTGCAATGGAAAAAGCCCGCATCAGAATCACAAAGTACAAAGCGAGTATGAGACCAGCTCCTAGAAAACCTAACTCTTCTCCTGCAACGGTAAAGATGAAGTCAGTTTGTTGTTCAGGAACAAATCTGCCTTGTGGACCGTCAAACAAGCCTTTTCCAAACAATCCGCCTGAGCCAATTGTGATGCGAGCTTGTCTAAGTTGATATCCACTGGCTTGTGGATCAGCATTCGGATCCACAAAGGAACGTAAGCGATTTAATTGGTATTCGCTTACCTCTCCACTCGCAACTGCTAGATAGGCTCCGGTAATCCCTAATGTAATCAGACCCAAAACCCAGCGCAGACCTGCACCAGATACAGCGATCATCGTAATCACGCATGCCGAAATAATCAGCACGGTTCCTAGATCAGGCTGCAGAACAATTAACAGAACTGGAACCGCTGCCACACCTAGGGATTGAACTACCTGTTTGTTTGTTGGAGCATCATTATTGGCAATTCTTTCGGAGAGAATTAAAGCCATTCCAATAATTATGGAGATCTTTGCAAGTTCGGCAGGCTGAATCTGAAACCCACCTGGAAAAGAGATCCATGAGCGCGCTCCGTTAACAGTTGATCCCAAACCGGGGATCAAAACGATAATCAAGCCCAAAACACCCAGTCCCCAAACCACAGGGGTGTATGCCCTCAATAACCGGTAATCGATGA
>JBJOIM010000033.1:0-9696 GCA_046047175.1 Actinomycetota bacterium | reverse complement strand
TTCAATCCACCCAGCAGGAGTTAAGTGATCGTCAGGCGCTGCGCCGCGTTGTAGGACTTTCGACAGAGCTAACCGATATCTCTGAAGCCGAGTACCGACAGCTTCGATTAGAGCGGGTTGTTTTGGTCGGGGTTTGGACAGAGGGAACGGTAAAGGATGCGGAGAACTCTATGGAGGAGTTGGCCGCTCTTGCCGAGACCGCGGGTTCAACTGTGATGGATGCGATTATTCAAAGAAGAGACAAACCCGATCCAGCAACCTTTATTGGCTCTGGAAAGGTAAGTGAGTTAAAAGCAATTGTTAAATCAACTGGTGCCGATACGGTCATCTGCGATGGTGAGTTGAGCCCTTCGCAATTAAAGAACTTAGAGGATCGAATCAAGGTAAAGGTGGTTGACCGCACCGTTTTGATTTTAGATATCTTCGCACAACACGCAAAAAGCAAAGAGGGTAAAGCCCAGGTCGAGTTAGCGCAGATTAGTTATCTACTTCCAAGGCTGCGTGGTTGGGGTGACTCACTTTCCCGTCAGGCCGGTCGTGCCGCTGGTATTGGTGGACGTGGTCCTGGTGAAACCAAAATAGAGGTTGATAGAAGGCGCATTCGTGACAAGATGGCCAAGTTACGTCGTGAGATTAATGCGATGAAAACCGCTCGTGACACCAAGCGTCAAGAACGAAAGCGAAATCAGATTCCATCTGTCGCTATCGCTGGCTACACCAACGCAGGAAAATCATCGTTATTGAACCGTCTCACAAATGCTGGAGTGTTGGTGCAAAACGCTTTGTTCGCGACCTTGGATCCAACAGTTAGAAGAGCTGAGACCGCTGATGGTCGGGTTTACACATTGAGTGACACGGTCGGTTTTGTTAAGCACCTGCCACATGACCTAATCGATGCTTTTAAATCAACGCTGGAGGAGGTCTCTAGCGCAGATGTAATTGTTCATGTCGTTGATGGATCACACTCTGATCCACTTGGACAGATCAGGGCGGTTAGGGGGGTTATCGATGAAATTGGCGGCGCGAAGATCCCCGAAATTATCGCGATAAATAAGGCTGATATCGCCGATCCTGAGGTTATTGCTCAGATTATGCGACAGGAGCCAGATGCCTATCCGATCTCGGTTCTAACTGGTGCTGGGGTCGCAGAGTTGGTCAAAGCGATCGAGATATCTCTGCCTAGACCTCGGATTGAGATGCGCACGGTTGTGCCATATGACAGAGGTGATTTAGTAAGTCAGGTTCATGAACATGGAGAGATTATCAGTGAGGAGTATTTGCCTGAAGGCACCGCGCTACATGCCATGGTCGATGGCTCACTAGCGCATGCGCTAGAAAAATATGTTGTTGCTAAATAGAGCGTAGAACCGCGGTAACGATTCCTAATATCTCGCACTCATCGCCATTGATTGGTTGATAATCATCATTTGCTGGCATCAACCAGATGTGACCATCTTTCTTGGTAAAGGTTTTAACTGTGGCTTCACCATCAATCATCGCGGCAACAATCTGACCTTTGTTGCAATCTTTTTGGGCGCGAATAACTACATAATCACCATCGCAGATTGCTGCGTTGATCATGGAGTCTCCAACGACCTTGAGCATAAACAACTCACCTTCGCCGACAAGTGATGCGGGAAGTGGGAATAGCTCTTCAACATTTTGCTCGGCCAGGATCGGGCCACCAGCGGCGATACGTCCCACCAATGGAACATTGTGGGTCTTCTCCGGAGTGATATCTTCAAAGCGATCATCACCAGGGGTCAGCACCTCAAGGGCGCGACCACGGGATGGATCTCTGCGAATCCATCCCTTTTCCTCTAATGCCTCGAGTTGGTATTTGACGCTGGAGGGAGAGGAGAGGCCGGCCGCCTCACCGATCTCACGCATTGAAGGGGGATAACCATTGGTCTCCATAGCCTTCTTAATCGCCATCAGGATCTTGGTCTGACGCGGGGTCAAGCCATTCTCATCAACAGGGCCATCAGGCAGTTCGGTGATCTTGGTGGGTTTTTTAGCCATGGGTAAAGGTTAGAACAGAAGTGCGAATAAATCAAACAAATGTTCTAAAAAAACTTGCCGATGTCAGTGGGGAGGTGTACCTTTGCTTTTAGAACAGACGTTCGAAGAGTATCCCCGCTCTCAAAGATCTGATCTAGAAGTAACTGGAGAGATGAAGATGAGCACAGTAGCCATCAATCCGTCCCTTGCTAATTTGAGCGAAAAAACCCCCGTAAATAGCTCACTTTCAGCTGTTCGACTTACCCCCCGTGGTCGCGCTGTTGCAAGGTTGGCTGTGATCACTTCGCTCTCCATACTGCTTCTCTCTGGATTCGCTGCGGTTACCGGGGCTTCTGCTGGTTCAACAGATACCGCAATCCCGACCCCGTACATAAAGATCAGTGTGAAGCCAGGAGAGACCCTCTGGTCTATCGCTGATGGGGTTGATGCTGATGGGGATCGCCGCTCAGTTGTTGCAGACATTGTTGAGATCAATAACCTCAAATCCCCAGAGCTCCAGGCGGGGCAGAAGATCTACATCCCGACACGCCCATAACGCTCACAACCCTTTCAAGTTGCAGCAACTCTAAACCTTTGCTTTACTCTTACCCCTAGATGTTGGGGTCGATTTACGATATGCTTCCATACCTTGTGGTGCGGAACTTCTCAGTGAATACACCCAAAATCAGAGTTTTCCCAGCATTGAAAGGATGACACGCCGTGAACTGTCCATTTTGTCGTCACGAGGAGTCTCGAGTAATCGACTCCCGTCCGACTGATGAGGGCAGCTCAATCCGTCGTCGTCGTGAGTGCACCAACTGTGGCTCACGTTTTTCAACCGCTGAGACCGCGGTCCTCTCGATCATTAAGCGAAGTGGGGCCACCGAGCCATTTAGTCGAGAGAAGGTCATCAATGGTGTGCGTAAGGCCTGCCAGAACCGTCCTGTCGATGATGATGATCTAGCCCTGCTTGCCCAGCGTGTAGAGGAGACTCTGCGCGCTACCGGTCAGGCAGAGATCGAGGCTCAAGAGGTCGGTATGGCGATTCTCTCACCATTGCGAGAATTAGATGAGGTGGCCTACCTGCGATATGCCTCGGTATACCGTAACTTTTCCTCCCTTGAAGATTTCGAAGGCGAGATTGCACTTCTCCGCGCCCTGCCTTTCGAGAAAAACTCAGAAGTACAGTTAAGTAAAAAAGATTCTCAAGTTGTTTCCCCGCAACTTCTGGCACCAAAAACGCCATAACGGGTCCGATAAGTAGTGAAAACAACTGAATATCAGCAACAAAATTAAGAAGTAAGAAAAACAAAAATTCAAAATTCGAAGCAGAAGACGGAGAAATAAGAATGTCGGACACGGTGATCAATCGCTCATCAGGCAAAAACAAGCTCGGAAAAGGCTTAACAATTGAGCGAGTGTTTAGCACCCCAGGTGTGCACCCATATGACAATGTCACTTGGGAGCGTCGCGATGTAGTACAGACCAACTGGAAAACCGGCGAGGTTGTTTTCGAACAACGCGGGGTTGAGTATCCAGATTTCTGGTCAGTAAATGCATCGACAATTGTTACCACCAAATACTTCCGTGGTGCGGTTGGTCATGACAATCGTGAATGGTCACTCAAGCAGGTTATTGATCGCGTAGTACTTACTTACGTTAAGGCTGGTAAGGAGTACGGCTACTTTGCAACAACTCAAGATGCAGAAATCTTCGAGCATGAGTTAACCCATATGTTGTTGCACCAGATCTTCTCCTTTAACTCTCCAGTTTGGTTCAACGTTGGAACCGCAGCACCACAACAGGTATCAGCATGTTTCATCCTCTCCGTTGATGACACCATGGATTCAATCCTTAACTGGTACCGCGAAGAGGGCATGATTTTCAAGGGTGGATCAGGTGCAGGTCTAAACCTCTCCAGAATCCGCTCTTCAAAAGAGCTTTTAAAATCAGGTGGAACCGCATCAGGACCAGTTTCCTTTATGCGTGGCGCTGATTCTTCAGCTGGAACAATCAAATCAGGTGGCGCTACCCGTCGCGCAGCAAAGATGGTTGTTCTAGATGTTGATCATCCAGATGTAGAAGAGTTCATCGAGACCAAGGTTCGTGAAGAGGACAAGATCCGCGCCCTTCGTGATGCTGGTTTTGATATGGATCTTGGTGGCAAGGACATCATCTCTGTTCAATACCAGAACGCCAACAACTCAGTCCGTGTAAATGATGAGTTCATGCGTGCTTATGAAAATGCCACAAAGTTTGGTCTACGTGCTCGCTCCACCGGCGAAGTTATTGAAGAGGTTGATGCACGTGCACTATTCCGCAAGATGGCAGAGGCGGCATGGGCCTGTGCTGATCCTGGAATTCAATATGACACCACCATTAATGATTGGCACACCAACCCAGAGACCGGACGTATCAACGCCTCCAACCCATGCTCTGAGTACATGTCACTAGACAATTCATCATGCAACCTTGCATCTTTGAACTTGATGAAGTTCCTAAAGAGCGATGGCTCCTTTGATGCCAAGAACTTTGTAAAAGCGGTTGAAATCATTATCACCGCAATGGATATCTCAATCTGCTTCGCAGATTTCCCAACAGAGGCGATTGGTGAGACAACACGTGCTTACCGTCAGCTCGGTATTGGCTATGCAAACCTCGGTGCGCTTTTGATGGCCTCCGGTTTGGCATATGACTCAGAGGGTGGCCGTGCACTTGCTGGTGCAATCACCTCTTTGATGACCGGTACCTCATACCGCCGCTCCGCAGAGTTGGCAGGAATTGTTGGTCCATATGATGGATATGCCCGCAACGCAGCCCCACATACTCGAGTCATGAAGAAGCACCATGCAGCATCTGTATCTGCAAAATCTGTTTCAACATTGGATCACGATGTTTGGACAGAGGCTAATAAGCAATGGGATGCCTGTTTATCAATCGGTGAAAAGAATGGCTGGCGCAACGCACAAGCCTCTGTTTTGGCTCCAACCGGAACAATTGGTTTGATGATGGATTGCGATACCACCGGTATTGAGCCTGATTTCTCACTAGTTAAGTTCAAAAAGTTGGTTGGTGGCGGTTCACTTCAGATCGTTAACCAAACCGTTCCACAAGCACTTCGCAAACTTGGTTACACCGAAGAGACCATCGAAGCAATTGTCGAGTACATCACCGCAAATGGAAATGTTGTGGATGCGCCTGGACTAAAGCCAGAGCATTACGATGTTTTTGATTGCGCACTTGGTGCACGATCAATCGCTCCAATGGGCCATGTCAGAATGATGGCGGCCTGCCAACCATTCCTATCAGGCGCAATCTCAAAGACAGTTAACCTTCCAGAGGATGCAACAATCGAAGATGTTGAAGAGGTTTACTACGAGGGCTGGAAGATGGGTCTCAAGGCGCTCGCTGTTTACCGCGATAACTGCAAGGTTGGTCAGCCACTTTCTGATGCGAAGGCTGCAAAGAAAGAGGATGCTGCAGAGGCATCTGCTCCAGCCCCAGCTACCCGCAAGCGTCTTCCAAAGTCACGTCCTTCACGCACCACCTCATTCTCAGTAGGTGGCGCAGAGGGTTACATGACAGCAGGAACCTATGAAGATGGTCAGCTTGGCGAAATCTTCCTAAAGCTTGGTAAGCAGGGTTCAACTCTTGCCGGCGTAATGGATGCGTTCTCAATCGCAGTATCAATTGGTTTGCAGTACGGAGTGCCACTAGAAACCTATGTTTCTAAGTTCACCAACTCCCGCTTCGAGCCAGCAGGTATGACAGATGATGCAGATATCCGCATGGCGCAGTCCATGATGGATTACATCTTCCGTCGTCTGGCTCTTGATTATCTGCCATATGAAGAGCGAGCTGCTTACGGTATATACACCGCAGCAGAGCGCGCGCAAGCCCTTGAGACCGGCGAGTATGCACAGGTGCAAGAGGTTGCAGCTCCTGTAGTTGAAAACAAGGTTGAAGCAAAGCCAGCTGCAAAGCCGGTAGAGGTAAAGATTGAAGCCGCACCAGTTCAGGTCGGATCTTCAACTGAACTACTAGAGAAGATTGCGGGCATTAAATCAGATGCTCCACTTTGCGTAACCTGCGGCGTAAAGATGCGTGCATCAGGTGCATGCTACGTATGCGAAGGTTGCGGCTCCACCTCTGGTTGCAGCTAAAAAGTGAATTACCTCTTAACCAAACTTCTTTAGAAGTTAAGGTAAGGGCATTGAGCAAACAAAAGTGAGTATAGAAAAGGTCCGTAGCGCTTTAAGCGCTGCGGTCCTTTCTATTAATGGCGCACCCCGCACCGGCCAAATTGAGATGGCAGAGGCGGTAGCAAACGCCCTATCTGATCGTCATCATCTCTTGGTCCAAGCCGGAACCGGCACCGGAAAATCATTGGCTTACCTGGTGCCAGCCTTGGTTCATGGCAAAAGAGTTCTAGTAGCTACCGCAACATTGGCTTTGCAACGTCAGTTAGTAGAAAGAGATCTGCCGAGGGTTAAAGAGGCGCTAGAAAAAGAGCTGGGCCGTTCAATCACATTTGCGGTTTACAAAGGTGTTGGAAATTATCTCTGTCTACAAAAGATGAACGCCGATGATGGCACCGCAGATAGTGAAATATTGGTGGAGTTCTCTGGCTTAGAAAAAGACTCTCGAAGATTACGAGAGTGGGCACAAAAACCCGGCATATCAGGAGATCGAGATGATGCTCCTGATGTTGATCGCAGAGTTTGGTTAGCTAACTCAACTTCCGGCAGAGAGTGCGTAGGAGCTGATGAATGCCGCTTTGGCAGTGAGTGCTTTGCAGTTAATGCAAAGGCAAAGGCGCAGACCGCAGATATCGTGGTTACAAACCACACCTTGTTGGCAATAGAAATTGTTGATTCGCACCCCATACTTCCTGAGCGAGATGCGGTGATTCTTGATGAAGCTCATGAGTTTATGGATCGCACAACTCAGGCAGTGACTGAGGAGTTGACCGCCGGTCGAGTATCGCGCGCTGCGAATATGGTGCGCCGCCACATGCCCGGAAAATTGGCGGATAGCTTTGTAAGAGCAGCGGATGGATTTGCTGATGCGATGGAGGAGTATGGTTTGGATTACCGCTCCGCCCCAGATCAAGAACGAAAGCTAAGCGAGATTCCTAGCGCTTTGGCCGCCCCGGTCCGCAAAGTTAAAGAAGCATGCGAGGCGGTTATCGCAGCGATTAATGCCGATAGTGAGATTGTTGATCCAGATACTTTGGCTGATCGAGCCAGGGTTAAAGGTGCGGTTAATGAAATCAAAACTACTGCGCAAAAATTGATGAAGGTAGGAAATGGTCAGGTGCTTTGGTATGAACCAACCTTCTCAACTCTTTACCTGGCTCCTCTTGCGGTTTCACATGTACTGCGGGAAAACCTTTTCACTCAAACTCCTGTAATAGCAACCAGTGCAACCCTCACAGTAGGAAAGAGTTTTGATCCAATTGCTAAGAGTTTAGGGATATTTGGTACCGCACAAGATGATGTGGAGGAGAAGGATGAAGATTGGAGCCTTGACCCTTCCAATGTTCAGATGCTTGATGTTGGCTCGCCATTTGATTTCGCTAATCAAGGGATGCTTTATCTACCAAAGCAACTTCCAGAGCCAGGACGTGATGGGCCTTCAAAAGAAGCCTTAGTTGAATTGGGTGAATTAATTGATGCTGCAGGTGGCAGAACTTTGGCGCTGTTCTCATCATGGCGTGGAGTGGAAATGGCTGACGAACATTTGCGTCGGGTCTTAGCCGAGCTGCCCATCTCCATCATTACCCAAAAACGTGGGGATAGCGTTGGTGCATTAGTAGAAAAGTTTGCCAATGATCCAACCTCAGTATTGATTGGAACAATGAGCCTTTGGCAAGGTGTTGATGTTCCTGGCCCATCATGCACATTGGTCGCGATTGATCGCATTCCCTTTCCGAGGCCTGATGATCCTGTCATGTCAGCTAGAGCGGCAGAGGCCGATGCAGCAGGTGGCTCTGGTTTCATGCAGGTTTCACTGCCCCGTGCTGCGTTGTTGTTGGCGCAAGGTGCCGGAAGGTTGATTAGGTCGGTTGAGGATCGAGGAGTGGTTGCAATTTTGGACTCCCGCATTGTGAATAAACGTTATGGAGCAATCCTCTTGAACTCCATGCCACCACTATGGCGCACCAGCGAAGGTGCAGTGGTGAAAGAGTCACTAAAGCGTTTGCATCAGCAATTCACAGTTTGAGTTTTCCACCAAATAGATCTTTTCAGCTGGAGCTGCTTTAGAGATGTAAATCATCAGCTATGCGAATTATTGTCATAGCGGTTGTGCTGGTTCTCATGGGATCAAATGCCTCTGTTGCGCAATGCGAGGGGGATACCTGTATCGATGTGACTGCAGATCAAGATAACAATCAGGTCGTTATCACGGTGCAAAAAGGTAAATCAGGAGGTAGTAGTACGAGAGCCCCGCGACCGGTTGGTACGCCAGGGCTAAAGAAACCTTGGATTCCTTGGCTACCAAAGCCCGCTTCCACAGCTAAGCCACGCCCAAGACCAACAATCACTGCGCGACCCAAGGTAAAGACCATCTCTGGTTCACAAATCTCTGATCAGGTAAAGAGTTTGTTGCCAAAGGGGGGCATCATCACACAACCGTTAGGCGATGCTCTCGTGCAACAACCTGTTAACTTCATGACCAATACCCCGCAGATTTTCACAACTGTAATCATTGTGCTTGGAGTTCCAATCACAATTCATCTCACACCTGTATTTGAATGGGATTTTGGTGATGGAAATAAATTGACCACCAAACTTCCCGGTGCGCCATATCCCTTAGCTCTGATTAAAAATACTTACACAACCTCAGGAGAAAAGAATGTATTACTGACTACCAGATGGAGTGGTTTTTGGCGGGCGGGGGTATTAGGTGCGCCGATTAACGGCGCTATAACCCAAAAGGTCCAAAAGCGGATTTTGGTAAGGCCCGGCGCAATTACCTACAGGCCATAGTTTTCAACATTTTCAGAGATTTTGATTTTGCTTAACCTATTCAAATCCATTCTTCGGCCATGACAATACTTACATCTCCACTACCCGAAGACTCCTTGTTGCTAGCAGAGTTAACCAAGATTTCCGAAATAGATTACGAACAAGATCCAACCCCACTCCAACGTCAAGGAGCAGAGGCGGTCATTGATTTCATTGCAGATTTTGCGGCTGATGGTTTGGTAAGAGACAAACGTTTAGTGGCATTGGTATTAACTAGATTAAAGGATTTACAGGTTAGAGATTTCGCTCTGGGAAGTGTGACTACAGAGAGCCTCGAACTTTACTTCAATGCCTGGAGTTGGTTATTGCGCTCCGCCCCAAGTGGATTTATTGCACCGGTAGCAAATTTGTTAGCGGCGGTCGCGTATGAAAAAGGTGATGGTGCACTGGCAAATCGAGCATTAGACCAAGCCAAAAATGATGACTCGGAGTATGCGTTGACGAGGTTATTGCGCCAAGTATTTTCTGCAGGATGGTCTCCCAACACATTTGCCGTTATGAGAGAGGAGCTACACCCAAGAGTTTGCGACGCAATTTTCTCAGGTAGCATAAATCCATGAACATCGGCGTTCCTAAAGAGATTAAAAACAATGAGTACCGAGTTGCCATTACACCCTCTGGGGTGCGGGAGTTTGTTAAAAATGGCCACACTGTTTTCATCGAA
>JBJOIM010000032.1:0-10584 GCA_046047175.1 Actinomycetota bacterium | reverse complement strand
GACCATTGATGTAATTACTAACGCCAGAATTCCAAAAGGTAGGTTGATATAGAAAATCCAGCGCCATCCGGTAATACCAAGAATGGAGCCGCTATCGGAGAAAAAACCACCTAACAAAGGACCGGCTACTGAAGAGATTCCCCATACCGCACCAAACAAACCTTGATACTTACCGCGCTCTCGAGGTGAAACTATGTCACCAACGATGACGAAGGTAAGACCCATCAAACCACCGGCGCCGATTCCTTGAATTGCGCGGGTAACAATTAGTTGTTCCATCGAGGTTGAAGCACCAGCTAAAAATGAGCCAATTAAAAATACAATAATAGAGAATTGATAAACCGGACGGCGTCCGTAGAGATCGGAGATTTTGCCGTACAAAGGTGTGGATGCGGTAGAAGTAAGCAGGTAAGCAGTGACTACCCAGGTGTAATGATTTAAGCCATTGAAATCTTCAACGATACTTTTTAATGCGGTTGAAACAATGGTTTGATCTAGCGCAGCCAGGAGTAATCCAGTCATGAGACTGGACATAATTATGAGAATCTCTCGGTGGGTCAGCGGCTTGGAGTGGTCTACTTTTGCTTTGTTGCGCATGTTTTCCTAACGTAAATTTGGCTCAAGGCCCTAAAGGTTACTACTCTCACCACTGTGAAAAGTGTTATTGCAGAGAATTTGGTTAAAACCTATGACAAGGGCGCTGTCAAAGCTCTAAATGGATTGAATCTAGATGTCGAAGAAGGCACGGTTTTAGGCGTACTTGGGCCAAATGGCGCCGGCAAGACTACAACTGTGAGAATTCTCGCAACATTGTTAACACCGGATTCGGGCCATGCAACAGTCGCTGGAATTGATGTCATAAAAAATCCTGATCAAGTTCGTGAAGTGATTGGATTATCAGGTCAGTATGCAGCGGTTGATGAAACACTAACTGGTTGGGACAACTTAGTTATGTTTAGCCGTTTGTATCACCTCTCACCATCTGCTTCAAAAAAGAGAGCAGAGGAGTTACTCGAGCAGTTTTCTTTGACTGATGCGGCAAAACGTCCGATCCGTACCTACTCAGGTGGAATGCGTCGCCGTTTAGATTTAGCTGCTTCTTTGATAGTAAGACCAAAGATCTTGTTCTTAGATGAACCTACTACCGGTTTGGATCCTCGTGGCCGCCAAGAGATGTGGGGAGTAATTGATTCGCTCGTCAAAGATGGTACGACACTTCTTTTGACCACACAGTATTTAGAGGAAGCAGACCAATTAGCCGATGACATTGCTGTAATTGATCACGGAACAGTGATTGCGCGGGGGACCTCGGATCAACTAAAGCGTCAGGTTGGCGGCGAGCGTTTAGAAATCGTTGCTGAATCTCAGGATCTAAAAATGGTGACGGAGATTGTGGAACGAGTCAGCGGTGGAAAAGCATTGGTGGAGGAGAGCTCACGACAGGTATCGGCACCGGTTACAACAGGATCTAAGGCTTTGATTGAAGCAGCTCGATCCTTAGATGATGCGGGAATTCATCCATTGGATATTGGTTTAAAACGGCCTTCTCTCGATGATGTCTTTATAGCCTTAACCGGCCATGCTGCGGAGGATAAGAAGGAAGAGGAAGTTGTAGATCCTCGGGCGCGAAAGAGGAAAAAGAAATGAAGCATGCGGTCTCTGACTCTTTAGTAGTTACCAAGCGGCAGTTGCTGCAGCTCATCCGAGTTCCTGAGGTTTTGATCTTTTCAACTATCCAGCCAGTGATGTTTGTTCTGCTATTCCGATATGTATTCGGTGGCTCAATCTCAACAGGAATTCCCGGAGTTGATTATGTCCAATTGCTGATGCCTGGAATCTTTGTACAAACAGTGGCATTTACCTTGGCTGGCACCGCGGTTGGTCTCGCTGAGGATATGCAAAAGGGTTTGATTGATCGCTTTAGATCATTGCCAATCTCTAGATCTGCAGTGGTATTTGGCAGAGCATTAGGCGATAGCACCTTGAATATCGTGGTTTTAACAGTTATGGGGCTGGCAGGATATTTAGTGGGCTGGCGCCCTTCATCTGGGTTCTTAAATGTGATTCTAGGCTTTGCATTTCTGCTGCTCTTTGGCTTTGCCATGTCATGGGTTGGCGTATTGATTGGGTTATCTGTACGTTCTGCGCGAGTTGCTAACGCAGCTGTTTTCATCGCGGTATTTCCACTCACCTTCCTATCTAATGCTTTTGCACCAACCACAGGTATGCCAAAGGCGCTGCAGTACTTTGCAGAGTGGAACCCAGTTTCAACTATGGTGGCAGGGTGTCGAGAGTTATTTGGGTTAGAGAATATTTTCGGAGTTACCGCAAACTCTTGGCCTAGCCAAAACCCACTTGAAATGTCTTTGATTTATATGGTTTTGATTATGGCGGTATTTATTCCGCTAAGTGTGCGGAAATACATTAATACCGCAGCCAAGTAATCAGCTGTAGATCTCAGCCTTAAGCACTTTTACTGAGATGTTTTTGCCGTTTGGTGCTGTGTAGCTTTTCTCTTCGCCAATCTTTGCACCCATGACAGCGCTACCTAATGGGGACTTTTCGCTGTAAACATCAATGTCGCCACTGGCGATCTCGCGAGAGCCCAATAGGAACTGCATCTCATCGCCCATAATCTCCACGGTGACTTTCATGCCGGGGGCAACGGTGCCTTCTGCTGAAGCAGGTGGTGTTCCAATCTCTGCATTTTCTAGCATGTGTTTTAGCTGGCGGATGCGCGCCTCCATCTTGCCTTGTTCCTCACGGGCAGCGTGGTAACCACCATTCTCTTTTAGATCACCTTCGGCACGTGCCGACTCGATCTTTTTAACGATCTCAGATCTACCGGTTGTCTCGAGGTGCGCGAGCTCCGCAGCCAAACGGTCAGCTGCCTCTTGTGTTAACCAGGTCTTGCTCATAAGTGGGTCCAAGCCTACTTTCTTCAACCCCGTGCTGCGCGACAATCCAAAACCGCAGCATTGACCGCCGCTATGCGGGTTGGAATCGTGGTGGTAAAGGATTGTTTTTCTAGGTTTGAGGCGGGGATTAACTGTTCGATTTCGCCAACCACATTTTTATCGATATCTCGGGCCAACAAAGTGCAGCGCAATTGCTGCTTGGGGTCACGTCGCTCAACTTGATAGGTAATCTCAATTGAATTAGCGGTTTCATTTTGAAAACTAATTAAGGTAACTCTGATCTCGGGGTTTGAATGGTGCCAGGCACTCCAAGCTAGCCAGGGCAGAAATATTGCCGCAAGAAGAATTGCTAAAAATCGCCAACTGCGAGCAGTTTCTCTATAACCATAACGCTGCCGCATCAAATCGCGAGTTTCAGGGGGGAGATTCGAGAATGGGGCGGGCATGGGAGAATGATGTCATGGAACAACCTGTATTTGATGCCGGTATTGCTGGTTCACTAACGATGATCTTCTTGACCACCGCAACCATAGTGTTGTTGCGTAGTTTTTATAAGCGCTGGAAGCGGATCGAAAATCGTCGTTTAAATGATGAATCAAAGTAATAGCAATCGATTTAAGAGCTCTGGCTTTGTTGCTGCAGTCGTTGTTCTTGCTCTAATTTTTATCCGGCTGGGTTTTTGGCAGTTAGATCGTGCCACCGAGCTAAAAGAGTTACAGAAGCCTTATGTAGAAAAACCAATTGTCGCTTTGAGTGATGTAGCTGCTCCCTCTGAAAACCTCAAGGACAGCGCAATCAATCGCATCGTTGAGTTTTCCGGTCAGTATGTTGCCCAGTTTGATGCTCCGGGTCAGATTGATAAAGCGGAAACAGTTGGAACTTGGTTGGTGGGGTTGCTTGAGGTGAATGGTGGAGGAGCGATTCTGGTAGTTCGCGGCACCGAAGCAGATGAGCTGCCAAAGGGCGAGGTTTTTGTTAAAGGAAGATTGATGCTCCGCCAGTTTGAAAATCGGGCTGCAAAATCTGAAGACCAATTAAGTCGATTGGATCCATCATTGCTAGTGGCTACCTACAACCTGCCGGTTTACGATGGTTACGTTGTGGCGGAATCAGAGAGCTTAAATGGCAAACCCTTAGAGTTGACTCGGGCACAGGTCGATCCAATTAAGCCGAAGGTGCCGGGTTACTACTGGCAGCACATTTCCTATGTCGTTATTTGGTGGCTCATGGCCCTGGTAGTAGTTTTTCTACCGTTCTATAGCAAGCAGCGGGAAAAGAAGGAAAAGGGGATGGTGCGTTGAACGGTGTAATTAAGCGTTTTCGATTTATGGCCTTTGCCGCCGGCATCATGTCCCTGCTTCTCTGGTTTGTTGAGCTGCCGGTGGTCTATTTACTTGATGACCCAGAGCTCGCCTCAAAGGTGAAGTGGATTCCCTTTGTTCATGGCTATGTGTACGCCTTCTATGTTTTGGCCGCTATCCATTTCACG
Organism: Actinomycetota bacterium; assembly: GCA_046047175.1. Taxonomy (GTDB): domain Bacteria; phylum Actinomycetota; class Actinomycetes; order Nanopelagicales; family Nanopelagicaceae; genus MAG-120802. Next base: position 6,177 of record JBJOIM010000032.1, on the reverse strand, counting down.
GCAAAGGCCCGGTTCACAATTAAACGGATGATCTTCTTTATCTTGGCGGGAACCTTGCCGGTCGCATCATTTATTGCAGAGCGCAAGGTAATGAGGGAGTTTCCTATTAAATGAGGTTGCGCTCATTAGTTAAGTCCCTGGTTTACCCGATCTACGAAGCCAGGTTGATGGCGCAGTTAGATTTATCCCGCACTCCACACCATATTGGGGTAATCCTTGATGGCAATCGGAGATGGTCCAGAGAAAATCCTTCACCCACGGGGGACACATCTTCATCTCGGGGCCATCGTGCCGGTGCTGAGAAAATCATTGAGTTATTGCAATGGTGCGAAGAGACCGATATCAATGTTGTGACTTTGTGGCTGCTATCTAGTGACAATTTGAAGCGCTCGCCACAGGAGTTGGAAAAGCTCATCTCGATAATTGCTGAGACCGTAGATGATTTGAGTGCTACTGGAAGATGGCGAATTCGCCCCGTGGGATCACTCGAGTTATTGCCGGAGCAGTTGGCCACCAGATTAAAAAACGCGGAGGCGAAGACCTCTGCCATTTCAGGCATTACTGTAAATGTGGCGATTGGTTATGGCGGCAGGTTAGAGATCATCGATGCTTTTAAGAAGTATCTACAGGAGTGCGAGACGGTTAGTAAACCCATCACTCAAATTGCTGATGAATTGTCGGTAGATTCAATTGATAAGTATCTCTATACAGCAGGACAACCAGATCCCGAGTTGGTGATCCGAACCTCAGGAGAGCAGCGCTTAGGTGGATTCCTGTTATGGCAGAGCCACCAATCAGAGTTTTATTTTTGCGAGGCATACTGGCCAGATTTTCGCCGCGTAGATTTTTTACGTGCTTTGCGTTCCTATGCCGCGCGAGAGAGAAGATTGGGTAAATAGAGGGTAAACCTCAACCTCTACTTGAGCGTGTCGCGTGATTTAGCGGCGATGAGGATTTATCTTTTTCCCAACTCACTTCCCTGGCTTTTTGAGCGTGAATTTCACGAACTTGAAGCTCTAGAAAACAGAATAAAAAGGAGTTACTTGGCCCGTAGCAGCTCCGCAGGACGAAAAACCTATGTCCTGGACACCAGCGTTTTGCTGGCTGATCCCACCGCCTTCTTTAGATTTGCCGAGCATGAAATCATCATTCCGATCGCTGTAATCGGAGAGCTAGAAACCAAGAGAGATCATCCGGAGCTGGGTTACTTTGCTAGGGCCGCTCTACGTCAACTAGATGATCTACGTATTTCACATGGCCGTCTTGATCAACCATTGAAGATTAACGCCTCCGGTGGAGTGCTCTCGGTGGAGCTGAACCACACAGATACCTCATCACTGCCCCATGGCTTTTTGCGAGATGGCACAAATGACTCTCGAATTTTGGCGGTGGCTAGAAACTTAGTAAGTGAAGGAAAAGATGTAGTTCTAGTTACCAAAGATCTGCCGCTGCGGGTTAAGGCATCATCAGTTGGAATCTCAGCCGAGGAGTATCGAGCAGAGCTAGCGCCCTCAAGTGGTTGGACCGGAATGGTTGATGCCACAGTTGGCGGCAAAGTTATCGATGCGCTTTATGCCGGAGAAAAGATAAGCGATCCCGTCGCTAAGGATCTGCCATGTCACACTGGAGTTGTTTTGCACTCTGAAAAAGGTAGTGCCCTGGCCAGAGTCACCGCCGATAAATCTCTGGTCTTAGTTCGCGGTGACAAAACCGCATTTGGAATCCATGGTCGCTCGGCAGAACAGCGCATCGCACTAGATCTCTTGCTGGACAATGAAATCGGCATCGTGTCCCTGGGCGGCCGGGCCGGAACTGGAAAATCTGCGCTCGCACTTTGCGCAGGTTTGGAGGCGGTTTTAGAGCGCAGATTGCATAAGAAGATTGTGGTCTTCCGCCCTCTTTATCCAGTCGGTGGTCAGGAGCTGGGTTATCTTCCAGGCAGCGAGGGCGAAAAGATGTCGCCTTGGGCTCAGGCGGTTTTTGACACCCTTGGCGCTCTTGTCTCTGCCCAGGTTATTGAAGAGGTAATGGATCGGGGATTGATTGAGGTTCTTCCGCTAACCCATATCCGTGGTCGCTCACTTCATGACTCCTTTGTCATCGTTGATGAGGCACAATCTTTGGAGCGCGGGGTACTTCTAACAGTGCTCTCCAGAATCGGTCAAGGCTCCCGAGTGGTCTTAACCCATGACATCGCCCAGCGGGACAACCTGCGGGTGGGACGTCATGACGGAGTGGTTGCGGTAGTCGAGTCTTTGAAGGGCCATCCGCTTTTTGCCCATGTCACCCTAACCAGATCAGAGCGTTCGCAGATCGCAGCTCTGGTAACGGAGCTCTTGGAGGATCCAGTTCAACTCTTTGCTTAGTGGCAAAACCTCAATTTTTAGGGGTTTTATTACAAAAGGTATAAATCGGACTTTATACGGGCTGAACTGGGGTTTTGTTATCCACATTTCCTGTGAGATTTTCTTTTTTTCCGCCACTCGCAGGGTTTAATTTGCGACTCACCCCGGGCTTTGTCACCCTAAACCCCAATTCCCCCAAAACTTAAACTCGACTTTTGGCTGCCCTAGGTGGCTGAGACAGATGGAGGCGATTGCTTCATGCTTAGACAACGTCTTGTTGTTGCCAGCGTTGCTTTCGCGACCCTGTTTATCTCCTCGGTCGAGGTGGCTTATGCCCAACCAACCCTCCCGGTTGAGGTCGAGATCGCACCGACCCCGGTAGCTGATCTTCGCGCCGCTATCCCTGGCGAGACCGAGCCGACCTGGCCCACTTTGCTTGAGATGAATGAGCGCTCCACAGTTATGGCCTGGGATATGTTGATGGTTTCTGTAATGATGAAAAAAGTTGAGCAGGCCCGAACCCCAAAGGGAGCCCGCAAAGTTGGCGCTGAGATTGCCAAAGAGAAGTACGGCTGGGGCAGGTACCAGTTCTCATGTCTAGACACCTTGTGGACCAAAGAGAGTCATTGGAATTACAAAGCCCGTAATAAGACAAGCGGTGCCCATGGAATTCCGCAGGCTCTGCCCGCAACCAAGATGGAGATCATCGGAACTGATTGGCGCACTAACCCCGTAACCCAAATTACCTGGGGGTTGCATTACATCGATGTACGTTATGAAACACCTTGCAAGGCGCTAGCAAAATTCAAGCGCTCCCGTTATTACTAAACCTCTGGCTTTACCCCGATAGTTAATGGCTTGCCGTTGTCGGCAAAAAAATCATTTCCTTTGTCATCAACCACGATAAAGGCTGGGAAGTTTTCGACCTCGATCTTCCAGATCGCCTCCATGCCCAGCTCTTCGTAATCCAAAACCTCAACCTTTTTAATGCAATCCTGCGCCAATCTCGCTGCTGGTCCACCGATTGATCCCAAATAAAAACCGCCATGTTTCTGACAGGCTTGAGTAACCTGTTTGGAACGGTTGCCTTTTGCCAACATCACCATCGAGCCACCAAGTGATTGAAAGTAATCAACATAGGAATCCATGCGACCGGCGGTGGTTGGACCAAAAGAGCCTGAGGCATAACCGGTTGGGGTCTTTGCCGGACCGGCGTAGTAAACCGGATACTTTTTGAAGTACTCCGGCATTGGTTTACCGGCATCAACTAGCTCTTTGATTTTGGCATGTGCTAAATCCCGCGCTACTACCAAAGTTCCGGTGAGAGATACTCGAGTCTTTACAGGATGCTTTGATAGTTCGGCGAGGATCTCTGCCATTGGTTGGTTGAGATCAATCCTCACTACATTGTCATCAAGATGAGAATCAGTTGTCTCTGGCAAGAAATGTGCTGGCTCGGTCTCTAATTTCTCAATAAAGACGCCCTCCTTTGTGATCTTGGCCTTGGCCTGACGATCAGCAGAGCAAGAAACCGCGATAGAGATTGGCAAGGATGCTCCGTGACGAGGTAGGCGAATTACCCGAACATCGTGACAGAAGTACTTGCCGCCAAATTGCGCGCCGATTCCTAGCTTTTGAGTTAGAGCAAAGACCTCTTTTTCTAGCGCCATATCCCGGAAGGCGCGTCCAGTCTTAGCATTTCCTTCAGTTGGAAGTGAGTCCAGATATTTAGTGGAGGCCAACTTTGCGGTCTTAGCGGTGAACTCAGCAGAGGTTCCGCCAATAACAATCGCTAGGTGATACGGCGGACAAGCAGCGGTTCCTAATGAACGCAACTTGTCTTCAAGCCAAGCGATAAAAGCGGTTGGATTTAGAACCGCTTTAGTTTCCTGATACAAAAATGATTTGTTGGCGCTGCCGCCGCCTTTTGCTATAAAAAGAAAGTTGTACTCATCGGCATGTTCGTAATCTGAGTAAATCTCAATCTGGGCTGGCAGATTATTGCCAGTATTTTTCTCCTCCCAGGTTGTTACCGCTGCGAGTTGGGAGTAACGCAGATTTAATTGAGTGTAGGCATCGTAAATGCCGCGAGAGATAGTGACCTCATCTCTTTCAGAGGTTAAAACCTGTTGCCCTTTTTTGCCCATAACCAATGCGGTGCCGGTGTCCTGACACATCGGTAAGACTCCACCCGCTGAGATGTTGGCATTTTTCAATAAATCCAAAGCAACAAAGCGATCATTAGGTGAGCTCTCGGGATCTTCGAGAATGTTTGCTAATTGTTGGAGGTGAGCAGAGCGCAGGTAATGGTTGATGTCATGAATCGCTACTTGAGTTAGGTTTCGGATTGCCTCTGGGGTGACCTTAAGAAAGATTCTGCCATCAGCTTCAAAGGTCGAAACACCCTCTTTGCTGACCAAGCGATACTCGGTGGTGTCCTCACCAATTGGTAGCAGATCTTCATAAATAAACTCAGGCATTTTTACTGATTCTCTGTTTCAGATTTAGCCGCTTCTAACTTTGCTCGGGCACCATCCAGCCACTCTTGGCAGATAGCAGCAAGTTCTTCGCCACGCTCCCAAAGTTGTAATGACTCTTCGAGGCCTGCACCGCCGGTTTCAAGGGCAGCAACAACTTTGGCCAACTCATCACGGGCCGCTTCATAGCTGAGATTTTCTTTATTGCTGGAGGCCATATTCGTAATCTACTCGCATTTCTTTTCTGAACCTGGGCCAGAAGCTGTCGCAACCGCCACACCTTTTGCCAATCGAATCCGAATCTCTTCACCTTTGGTCAATGCCGCCGGGTCGGTAACAATCCCACCACCCAACTTTTGAACCACCGCATAGCCTCGATCCAAAGTGGCCTGCGGGGAAAGTGTGCGTACCCGTGCTGCGATATGAGAAACCTCGTCATAGGCCCTGACCAAACGAGAATGCATGCTCATCTGTGATCGGGCTTTCAAACCTTTGACTATCTCTTCGCGGGTTGTCACCATAACAATCGGATCTTTCATCACGGGCCGCTGAATTAAATTAACAATCTTGGTCATCTCCAGCACCACCAAATCATTTATCTTTCGATCTGCGCGATCTCGCAGGTTTTTAATTTTGGTTTGCTCTTCCTGGAAATCTGGCACAACTCTCTTGGCCGCATCGGTTGGGGTAGAGGCACGAAGATCGGCGACTAGATCCAAAAGCGGGGTGTCCTGCTCATGGCCAATGGCGCTAACAATTGGCTTTGTGCAGGAGGCTGCTAATCTGACCAGCCCCTCATCGGAGAATGGCAATAGATCTTCAAAGGAGCCGCCACCTCTTGTAATGATGATGACATCAATATCCGGATCGGCATCTAACTCGCGCAAGGCATTAGATACTTGAATTACTGCTTCAGCACCTTGGACCGCTACCTCTCTTGTTTCAAATCGAACCGATGGCCAACGGCGTCGCGCATTTTCTTTTACATCTTTTTCTGCAGCGCTGGCCCGACCACAAATTAAGCCAATCTTGTTGGGAAGAAATGGAAGTGGTTTTTTTCTTTCATCAGCAAACAAACCCTCTGCTGCGAGAACTTTCTTTAGCGCTTCAAGGCGAGCAAGTAATTCACCAACCCCAACCTGTCTTATCTCTTTGGCATTGAGAGAGAGTTTTCCAGTTGGAGTATAAAAATTTACTTTGGAGTGAATAACTACACGGGCATTTTCCGAAAGTGGTGAGAGAGCTTTGAAAACACCACGTGGGCAGGTGACCTCTAAGTACATATCAACGCTGGGATCACGTAGCCGCATGTAAACCATGCCAGAACCAGCTCGATCATTTAACTGTGCGATCTC
>JBJOIM010000031.1:0-10681 GCA_046047175.1 Actinomycetota bacterium | reverse complement strand
CAGTTGAAAAATCTCGATTTCACGGGCGGGAATTTCGACAACCTTTCCCTGACGGACTAAATCGTAGGCACGCTCTCCATCAATTTTTATCGCAGATACCTTGCTTGGTGTTTGCATAATTTTGCCCACTTGCTTTGATAACAGATCCTTAATCTGTTGATCTGTAATGGACTCAGTATTTGATGTTGAGAGGATCTCTCCCTCTCTATCATCTGTTGTTGTTGATTGTCCGAGTCTGATCGTGGCTAAATATTGTTTCTTTCCCTCAGTGATGTACTGCAGAAACTTAGTGGCGTTGTTGATGCCTAGAACCAGCACGCCGGTTGCCATAGGATCAAGAGTTCCAGCATGACCAACCCGCTTGGTGCCCAGGGTTTTGCGCAACTTTCCAACGACATCATGACTAGTAATTCCAGCGGGCTTATCAACTATTACAAAGCCGTTAGTTACCTTCATTCTGTTTCGCGAATGCGGGGCGCACGATATGGATCGCTGCCACTAATTGGTGAGGCTGTATCACGAAGATGAGCAATCTCTTCATCATGTTTGCGCACCTGGTCCAACAGATCTTCAAAGTTACGTGCTGTCTCAGATAAAGCATCGGCAAAGAAACTTAGGCTTGGGGTAATTCGAGTTTTTAACTCTCTGCCAACCTCAGTACGCAACAAACCTTTTGCGCTCTCTAAGGCTTTAGCGGTATTGGCTCTCGCCTCATCATCGCCCAAAACTGTGTAGAAAATTGAAGCCTGCTGTAAATCCCCAGTAACCCTCACATCAGTAATAGTGATGAACCCTAACCGAGGATCCTTCACCTTGCTCTCGAGCGCAGAGGCGATCACGACTTTTATGCGATCGGCCACCTTTGCTGCGCGATGTGAGTTACCCATGGACTATGCCCGCTTCTTTTCCCGCATTTCAAATACCTCAAAGACATCGCCAATTTGAATATCTTTAAAGGATCCTACGCCGATACCGCACTCAAATCCTTCTCGGACTTCAGTGGCATCATCTTTGAAACGCTTTAGTGACTCAATCGTTAGATTGTCGCCAATTACGACACCATCTCGAAGAATTCGAGCTTTCGCATTGCGCTTGATAATTCCAGTGGAGACCATGGAACCGGCGATGATTCCAAACTTGCTTGATTTGAAGATTTCTCGAACCTCTGCAGATCCGATGGTGACCTCTTCATACTCAGGCTTGAGCAATCCTTTAAGCGCAGCTTCGATCTCTTCAATCGCCTTGTAGATAACTGAGTAGAAGCGAATCTCTACGCCCTCTTCATCAGCAAAGATTGCGGTGTGAGCTTCGGGCTTTACATTGAAGCCAACAATTACCGCACCTGATGCTGATGCCAAAGTGACATCGCTCTTGGTGATGGCACCAACTCCACGGTGAATAACCCGTAGATCTACCTCACTGCCAACATCAAGTTGAACGAGAGCATCTTCTAGCGCCTCTACTGAACCGCTGACATCGCCCTTCAAAATCAAGTTGAGTGTTGTGACCTTTGATTTCTCTAGGAAGTCTTCAAGGGAAACCTTCTTGCGCGCCTTGGCTAGTGCAGCGTGTCGCTCTCCTGCCTGACGCTTTTCAGCGATCTGACGGGCGGTGCGATCATCCGGTGCGACGATAAAGCTATCTCCAGCACTTGGTACAGAGGTAAAGCCCAGTACCTGTACTGGACGTGAAGGGCCGGCCTGATCTACTGCATGACCAAACTCATCCATCATCGCGCGTACACGACCAAAAGCTGAGCCAGCAACAATCGCATCTCCAACGCTAAGCGTTCCGCGTTGTACCAAAACAGTTGCGACTGGGCCGCGACCTCGATCAAGGTGAGCTTCAATCGCCACACCACGTGCATCATCTTCATGAATAGCACGAAGATCAATGGCGGCATCAGCGGTAAGCAGAATCGCCTCAACCAGATTGTCTATGCCGGTTCCCTTTGCAGCCGAGACATCTACGAAGAGAGTGTCTCCGCCGTACTCCTCTGCAATTAAGTTGTACTCAGTAAGTTGTTGACGAATCTTTGCTGGGTTTGCACCCTCTTTATCAACCTTGTTTACCGCAACAACAATTGGAACATTTGCAGCTTGAGCATGGTTTAAAGCCTCAATAGTTTGTGGCATCACACCATCATCTGCTGCGACAACCAAAACTGCGATATCAGTTACTTTGGCACCACGGGCACGCATAGCGGTGAAAGCCTCGTGACCTGGTGTATCGATAAAGGTAATGGCACGGTTGATGCCGTTGTGGTCATGATGGATTTGATATGCACCTATGTGCTGAGTAATTCCACCAGCCTCACCCTTTACGACCTCAGTTTGACGAATAGCATCCAACAAACGGGTTTTACCATGATCAACGTGACCCATAACAGTTACAACTGGTGGGCGAACGCTGAGTTCATCAGGATTTACATCAGATAACTCTTGTTCGAGATTGATATCAAACTCTTCCAAGATTTCTCGATCTTCATCCTCTGGCGAAACCACTGTGATCTTGTAGCCAAACTCGCCACCAAGAACATGCAAAGTGTCCTCATCAACTGATTGTGTTGCGGTAACCATTTCACCTAGATGAAATAGAACTGAAACCAATGCTGCTGGATCTGCACCGATCTTCTCTGCAAAATCCGCCAAGGAAGCACCGCGACGTAAGCGAATTGGAGTATTGCCATCACCACGTGGAACTACCGCACCACCAATTGTTGGTGCTTGCATATTGTCGATCTCTTCGCGGCGAGTTTTCTTACTCTTGTAATCTTTTTTCTTTCCGCCACCTTTACCAAATGCGCCACCAGCTCCTGGTCTAGCGCCACCTGGTCTTCCGCCACCTTGGCCTGGTCCACCAGGACGTGGTGCGCCAAATCCACCGCCACCTTGTCCGGGACGTGGTGCGCCACCACCTTGGGTGCGATATGGAGATGAAGATGATGGTGCGCCACCAAATCTTTGGCCGCCACCTTGTGGACGTTGTGCACCATCAGGTCGTTGCTGTGGGCGCGCTGCAAAACCTGGACGAACTGATCCTGGTCTTGGTCCAGCCATTCCCGGTCTACCACCTGCATTAGGACGTTGTCCGGAATCTGGTCTCGGTGGACGCGGTCCGCCACCTGCTGAACCAAAAGGATTATTTCCAGGACGTGGCGCTGGACGCGGTGGTCGTGGAACACCTGGAGTACCAAAAGGATTGTTACCAACTCTTGGAGTCGCGTTTGGTGTTGGTCGCGGCGGCATTGCGGCCGGAGTAACCGGTGGTGTGGCTGGAGTTTGTGGCGTTGCAGCTTCAGGGGTTGGAGCAACTTGCTCGACAACGGGAGTTTCTGCCACAGCAGGTTTCTTAGCAGCAGCTTTTTTAGCGGCAGCTTTCTTAACTGGTTTTTCCTCGGCAGCAGGTTTTACCGCTGGCGGATATTTTTCTAGAAATTTGCGGACTACTGGAGGCTCAACAGTTGATGATGCGGAGCGAACAAACTCGCCCATCTCTTGGAGCTTTGCAAGGACATCCTTGCTCTCCATACCTAAATCTTTTGCTAACTCGTAAACGCGGACCTTTGCCACTTTTCTCCTTTTGTGGCCCCGCGTCTACTTAATTAAAACGCGAAGCCTAAATTGACCTACTCATGATTTTGTCGTGCTCATTTGTGTGCCATTGCCTTAGACCTAGCTTTCGCTTCGTATAAAGATGTGTGAGGTAAATCCTCACGCCGCAACAATACCCCTTGGGGTCCTAATTCACGAAACCTCAGGCGTGGAGGGCTCCACCGCCCCATCGGAATGGATATCAATCCGCCAGCCGGTTAGCCGGGCGGCGAGACGTGCATTTTGACCATCCTTACCAATTGCAAGTGAGAGTTGATAATCCGGCACAACAACCTTTGCCGAACGTGTATCAACGTTAACTACCTCAACCTTTGAAACCCGTGCTGGTGCCAGCGCATTACCTACATACTCTGCTGGATCCTCAGACCAATCAACAATATCGATTTTTTCGCCATGCAACTCATCCATGACGGCACGTGCTCTGGCGCCCATAGGTCCAATCAATGCACCTTTAGGACTGACTCCCGCTCTGTGCGCACGCACTGCAATCTTTGTGCGATGTCCTGCTTCACGTGCAACACCCATAATCTCAACCACTCGATCACGAAGCTCTGGAACCTCGAGTGCAAACAATTGCTTAACCAAAGCGGGATGGCTGCGGGATAAAAGCACCTCTGGCCCTTTTTGTCCCTGCTTAACCTCAACCACAAAGCACTTAATTCGATCACCATGATTGTAAACCTCACCTGGCACCTGTTCGTGAGGTGGAATCTTGCCTTCGACTCTTCCTAAATCTATGTAAACCATTTTTTGATCTCGACCTTGTTGGATCACTCCAGAAACAATATCTCCTACAGAAGCGCTGAACTCACCAACAATTTCCAAATCCTTTGATTCTCGCAACTTCTCTTTAATGATCTTGCGTGCTGTTGAAGAAGCAATCCGACTAAAGCCTTCTGGCTCATCAAAAACCTCATCTACCTTTTCCCCATCTGGGCCAAATACTGGAATTACGATTTTGATTTCACCAGTGATGCGATCCAATTTGGCGTGGGCGAAAGGTTTAGCGCCTTCCATTTCGTTGTAGGCGGTCTTCACAGCAATCTCTATAGCTGTAATTAGTCGATCAAGTGGGATATCGCGATCTAAGGTAAGTGCTTCAAGAACCTTCATATCAACGTTCATAGCTACTTCACTTCCTTGCGGTTAAATTCCACTTCGATCTGCGCCTTGGCGACATCACTGAGAGACAGGACCAGAACCTCGTTTTTCAACTCTAAAGTAACTTGATCATCTTCATAGCCTTTTATTCTTGCTACGTATTTCTCCCCTTGTTTCGGAGTTATTTTCACCAAACGGCCAATATTCTTTTTCCAATGCCTGGGCAGTACCAATGGTTTATCAATCCCTGGGGTTGTTACCTCCAATGTAAATGGCATCTCACCCATTTGAGAGTAGTTGTCCAGGATCGCCGAAACCTCTTTAGATACAACGGTGACTTCATCTAGTGAAGGGTTGGATTCTTCGCGATCAATCACAACCGCGACTAGTCGTCTTTTCCCGACGGGGGTTACTGTGATCTCTTCTAAAACAAATCCGGCCTTTGTTATGACAGGGCCAAGTAATTCGATGAGGTTATTTGCCAGTGACATTGTTTACCTACTTATTTAGTTGTTGTTTAGTTTTGGTGGGAGCAGGGTACCCGAGGCAGCCCTATTTTAAAAAGGTGTCAAAAGCTAAGCGGAGTATCAATACCGTAGTGACGAAGAGGAACATCTTTCTGATCAGGATCGATCCACCCTTCAAGGCCCAACGCGCGCCAAGAAATCCACCCGTGACATTGCCGATTGCCATAGTCAGGCCTAGTAGCCACATAATCTGAGAGTTCAAACCAAAAACCAGAATCGCACCTAAGTTAGTTGAAAGGTTAACGATCTTGGCAGTGACTGATGCTTGCAAAAAGGCAAAGCCCAGAACCGCAACCAAAATCAGCATCAAAAATGATCCGGTTCCTGGTCCAAAGATTCCATCATAAAAACCAATTACCAAACCTGCTACCACGCCCATGCCCACTTGGTGGTGGCGAGCAAACTTAAAGTTTTCTACCAAACCCAACTCTTTTTTGCGCCAGGTATATATCGCGACCACAATTAATAGGAACAAGATGATTGGTCGAAAAGCATCCTTGGGAATTCTGGTCGCGACACTGGCACCTAAGCCAGAGCCAATAAAGGCCGGTACCGCCATTGCAAAAGCTAATTTGAAATCTGGTTTTATCTTTCGCAGATATGAAGCGGTTGCCCCCAATGTGCCGAGAAAAGAGGGGAGCTTATTTGTGCCCAATAAAAGTGAGGGCGCGGTATTGGGCATTGAGATTAGTAACGATGGAAGTTGAATCAATCCACCACCACCTGCGACTGAATCAACAAACCCGGCAAAACCAGAGGCCAAAACCAAAAAGAGGATTACCTCTACCGAAATCTCCACGCCTTAACTAACCAATTAACTTAGTGAGATGAGAAATCAAATCTCCAACTGGTAACTCAGATTTTTCTCCAGATTTACGAACTCGAAGCTCGACCTTGCCATCTTGTAAACCTTTTCCAACAATAACAATGTATGGATTACCAATCAGCTCTGCATCCTTGAACTTAACACCAGGGCTGGCATCTCTGCGATCATCCAACATCACTGAGATTCCTTTTTCCTCTAACTGTTGGGCAAATTTCTCGGCGGTTTCAAATGGCAGATCCTCTTTACCGGTCGCCACAATATGAACCTTTGCCGGAGCAATCTCTTCGGGCCAAACTAAACCAATCTCATCATGACTTTGCTCTGCGATTGCTGCTACCGCACGAGAAACACCAATTCCGTAGGAGCCCATAGTTACAACTCTTGCCTTGCCCTCTTTATCAAGCACCGTTAAATCCAGCGCCTGTGCATACTTACGACCTAATTGGAAGATATGGCCAATCTCAATCGCTCGGTCAATTACTACTGAGGTGGCACATGATGGACAGGCATCACCTTCGCGAACCTCTGCCGCCTCAATAAAGCCATCAACTGTGAAATCACGGCCATGGGTTACATAGCGCATATGTTTGTTTTTCTGATTTGCACCAGTAATCCAATGTGAACCAACCTGTACTCGAGGATCGGCATATAGCTTTAAGCCAAACTTTTTCGCATCCTGCGGACCAACATAACCTTTTACTAACTCAGGACGCTTAGCAAAATCCGCATCTTCAAAGAGTCTTAACTCTTGGACGCCGGGCAGATTTGCTTCTAATCTCTTTAGATCTACTTCACGGTCGCCAGGAACCAAAACAGAGATGGGCTGGCCATCTGCCATAAGCAAAACATTTTTCAAAGTATCCGCACCGGTGACATTGGCTGAGTACTTGCTATTCATAACCTCAACAAGTGAGTCAATGGTTGGGGTATCAGGGGTATCTAAAATCTCCATCGCTGGCGGATTACCAAAATCCTTTGCCTCAACCTTGGTAGTCATAGCTTCGACATTTGCTGCGTAACCACACTTTGGACAAAGTACATAAGTGTCCTCACCGGTACTGCAGGGAGCTAGAAACTCCTCCGATTTTGAACCGCCCATCGCACCTGACATCGCCGAAACAATATTGAACTTCAAACCTAAACGATTGAAGGTCGATACATAAGCTTCGCGATGTTTTTGATAAGAGATCTCTAAACCTTCATCATCAACATCAAATGAGTAAGAGTCCTTCATAACAAACTCACGACCGCGGATAATGCCGCTGCGTGGACGGGCTTCATCACGGTACTTGGTTTGAATCTGATAAATCGATAATGGTAAATCTTTATAAGATGAGTACTCGCCTTTGACCATCAAGGTAAACATCTCTTCATGGGTTGGACCAAGTAGGTAATCTGAACCTTTGCGATCCTGCAATCTAAATAGCGCTGGGCCATACTCCTCCCAGCGATTGGTTTTTTCGTAAGGATCCTTAGGAAGTAGCGCTGGGAAATGCACCTCTTGGAATCCGGCTCGGTCCATCTCCTCTCGGATTACCCGCTCTACATTGCGGAGCGCAATTACGCCAAGCGGTAACCAGGAAAAGATTCCAGCTGCGATGGGGCGGATATATCCAGCCCGAACTAATAATTTGTGACTAGCAACAGCGGCATCAGATGGATCATCCCGCAAGGTTCGCAAAAACAGGGATGACATCCGCAACATGCGGCGTAGCCTAGCGAATTACTTAACCTTTACTGATGGTTCGCCAGATTCGACACCGGCAGCTTCCATCTCTTCTGCAAGGCGCATCGCCTCTTCGATGAGTGTTTCGACAATCTGCGCTTCAGGAACGGTTTTGATTACCTCACCCTTTACAAAGATCTGCCCTTTGCCATTTCCGGATGCAACACCAAGATCTGCTTCGCGGGCTTCACCAGGTCCATTAACTACGCAACCCATAACCGCTACACGTAATGGAACTGTCATTCCTTGCAGACCAGCCTGAACCTTCTCGGCCAATGTGTAAACATCAACCTGGGCACGACCGCATGATGGACAGGAAACGATTTCTAATTTTCGTTGCCGTAAATTCAAAGATTCCAAAATAGAAATTCCTACTTTGACCTCTTCAACTGGAGGTGCAGATAGTGAGACTCTGATGGTGTCACCAATTCCCTCGGCCAGCAGGATGCCAAAAGCTGTGGCGGATTTGATTGTGCCTTGGAACTGAGGGCCTGCTTCAGTCACACCAAGATGTAATGGGTAATCACATTTCTGAGCCAATAAACGATAAGCCTTAACCATTGTTACTGGATCATGATGTTTTACTGAAATCTTTATGTCGGTGAAGCCGTGCTCCTCAAAGAGTCCAATTTCCCATAATGCTGAATCCACTAAAGCTTCTGGCGTGGCTTTGCCGTACTTTGCCAGCAACCTTGGATCAAGTGAACCGGCGTTAACACCGATGCGGATTGGAATTCCGGCATCACCTGCAGCTTTAGCAACCTCTTTTACCTTGTCATCAAATTGTTTGATGTTGCCCGGATTAACTCGTACCGCTGCACATCCCGCATCTATTGCGGCAAAGATGTACTTTGGCTGGAAGTGAATATCTGCAATTACTGGAATCTGAGATTTCTTAGCGATCTGCTTTAGAGCATCTGCATCATCTTGACTTGGAACAGCGACGCGAACAATCTGACATCCTGAAGCGGTCAGCTCGGCGATTTGCTGCAGCGTAGAGTTAACATCTGCGGTCAAAGTGGTGCACATGGATTGCACTGAAACTGGTGCATCTCCCCCAACTAAAACATTTCCTACCTTTAACTGCTTGGACTTACGTCGGGGCGCCAAAGTCTGCAATGGCGCTTGTGGCATTCCGAGATTGACCATGTCCGTATTCTGCCTTAAAGGTTCAAATTAATCGGATTGAAGATGTCAGCGAATAAGAGAAGTAGGGTCAAAAAGGCCAGCACCACAAAGACCACCATGGTGATTGGGGTGAGTTTCTCCACATCGACAAACCCTGGATCTGGACGACCCCGCATCTGCGCCCACTTACGTCGGCCACCTTCGTAAAGCGCAACCGCCATGTGTCCACCATCTAATGGAAGTATCGGTAGCAAGTTAAAGATACCTACAAAGATATTTAAGGATGCAACGATTAAAAGGAAGGTAGCTATTTTTTCACCCAAAGTTAAATTGCCACTAGAGACGGTTTCACCACTGACTCTGGCAACACCAACAATTCCAACTAATCCATCAGATTGACGCTCTTCACCCAAGAAAGTTTGCCGCAGTAAATCTGGAATCTGGGCCGGCAATCCAATCAAAGCCTTAATAGAGCCCTCAAAAATATTTGCGGTTGTTTGAATTGAACTACCAATAGCTGAGATTGGATTTTCTCTTACCAATCCGTATTCATTAATGATTCCGAGAAAACCTCTGGGCTCCCCTTCAACAACTCGGGTAGCAAGGGTTACTTCAATAACAATCTCTTGGCCTTGTCTTTCAATAATCAAGGAGATTGGTTTTTGAGCCGAGTCACGCAAAATTGGTGTGATCTCACTCCAGCTCTTCTTCTCACCATTTATCCCAATAATTTTATCGCCAGCCAAAACTCCAGCTGATTTCGCAGGAGAGATCGGATCATTAACGGTGCATTCATTGGAGCTGGGAACACAATCCACAACCTGTGAAACTGTTGGCAGCACTTGAGAGGTACCTACACCTGCGAACAAGGTAAACAAGAGGACGATGCCCAAAACAAAATGTAGAAATGAACCGGCACCAAGCACCACTAATTTTCTAGGGGTTGTGGCGAGATAGAAAGCGCGATGCCTTACATCCTCTTCCATGGGCTCATGCATCGACATTCCAGAGATCTTGCAGTAACCACCAGCAGGGATCGCCTTTAAACCAAACTCAGTCTCGCCCCGCTGGGTAGACCAAATCCGTTTTCCAAAACCTAAGAAGAACTCAGTAACCCGCATGCCATAACGACGAGCCGTGGCGTAATGCCCATACTCATGGACCATCACCGACAAGAGCAAGGCAACGACAAATGCAATTACACCGAGAAAACCCACGAACTCTCCTATCGCCGCGTTAGCGCTTCTTGCGCTACCCGGCGCGCATCTTTTTCGATGGCGCTGACATCAGATATATCTCTAACCACAGATATCGCATTGCCACCAAGTTTGGTTACCGTCGCTTCAATAGTATCCACAATTGCTGTGAATGGAATCTCTTCCTTCATAAAAGCTGCTACCGCAACCTCATTAGCAGCGTTGTACATCGCCGCAACGGATCCACCCAAGGCACCACATCTGCGCGCCAAATCGACGGCTGGAAACCTCTCATTATCAATCGGTTCAAAGCTCCAGCTGTGTGATTGTTTCCAATCAATGGCTGGCATGGCATCGGCTACGCGATCTGGATATCCCATCGCATAAGCGATTGGACCTTTCATATTAGGTGGAGAGGCTTGTGCAATGGTTGATCCATCTTTGAACTCCACCATTGAATGTACAACAGATTGCGGATGTATAACCGCTTCGATTTTTGAATATGGAATATCAAATAAGAAATGAGCTTCGATAATCTCGAGTCCCTTATTTACCAAAGTTGC
>JBJOIM010000030.1:0-10864 GCA_046047175.1 Actinomycetota bacterium | reverse complement strand
AGTTGATGTTCTGTTAAGCGACCCTCCAAAAATGCGCGGGCATACATACCAGGGGAGGCATGACCTTGGAAGAAAATCTGATCGCCGCCGCCAGGGTGTTCTTTACCTTTAAAGAAATGATTGAAACCAACCTCGTAGAGCGCAGCTGAAGATGCGAAGGTTGAAATATGCCCACCAACTCCAACGCCAGGACGCTGAGCACGGTGCACCATGATCGCTGCGTTCCAGCGAATATATGCACGAATGCGACGCTCTAGAAATTCATCACCAGGAAACTTTGGTTCCTTTTCTGGCGGAATAGTGTTCATGTAATCGGTGAGACGAAGATTTGGTAAATCAATGTTGGCCTCATGTGCGCGCTTCAAAAGCGACAACATCATGTAACGGGCTCTGGTGGGGCCACCGATCTTGGCTAGGGAATCAAAGGATTGATGCCACTCCGCGGTCTCTTCTGGGTTGGAATCCACCAACTGATCGACGTGAAGGTCCGGAAGGGAGTTAATCTCATTTTGATTGGGGCTCACAGGCCTATCTTGGCGCGCTTTGCCGCCTATAGTGAAATCGGCACGTGTGAAATCCACCCAATCTATGGGCCCGAAATACCGGTCGCGGAGTTGCGGAATAGGGCTGGGACGTGTGGACTTGTCCCACTTGTTTTGCCAAGAGTGAGTTTATTTAGAGAAAAGGAGAAGGCATTGAGTACCCCGGTGGGGCCAGGTCAGCTGGCAGCCCGTATGGGAATCCAATCTGGCTTTCTCGTTTTAGAGCGCGGCTTTGGTGATGATATTGACGATACGATTCGTAAAGAGATTTACCAAACTACAGGCAACGATTTACTAGATGAGGACTCTCAAGAAGTTGTAGATCTAGTTATCTCTTGGTGGCGTGAAGATGATGGTGATCTAACTGATGAACTTGTTGATTGCTTGACCTATCTCTCCGAAAGTGGACCGATTTGGTTATTCACTCCAAAGGTTGGACGTGATGGTCATGTTGAACCAAGTGATATTCAAGATGCAGCACAAACCGCAGGATTAAGTCTTACCTCCACAATTCCAGCATCCAAAGATTGGACCGCAACACGACTTGTTGCCCGAAAGAGCGGAAGAAAATAAATGACCATCTCAGTTGGCCAGGAAGCGCCAGATTTCGAATTACCAAATCAGTTTGGTGAGAAGGTTTCACTTTCCTCTTTCCGCGGCAAGAAGAATGTCGTCGTAGTTTTCTTCCCATTTGCTTTCACTGGCACATGCACCGGGGAGCTCTGCGCACTTCGCGATGATCTATCGGTATTCCAAAATGACAATGTTGAACTGCTGGCAATCTCGTGCGACGCCATGTTCACCCAAAAGGTTTTTGCCGAAAAAGAGGGATATAACTTCCCATTGCTATCTGATTTTTGGCCTCATGGAGCGGTCGCTCAAAAGTACGGAGTTTTTAACTCAGAGCGTGGTCTTGCATTACGCGGAACATTTGTCATCGATAAGAGCGGAATCGTGCGTTGGAGCGTCGTAAATAGCCCCGCAGAAGCGCGAAATCTTGCCGATTACAAGACTGCACTGGCTTCGTTATAGACTTCGCCAGCAGTTGAAGGGCGCTTAGCTCAGCGGTAGAGCGGCTCGTTTACACCGAGTAGGTCGGGGGTTCAAAACCCTCAGCGCCCACAAAAAGTTTCAATGCACCTGCATCGCTACAATGATTGGGTGAAGAAGCAGGAAGTCGAAATGGCCGAGTTTCTCGAGGCCCTCAAAGCGCCACAATCAAGACGGATTCTAGAAAAACTGGCGACTGAAGATATGTCTATAGAGACCCTTACCAAGAAGACTAAATTTAGTAATCAATCTATTCAACTTCATTTACGGCCCCTGATTAAGGCAAAATTAGTTTCAAAAAATAGAACTGGATTACTAAAAATTAATATGGCTAAATTTAATCAAATTGCAGATTGGTTTAAGTCTATTTCCAATTGACATTGCCAAAACGTTTTGCGTTCTGAGCCATTCCTTCACATAACGCAAAGTTCTCACTTAAGCGATATAAAGCCTCACAATCACTTGTTGGAGTAGGCTATTTCCATCTCTGCCAAGTTAATCTTTTTCATCTTAATCATCGCCTGGGTCGCACGTGCAGCACCTTCTGTATCATTGCCGTTGAGATATTTAAGCATTTCGGGGGAGGTCACCTGCCAAGAAATTCCAAATTTGTCTTTCAGCCAACCACATTGGCTTTCCTGGCCGCCATCTTTGGTAAGTAGATCCCAATATTTATCGATTTCATCTTGATTAGAACATGGAATTTGAAAGGAAATTGCTTCTGAGTGAGGAAACTGCGGTCCGCCATTTAATCCAATAAATGGTTGACCAAAAATCTTGAAATTCACAACGATTTCTTCCCCTTGTTTGTTACCCGAAGTGTCGGTTGGAGCAATCCAGTTATCTTCAACAGAGCTATCAGGAAAAATACTGGCGTAGAAATTAGCTGCTTCGCGGGCTCTACCATCAAACCAAAGGCAAGTTATTAACTCCATGATTTAACCTTCCATTTTCCCTAAGTTGAATTGTATTTTTACAAAGTCATCTAGCTGTAAATCCAATGGCTGGCGTACTGCATTTTTTATCGGAAAGTAGTAAAGCTCGTTCTGCGGAATTAGAGCGGTTTCAAACTTTATTCCGGAAATTTCACCATTTACGTGCAATACGCCCCAGCCATAAGACAGCGCCCGCGATCGTTGTTTAATGAGCGCTGAGGTTTTGGAATCCACTTTTACAAAGTAATAAGGAGCCGGACCTCGCCATTCGAATAATTCGCCACTGGTCTTGAATTCATAACGCACGATGGAATCTTACGGGGACCTCGATGATTAAACTTAATTTTAGGAATTCTACGTTTAAACTAATGGAATGGAGGAGGTTCCAGTAGCTCAGTTTTTTAAGTCAGATGGCACGCTGACTCACATTCCCGTAAAGGCAAATAAAAAGATTGCGGTTCTCAGACAGATTGCATTGGAGTTTGAGCCAGGAGTCAAATATCCAGAGAAGGAAGTGAACGAAATAATTTCAAGATTTCATTCTGATACGGCTGCAATTAGAAGGCACATGATTGAATACAAGATATTAGTGCGAGATTCCGCTAGCGTTTATTGGCTTTCATAGCCTTCAATAAAATTCCAAGAGCGTTCGATCCAATTCCGTGGATCTCGGCAAGTTGGGCTTTGTTGTATTTCTTCAAATCCGAGAGTTTCAAAATTCCGTTATCGACCAACCCTCTTCTGGCGGGAGCTGCCAAGCCCAATTCAAGCCATACAGCGTCTTTGGACTCATACTTCTTTAGATCTACCTTGCCCTGCTTTACTGGGCATTGAGAAATTCTTGCCTTAATTAGCTTTGCCATCAGGCCCTTTGGTAAAGGCTTATCGATTGGAACATGTATGGCGCTTTTCGTGGTTTTATATTTACTTAGCTCTTTTGGGAAGTGAGTTAGTACTGATCCACTAAAAGGGTAATACCCCACATGATTCTTATTTGATAGGAGCCCTGCGACTATATTTCCATCGATTTTGAAAGCTGGCATTCCGTAACTAATTACCTCTTCAGCATTAGGGATAATTTCAAGAATCACTTTGCGCATCTCCAACATGGTTTCGCGTTGAGGGGAAGGAGAGTTTCTATACATTTGAAGAACCTTAGAAGTTTCCCTTTTCACTCGATAAGATTACCGAGCCTTTTCTGCAGTAAACTCCAGGTATGAGCGACACTTTCAAATGTCCATGTGGATGTCCTGAGGGAAGCTGCACCTGTTGCTGCAGCAAGCCACAGGGATGCGGTCATAGACCGGCTGGTCCTAGATAAATTTCGAGGAATAAGTGACTCCAGAAAAAGGCGATCGAGCAGCCTACTTTCCAAAGATTGAAGCCAAATACGGACAGCCGATGCGCTATTGGCACTCTGTAATGAAAGACATTGCGGACCTTAAATACCCACAGCAGATTGCTTATTTGAAGGAAGAGCATGGCTTTAGTCAGGCGCATGCAAATGCTTTGGTGATGTACTCCAGGGGATCAAAAAGCTCGAAGCGATTTACGGATTTTGCTGGTTTTCTCGAACAGCATGATGCAATTAAGCAGAAAACAGTTAAGAAGATCTTCTCGGTTATTCAAAAGAAATATCCCAAGCTTGAGCTTGTGATTGCTTGGAATCAGCCTATGCTGAAACTTAATAATGATTATCTTTTCGGGGTATCTGTGGCGAAGAACCATGTATTGATTGCGCCATTTAATTCAGAGGTTATTGAGACGATGAAAAAGGATTTGGCAGATTACAAGGTCAATAAAAAGACGGTACAGGTGCCAGTTGACTGGAAGGTAGATCAAGAGTTGTTGATAAAAATGATTAGATTAAATATCAATTCCCTTAAGAAAAAATAGTTACTTCCTTACCGGTCCGAGCAGATAACCATTTAGTCTCTGAGCTGGCGAATTTTGATTTTCATGTTGTGCCTTAAAGGAGGCTGTTCCATCTGTTCCACAAAGGGAACGAATTACCCCTGGACCTCCCGGGTGAGAGTTAATCCACTGCGTTAAGTTATAAACAAAGCCATCAATTATGGTCCAACAACTGGCTGAAGAATTGTTCGCCCGCACCTGCTCCAATGTGTAACCGACTACTGAAGTTGCGGGAGTAGGGGTCGGTGTAGGTGTTACAACTACGGTAGGCGTCGGAGTCGGAGTTGGACTGGGGGCAGGAGCAACTGCAGATTTAATTGGTGTGCCTTTATTCCAGACCAACCCTTTCTTGGTCTTAATACATTTGAAACTCTTATTCTTGTGAATCTGAACCTGATTCAATTTCTTACATTTCGCTCCTGCGACAGGAGCCTTAGCCGCATTTGTGGATGGCACTGAAACAAGGGTGGCAAGTAAAACCAATACCGTGATTTTGCTGAGGCCCTTTGTTTTCATGAAAAGAGGGTAAGGCACGAAGAAAAGTTGCGCGAGTTATGGATTCCTGAGAGTTAGCCTAAAGTAGGGCAGTGATGAAAGCTTCGAAATCTGCCCAAGAAAAACTCCTGGCATTGCAGGCGTTGGACTCTTCACTTATTCAACTAGATCACAAAGCTCGTAATCTTCCGGTCACGAAGTTGTTAGATGAAAAAACCATTGCATATGCAACAGCGCGAGATCTATGCGTCGCCGCTGAGACTGAAAAAAGTGATATCAAGCATGAACTTTCTAAATCTGAGGTAGATGTAGAGCAGGTTGTGTCGAGAATTGAAAAAGATGAAAAGCGTTTGGCATCTGGTTTGGGAACTCCGAAAGAGTTGGAACAACTTCAACACGAACTAACTTCTCTTGCAAAGCGCAGAGCAGAGTTAGAAGAGATTGAATTAGAGGTCATGGTAAGAATTGATGCCCTAGACCAAAGAATTAACTCTCTAGCTGCGGAGCGGGATGCTTTGCATATTGAGGTTACCGCGCTGGCTAAGGAAAAAGAAACGTCCCTAGAAGAAATTAATCGAGCCAAGAACGCTACAACTTCAGATAGAGAGCAGCTAGCTAAAGTGGTTGAACCGGAACTTTTGGCTCTATATGAAAAAATACGCGCCGGTGCCGATGGAATTGGCGCTGCTCGATTGCATGCAGGTGCATGTCAGGGATGTAATTTAAGTATTAACGCCGCAGACCTAAGCCGTATAAATTCTTTGCCAGATGATGAAGTTGTGCGGTGCGAAGAGTGCCGCAGAATATTGGTACGTATTTAATGATGTCACGATCTCTCATTGTTACTGCAGATGGTGGATCTCGAGGAAACCCTGGACAAGCTGCATACGGCGCGGTGGTTTATGAAGGTGACACAGTTCTAGCTGAAGTTTCCGGAAAAATTGGTGTCGCCACCAACAATGTCGCTGAATATCGGGGATTAATTGCTGGTTTAAAGGCGGCTCACGAGATCGACGCGAATGCAAAAATCGAAGTAAGACTTGATAGCAAGTTAGTTGTTGAACAGATGAGTGGAAATTGGAAGATTCGCCATCCAGAGATGCGGCAACTAGCACTAGAGGCGCGCAGTATTCATGCTCATGAACTGATTGATTACATCTGGATTCCACGTGAATCAAATACACATGCAGATCGTTTAGTGAATGAGGCGCTAGATGGTGTAGTTGCTTCAGCAAGAGAACCGATTCGTCTCAATTACTTAACAGAACGACTAATTTCAAATGAAGTACCAACAACCGTTTACCTAGTGCGACATGGCGAAACCCCTCTTACGCCATTCCGGAAGTTTTCTGGTGATGGTCCGCTGAATCCGGAGTTGACCGCAAAAGGATTGATTGAAGCGGACTTGGTAGCTGCAGAGATTTCAAAAATTGCCCCGGAGGTTTTGATTTCATCGCCACTTAATCGCACAATGCAAACCGCTGCTGAGATCTCAAAAACAACTGGCCTGGTTCCGATAGTAGATCCGATCTGGATTGAATGCTCCTTTGGAGATTGGGATGGACTTTCAATAGATGAAGTAAGCAAGCAATATACTGAGGAGTATGCCGAGTGGCTTGCTAGCGCCTCATATTCGCCTCCGCGAGGAGAGTCTTATGAATCAGCGATGGCTCGCGCCGTTCAGGGGTTGCTGGGATTGGTTGGCGAGTATCCTGGTAAAAAGATTTGCGTAGTAACTCATAATGGAATCATCAAAACTGCGCTAGCTGCAGCCATGAAGGTTGATGCAACAGCGATTTTCAACATCGATGTTTCGCCATGCAGCATCTCATCGATTTCAATTTGGCCATCTGATAATTTGATGGCAATACGTTCAACGAATGAACGCGGGCACTTAAGGGTTTAGTTGCCCGGGCTCACAGTCGACATATTGAAATCTTTGATAACCATTGGTGGTACCTGCATGCTGGTGACATCTCCAGCCCATTCGCGAGGCTGAGTCCACTCAGAGCTTCCCGCATGCGCGATACGAGATAGCGCATTTACAGGGGAGTCATTCCAACGGAAGTTGTTGGTGGCGCCTTGCACCTCGCCATTTTTAACGTAATAAACGCCATCGCGGGTTAAGCCAGTCAACAACAAGGAGTTTGGATCAACCAAGCGGATGTACCACAGGGTCGTGAGGAGTAATCCGTTATCTACTTTCTTAACCAAGTCTTCAAGTGAGCCGGTTGCACCGTCAACACTCATAATCAGGTTATCGCCGATTGGTGTGTAGGGCAGAGAGGTTAATTTTGCACTGGCACGGGTTTGAACAAGTGATTGCAATACTCCATCTTTAATCCAATCAACCCGTGAACTCTTTTGGCCATTATCAAAGACAGAGGTGAATGGGCTGCTTGCTGAAGCTGAAACAAAAGGAGAGCCAGGAAGTGTGGAATTAGTTGGATCGCTAAACAACTGCAGACCAACATTGGCTAATTTTTCTCCAACTCGAGTGCCTCCACCTTTTTTGGAAAACACGCTTTGACCCTCAAAGGCATCACGACCGCCAGCAACCCACATCATGTAGACATATAGATCTGCAACCGATCCCGAAGGAAGGATGGTGTCGTACTTGCCAGCAGGTAGATCAACTTTCTTCTCCTGCCAAGCTAAACGCTGACGAATATTTCTATCGATTTTTTCTACTGAGACATTCTTAAAGTCATGAGTCTCGATTCCATCCCAAGTAGAACGAGAACGACCATGAGATTTTCCAGTCATTTCGACGCGACCAACAGGGGAGTCGTGACGCAATCTCATGCCACCTTTTGAACCAACCCAAATAGTTTCATGGGTGTGTTCTGCATAGCCAAACAACTCAATTGCATCCGCCTGCGAGCGACGCATCATCTCGCCAAGCTCTGGCGCGAAATTGGAAAAGACATCAGGTCCCGTTGGATTATGTGGCGCGCTCCAATTTCCAAAAGTTACATCTTTGGCCAATGGAGCAAAGTCTTCTGCAGCTCCTGCAGCCTTTGCTGCCGCGCTGGCCTCTGAAAGTAGTGCATCGATATCAGACTCAGAAACATTGGTTCGAGAAACTCCACCGGATGCCATCGAGCCATCCATCGCGATGAAGGCAATAACAGTGACATTTCTTTCTTGGATAACACCATTTGTTGTCAAAGTGCTGCTGGCCCAACGAAGGTTGGCTTGAGTTTTATCTTTTACAACAACTATGCAGTCATCGGTTGTGGAGCGAGAGAGGATTTTCTCAATCAGATCTTGTGCTGAAATCATTTGCCCGCCTCCGCTACTGTATTTAAAACATTTATTTTGTCGAATACCGCGGCTGGACATCCATGGCTAACTGCGGCGACCTGTCCGGGTTGTGCTTTGCCGCAGTTGAATGCGCCGCCTAGTACATATGTGGATGGGCCACCAACTGCTTTCATAGCTCCCCAGAAATCTGTTGTGGTGGCTTGATAAGCGACATCCTTTAGCTGTCCAACAATCTTTCCATTCTTAATACGGTGGAACTGTTGACCAGTAAATTGGAAGTTGTAGCGCTGCATATCAATTGACCAGGATTTATCACCCAGGATGTAAATACCATCTTCAACTGATTCGATTAACTTTTCCAAAGTTGGACCATTTGGATTTGGCTGCAAAGAAACA
Source organism: Actinomycetota bacterium (assembly GCA_046047175.1). Lineage (GTDB taxonomy): Bacteria > Actinomycetota > Actinomycetes > Nanopelagicales > Nanopelagicaceae > MAG-120802. The sequence continues at coordinate 2,265 of JBJOIM010000030.1, read as the reverse complement.
TTTGGCATGCGCTGAATCGGAACATGCGCAGGGGAGTCGGAAAAGGCACAGCCATTGCTGCGCTCTTGGTTCACTCGTGCTGCTATTCGACGATCCAATTGGTAGCCAACCAAAACGCCATCTTTAACAATGTCCCACTTCTGGGCTGCAACACCTTCATCATCCCAACCAACGGTGCTTAAACCATGTGGAGTATTTCGATCTCCGGTTACATTCATTAGGGCCGAGCCATACTTCAAATTACCCAACTTGTCTGGGGTCGCAAATGAAGTGCCCGCGTAATTAGCTTCATAACCAATCGCGCGATCTAGCTCTGTGGCATGGCCAATTGATTCATGAATTGTTAGCCAAAGGTTTGATGGGTGAATCAGCAAGTCATAACGACCAGGCTCTACAGAGGGCGCTGCCACTTTTTCAGCTAGCAATGTTGGTAGCTGTTCTATCTCAGCATCCCAATTCCATATTGAGTCACCCATCCACTCCCAGCCGTAGCCAGCAGGTTGCGCCAATGTGCGCATTGCTTCAAATCCATGTGCACCAATCGAAATCGCTTCAATCTGAGTTTGTACCCGAACCCTTTGTTGAGTTGTACTGGTGCCGGCAGAGTCTGCGTAATGCTTTTGTTCCTTCACATACATGGTGTGAGCACTCGTGTGATTAACACGAGATGACGCCAACAATCTAGAACTCAAAGAGGCAAGACGGTCTTTCTTGTCCGCATCTGAAACCGAAAACGGATCTATTTCATAAGCAGATACCCAAGTTTTATTGGCGTACACGGGCTCTGGTGCAAGAGCAATTTCTTCAGTTGATAACGGCTTAGATGTTTTAGCCATAGCAACAGCGGTAGCTGCAAGCTTTCTTGCAGTATCAACGCTGACATGAGGCGAAGACGCAAACCCCCATGCGCCAGCAACAATCACTCGCACGCCAATACCAAAATTAGTTTCATCCGATTGCGTCTCAGGCTTTGCATCTCGGAGTGACAGGAAGCCGGTACGGGTTTTTTCGATGCGCACATCAACATGAGAGGCGCCTGCTGCCGTGGCTGCGCTAATAGCGGCATCCGATACCGCCTCAAGAGGCAGGGCAAGGAAATCTGCATCAACTGTTGTAATCATGTGTGCCACCCTAAAGGAACTCGAGAGACAACACCAGTAAATGACAAGTATTCTTCACCTCAAGAAGAGTCGCCCGGATCACCGCGTTGTTCTTGATTCACTTCAAGGACACCGAGGAAAGTCCGGACTCCATTGGGCAAAGTTGTGGGTAATACCCACCCGGAGCAATCCGCGGGACTAGTGCAACAGAGAACAGACCGCCAATAGCAATATTGGTAAGGGTGAAACGGTGGTGTAAGAGACCACCAGTGCGCGAAGTGATTTGCGTAGCTTGGTAAACCCAACTTGGAGCAAGACCATGCAGGTGGCGTTTGAGTGTGCCCACACAAGTCACCGGGTAGGTTGCTTGAGTCTGCAAGTAATTGCAGACCTAGATGGATGGTGATCTCGCTAGCAATAGTTAGACAGAATCCGGCTTATAGGGCGACTCTTCCTTTTATTGTTTAATGATGCAGAACGGATGACCTTCAGGGTCAACACAGACCCAGAAAGTGTCACTGGACCTTGAAAGTAATCTTCCTCCAAGAGCCTCAATCTCCTTAAGAGCAAGATCAAAATCGTCCACTCTAATGTCGAAGTGCACTTGAGTAGGAACATCCCCGTTGGGCCATGACGGTGCGACATAGTTGGAGATATGTTGAAAAGCTATCCCTGGCAGATCCTGTGAAATTCCTATTACAGACCAATCAGATTCAGATTGAACAACCGTATACCCAAGAATTTCTGCATAGAATTTTGATAACGCAATTGGGTCCTTGCAATCAATCACAGTCCCGTGCAGTTTCCCGATCATGGGCAAACATTATGGTCCGGGTAAAGCGTGGTCAAGGATTACCGGCCTCACAAACACTCCGGCTTATAGGGCGACTCTTCTTCCTTCAATTATGCTTATGTTGTGCACAAAGTCTTTGAAATGCCAGTTGCTGATGTCTATGTTCACTATGTAAATAAGGTGGAGCGAAAAGGCCGATCGGAAACTGAACTCATCAAAGTAATCTCATGGCTTACAGGTTTTGACTCAAGGACGCTCAAGAGTCATTTGAAAAGGCAGACAACTTTTAGGGATTTTTTTAAAGCTGCCAAAATTCATCCAAATGCAAAGCTCATAACTGGCTCAATTTGTGGAGTGAAAATCTCTGAGATT
>JBJOIM010000029.1:0-14619 GCA_046047175.1 Actinomycetota bacterium | reverse complement strand
CGAAACAAATGGCCATGGACCTTGATTTGCTGGTTCATCCTGCACCCAAACAACTTGTGCGTTTGGATGTTTGTTTATTTCAGCCACAATTTCATTAACAGGGAGCGGATACAACTGCTCTACTCGAGCGATGGCTACTGAGTTATCTCCAGATTTAGCGCGTTCTGCTACTAATTCCCAATAGATCTTGCCGCTGCAAAGAATTAACTTGCTGGCGTTGCTTACCGATTCATCACCAATAAATGGTCGGAAAGTTCCCGAGGTAAAGTCGGAGAGTTTTGAGGCAGCCGCCTTCGATCGCAACATTGATTTAACGCAACAAGTGGAAATAGGAGGCAGGGGATGAAGGCTGTGCGACCGTCATATTGTTTTCAGCGCACAAAGTTAGGAATCGTTCGATGCGGCCAGATGAGTGATCCGGACCTTGTCCCTCGTAACCATGAGGCAAGAGCAATACGACCGAGGAGCGCTCTCCCCATTTCTGTAGGGAAGAGGAGATGAACTCATCAATTATGGTCTGGGCACCATTTGCAAAGTCACCAAACTGCGCCTCCCAAAGTACTAAAGCATTTTCCCGTTCAACCGAATACCCATATTCAAAGCCCATTGCAGCGTATTCCGAGAGCAGCGAGTCAACTACAAAGAACTGGTTTTCATTATCAAGAAGAGCGCGAAGTGGAATCCATTCGCTGCCATCTTCATGATCTCTAATTACCGCATGACGGTTGGAGAAAGTTCCTCGTCCAACATCCTGTCCCGCAATACGAACCGGATGACCTTCTAGTAATAGTGAGCCAAAAGCCAGCATTTCACCGCCGGACCAATCGATAGTTCCATCATCCAACATAGTGACACGACGTTGTAATTGTGGCATCAACTTTGGATGCACTTTGAAGTTTTCAGGTACCGCCACTTGAGTAGCTGCAATCTGTTTAGCAACAGATTCCGAGATTGCGGTATTGGTCTTAAGTGGATCAAAGGTTTCTAGCTTGCTAAAGGCTGGCTGCTCTGGCAGTTTGTCATGAACAATGTTGAAGATGCCTTCCAATTGCGCCTGGAACTCACGAGCAATTTGATCAGACTCTTCCTGAGTTATATCGCCACGACCCACCAATGCTTCTGCGTATAGAACACGGGTAGTGCGCTTGGCATCAATTAACTTGTACATACGGGGTTGTGTGAAACTTGGTTCATCACCTTCATTGTGTCCACGGCGGCGATAGCAAACCATGTCGATAACAACATCTTTGTTAAAGGTTTGACGGTACTCGAACGCTACTCGCGCTACACGTACGCATGCTTCGGGATCATCTCCATTTACATGAAATACCGGAGCTTGAATCAACTTTGCAATATCGGTGGAGTAACGAGAGGAGCGGGCTGACTCAGGTGATGTTGTAAAGCCAACCTGATTGTTAATAACAACATGAATTGTGCCGCCAGTGCGATAGCCGCGCAGCTGCGACATGTTGAGGGTTTCAGCAACTACGCCCTGACCAGCAAAAGCCGCATCTCCGTGAATCAATATCGGAAGTACTGAAAAAGCACTCTTTACATTCTTTCGATCCTGCTTGGCTCGAACGATTCCCTCTAGAACCGGGTTAACCGCCTCTAAATGTGAAGGGTTGGCGGCAAGATAAATCTTGGTCTTATCACCTGATTCGGTAACGAAATCACCATAGGTCCCAAGGTGATACTTAACATCACCAGAACCTTGAACTTCATTCTCTTGGTAGTGACCCTCAAACTCCTGGAATATTTGTCCGTAGGACTTTCCGGCAACATTTGCCAACACATTTAGACGACCACGGTGCGGCATTCCAATGCAAACCTCATCAAGCTCGGCTTTCGCAGCATAACGGGCAATCGCATCAAGAAGAGGAATAACAGATTCCCCACCCTCTAGTGAGAAGCGCTTCTGTCCTACGAACTTAGTGTGCAGGAAGGTTTCAAAAGCTTCTGCGGAATTTAATTTGCGAAGAATCCTTAGCTGCTCTTCACGTGGGAAGAATGGTGAACCAACTTCAACCTGACTCTGAATCCATTTACGCTCTTCAGGAGAATCGATATACATGTATTCGATTCCAATTGAACGGCAGTATGAGTCACGAAGAGTGCCGAGAATATTCCTCAACTTTGCGTAAGGACGACCACCGAAACCACCAGTCGCAACCTCTCGATCTAAATCCCACAGTGTTAATCCATGGGTGACAACATCAAGATCTTGATGGCTACGCTGTTTGTATTCAAGTGGATCTATGTCAGCCATTAAATGTCCGCTTGTGCGGTAGGCCTGAATCAATTGCTGAACACGAGCCGCCTTATTGAGCTGATCTTTTCCTTCTGGAATATCAGCATGCCAATGAATTGGAACATAGGGGATTCGCAACGCAGCAAAAATCTCACTATAGAAATCTTCGGCCCCCAAGAGAATTTCATGTATCCGGCGCAAGAAATCACCTGATTGAGCACCTTGAATAATGCGGTGGTCATATGTAGAGGTAAGTGTGACAACTTTGGAAATCGCCAGATCAGCAATGGTTTCCTCGCTGGCCCCTTGGAACTCAGCTGGATAATCCATTGCTCCAACGCCGAGAATTAATCCCTGTCCCTGAACCAAACGTGGAACTGAGTGAACCGTTCCGATCGTTCCTGGATTTGTGAGTGAAACAGTTGTCCCAGCAAAATCTTCAACAGTTAGAGCACCTTTGCGCGCTTTCTTTACTAATGCTTCATACTCAGACCAGAACTGACCAAAATCTAGATTCTCGCATCCCTTAATTGATGGAACTAATAATTGGCGAGAGCCATCCTCTTTAGCCAAGTCAATTGCGATTCCCAAATTGATGTGATCAGGAAATCCGATTGCCGGTTTGCCATCTTGCTCAGTAAAGAATGCGTTCATCTCAGGCATCTCGCGCATCGCTTTAATCATCGCGTAACCGATTAGATGGGTGAAAGATACTTTTCCGCCACGTGCTCGCTTCAAATGATTATTAATAACAGTTCGATTATCAATCATTAATTTAGCTGGAACAGCTCTTACGCTGGTCGCAGTCGGAACAGTTAAAGAAGCTTCCATGCTCTGCACAACTCGATTGGCAACTCCGCGGAGTGGTTCTACCCGTGCAGATGTGGGCGCTGAAACTTGTGGGGCGGGTTTAGCAACAGCTTGTGCAGGTGTTGGAGTTGGTTGGGAGGTTGGTCTAACTGTTGGTTGTGGTGTTGGCGCAACTACTGGTTCAGGAGTAACAACTGCATTGACCGGCGCTTGCGGCTGCTGTTGCCGCTTTGGAATTGGTGGGACACCTGCTGAAGTTGCCGTTGCTGTGTTGTTTCCGGGCTTGTATCCAGCGAAGAACTCTTTCCAATCATCTTCAACAGAGTTGGGATCGGCTAAATAACGTTCATACATTTCATCGACGAGCCACTCATTTGATCCAAATGAGCCGCCGAATTTGTTATCTGGAGTCATGCTCGCCACAGAGAGAAAGCCTATCTGCGTTAGAGGAGAGCACTCCACCTGGCCCGAGCGTGATTGGCCACAGTTTCAACCTGCATCTTTGCCGGACCTAGGGCACCCTCGCCCCATGGGATTAGCTTTTGTGACCGGCGCCAGTCGGGGATTGGGCCGAGCAAAATGCTCAGAGCGCTGCAACCGAGCTCGGCATCCCTTTTGAATTGGTAGATCTACAGGACATCGCGGCCACCCGTCAGATGGCCCAACAACTCCTCAACAAGTACGGCGTTCCCGAGATCTTGGTGTTAGCGCATGGCGTTATGAGCGAAAAGATGGCCAAGACATTACGCACCAACGATGCAGAGTGGTCCCGCGTTATGGATATTAATCTCAACTCTGTCTTTACCCTGGTCAACGCAATTGGTGCACCCATGGCTGAGGCGAGAAATGGTCGAGTCATTATCTTCTCTGCATGTCTCGGAAGAATGTCTGGTCCAGGAAATGTTGGCGGATTAGCTCCTTATCGAATTTCGAAGGCGGGCGTAAACGCGCTAGTTAGAAACTTGGCACATGAAACTGGACATGGCGCAAGAGGTTTCTTAGTTGATGCTATCTGTCCAAATCACAGCCGCACAGATATGGGCGGACCCGATGCTCCACGTAGCGCGCAAGAAGGCGCGGCCACAGCGGTTTGGTTAGCTGTTCGAGAGTTTAATCAGGGAGATACAACCGGTGTGCTTTGGGAGGATCAAGAGGTTGTTCCCTGGTAAGGCTTACTTGATTTTGGAATAGCAGCTAGGGCAGATAGCAATGTTAAAACCGCAAATCCTCCAAGCACTGCTCCAATTAAAACTCTATCGCCATCAATCATGTAATAGGCAACGCCAATGGCGATTAAATTAGCCATAACAGTGGGGCCACGACCATAATTTCTTTGTTGACGAAAGCCACGGCCAGCAAATGTTAGGCCAGCGCTTCCAAAAAATAAGAAAACAATCTCTGCAATTACTGCATCTAGCTCTTCAACTTCAGAGGTCACAGTTCTAATCAACAAGTAGATTCCTAGGGCCAGCAGAAATACTGCTTCAATGCTGACCAAAGTAGCTGCGATTGCGTGTACTTTTTTGGGGACTAGGCGCATGAAGCAAAGAATAGGGTATGAGAAAAGGGTTTTCTGGTCTTGTATTAAGGCAATAACTTCTCTTATGGCCTATTTTGATGAGGGTATCTATGACCCACTAACTGGGTTGCTCGCCCCGCTCTACTTTTACGAGAGTTCACAACGTCTAATTTCCTGGGCCGAACGTACCGGTAGGCACACCGCTCTAATCTCAATTCAATTAGGTGATCTAAAGGATGACCAGATAATCAAATGTGCTTCAGATTTAAATGTGGAGTTACGTGGTGGCGATTTGCTAGCGAGAATGAGCGAAAAGACTTTTGTACTTCATTTGATTGGAGATTTGTTGGGTGCAAAGCAGTTAATTTTCAGATTAGAAAACAAGTTCAAAGCCGAGCTAGTTTTTGAAGCAATTGAATTACAGAAAGGCGAGGGTATTGCGTCCGCACTCAAGCGCTTGAATGTTTAGCTCTGCGGAATAAAAATTTGAGATTGGTAATAACGCAGCTCTTCAATGGAATCTTTAATGTCGCCTAATGCACGATGATTTCCAGTTTTCTTAGGGGCATTGAAATAAACCTTGGGGTACCAACGTTTAGCCAATTCTTTGATTGAAGAGACATCAACAGTTCTATAATGCAAAAAATCATTTAGTGCTGGCATATCTCTAGCAATAAAGTTTCGATCCATCCCTACCGAGTTGCCGGCCAGTGGAGATTTTCCAGGTTGAGTGTGGGCAGATAAATAATTCAAAACCGCTGCTTCAGCTTCAGAAATCGTTACACCCTTGGGAATTTCATTAATTAATCCCGACTCTGTATGCATGGCGCGTACTTCATCCCGCATGCCAGCTAATTTTTCTGGAGAGGTAGCGATAACTAGATCCACTCCATCGCCTAGGACATTTAACTTCTCGTCAGTAATTAAGACCGCAATCTCGACTAGAGCATCACTTTCGAGGGATAAACCCGTCATCTCGCAATCAATCCAAATCAGAGGGGGGTTTTCGCTAGCCATGATGGCAGAGCCTATTGCCAGAACGACATTTCACCACTCGTTCACCTTCCGTTAACTATTACTCAACCCGGAGGGGGATGATAAATAGCAGTATCCGCCCGTGGCTTCATTGACCGACTCCAGCACCAACCCTGCGAAAAGGAAGGTCTCCCACAAACCTAGACCTTCCGATATTTTCTTTCGGTCCACAGTTACAGTCTTCGGCTTAGTCAACTTGCTAATCCTATCCGCAATAGGTGCTTTCCTACTTGTCAGAGGACTTTCCGTATTTAACGATCGTGGTCTTGATTTTCTGACTCAGTTTGAGTGGCAAGCATACGTTGACGAAAATGGAGAAACCGTTACTGATGTTGGTATCGGCGCGATGTTGATTGGCACGGTTGTCATTGCCCTAATCGCACTTTTCGTTGCGGTGCCAATTTCCGTATTGACCGCTCTTTATTTGAATTTTTATGCCCCCACAAAAATAAAGGGAGCCTTAACAACCGTAATTGATTTAATGGCATCTTTCCCATCTATTCTATTTGGACTCTGGGGGTACTTTGTATTGATGCCCAGCGCAGAGTATTGGGCCAAGTTAATAAATAAGTATTTTGGATGGATTCCGCTTTTTGATGTTCCTTCACCTTTGTACACACGTTCCCCATTTGTAGCTGGTCTCGTGCTTTCTGTAATGATTATTCCAATTGTTACTAGCGTCTCCCGTGAGGTTTTTTCTCAAACTCCGTTAGATAGAATCCAAGCCGCTTTTGCGTTGGGTGCTTCGAAAATCGGAATGATCCGAGCCGTAGTACTTCCTTTTGGAGCAAATGGAGCTGTAGGTGGCGCAATGCTTGGACTAGGTCGAGCATTCGGAGAAACTGTCGCAATCTATACGGTGTTAAATATCGTCTACGATGCTAATTTGAAAATCTTGTTTGGCACTGGCGGAAACGTGGCTTCGCACATAATTCTTCGCTGGGGAGAGGCTGGTCAAGATGAGGTTAAAGCCCTTTTAGCTGCAGGATTTGTGCTATTCGTTCTTACCTTATTGGTTAATTTCGCTGCCGATTTTACAGTTCGTAGAACTGTGAGAAAGGGTAAGTAAATGAGTATTGAAGTGCAGCCACAAAGACCCTGGAATCCAAGTTTAAAAGCGCGACTACCCAGATATTTAATTCTAACTGTTTCCGCATTTATCACTTACGTCGTCGTGCTGGTTACTCCCATGAAGGGCAAGCTGGCGTACTTCCTTGTGTTTTCCGCTTTATCCACTTTGTCTCTTTACATTTATGCGAGAGTTACAAAAGGCAAAATGACCGCCACGGATGTATTGGCTTCTTCAATAATGTACATCGCGGCATTTTTCGTTTTTTTACCAGTAATTAGCATTTTGGCTACGACAATTGTTCGAGGAGCGCCTGGACTTAAAGCGAATTTATTTACTCAGACCATGAGTGTGGTTTCATTTACCGATCCACTAGATAGTGGTGGATTACTGCACGCAATAATTGGAACTCTGTATCTAATTCTGCTGTCTGTTGTTATAAGTGTTCCGCTAGGGATTCTCACTGCGTTGTACCTTACTGAAATAAAGGGACCTGGTTCTAATTTCATTCAGTTTGTTGTGCAAGCGATGAGTGGTGTTCCCTCTGTAATCGCGGGCCTCTTTATTTACTCAGCGGTCATATTGACCACTCCACTTCAGCCCAGCGCATTGCTGGGCGGACTAGCGCTTTCGATACTAATGACTCCGACTGTTACACGCACTGCCCAGGAAGTACTTCGTTTGATTCCGGAAGACCTACGAGAGGCCGGGCTAGCTCTAGGAGCTACGCAATGGAAGACAGTTCAAATGGTCGTTGTTCCGGCTGCCAGAAGCGGTTTGGTAACTGCGATAATTCTAGGTATTGCGAGAATTGCAGGCGAGACGGCTCCATTGCTGTTTGTGCTTGGAGGCGCGGATTCTTTGAACTTAAATCCGTTAAACGGAATGAACTCAGGATTGCCAATGTATGTATGGAAAGGTTTCTTGATCGGTCTACCGGAAGCGACGCAACGTGCGTGGACGGCGATTTTGATTCTTTTGATTATCGTCTTGGTTTTGTTCACGCTTGCCCGGACATTTAGCCCCAAAAAGCAAGGGAGATAGAGAAATGGATCGGAACAAAGACAAGCAGACTGGAGAGGAATCTACTATGGAAACATCTGAGAAAGTGAAGCCCAGTTCACTGAGTTCTATTGCCTCTTCCCGTGCTCAAAAGCAACCAGGAAACACACCACTAGGAGCCGGTCTGGAAGCTCGTGGAGTTCATGCCTGGTTTGGATCTCATCTGGCGCTTAGAAACGTTTCTCTGGATTTTTCAGCTGGAACCGTCACTGCACTGATTGGTCCTTCGGGTTGTGGCAAATCGACCTTCATAAGAACTCTTAATCGCATGCACGAATTTATTCCTACTGCGGCCTTTGCCGGAGAAGTACTTTTGGACAATAACGATATTTATGATCCTTCAGTAGATGTAACAAAGATAAGACTTCAGATTGGTATGGTTTTTCAGAAACCAAACCCGTTCCCCTCTATGACAATTGGCGAGAATGTTCTTTCAGGTTTGAGACTTTCACAGACCAAGGTCAGTAAATCCGAGTCCGAGCACATTTTGGAGGATTGCTTAATCAGGGCTGGACTTTGGAATGAAGTTAAAGATCGGCTTAATGCTCATGGAGGCTCTTTATCCGGAGGGCAACAGCAAAGACTCTGCATAGCGCGCTCATTAGCAGTAAAGCCCAAGGTGCTGTTGATGGATGAACCTTGTTCTGCGCTAGACCCGGGATCGACAATGAGAATTGAGGAGACTATTTCTCAGCTTTCCTCTTCAATGACAATTGTCATAGTGACTCACAACATGCAACAGGCAGCGCGAGTGTCGGATTACACAGCGTTCTTTCTTTCCGATGGCGGTCCCGGCGAACTCATCGAAGTTGGGCCCACTTCTCAGATATTCACCAAGCCAAGTGACCAAAGAACTGAGAATTATGTGAGTGGCAGATTCGGGTAAACCGAACTCTGTTCACCATCTGTTAACTACTGATTAGGTGTTAATTAATGGAGTTAACCTCCAGTGTTTCCTGTCAGAAAGTAGGGTCCTGCTGACTCAAGGAGGTCATCAACCTATGAAAACAAGTAAAAAACTTGTAATTGCGGCCCTAACAGCAGTGGCCGTTGCTTCATCTTCTTCAATGGCTAGCGCTGCCACGTTACGTGCTGCGGGTGCGAGCTCAGTTCAAACATTTTTTGATAAGTGCAAAGCTGCATATGTTGCTAAAACAGGCGATGAAATGCCATACAACGGTCAGGGTTCAGGATCCGGAAAAACTGCAATTGGAAATGGGACAGTTGACCTAGCTTTTTCTGATGATGAGAATAAGAATGCAGTGAAGCCTGCTGACATGATTCATATTCCATTCGCCGCTTGGCCAGTGGCTGTCATGGCAAACTTGCCAAACTCTCGACAATTAAATCTTTCTACAGAAACTATCGCAAAGATATTTGCAGGTCAGATCACTAAGTGGAACGATCCAGCGATTGTTGCCGATGCAAACAAGACTTACAAGGTTCCCGTATACAAAAAGAAGAACGGCGAGACTGTTCTGGACAAAAACGGTGCTCCTGTAGTTCTACGTTTCAAGAATGTAAGAACCTATTACACCCTGCCGAACAAGGACATTGTCGTTATTTACCGTAACGCTAGCTCAGGAACATCAGCGAACTTCACAACTGCATTGAATAAGTTGCATCCTTCAATCTGGACAAAGGCAGGAAATGGAACTTTCACCACAGCGTTCCCGGGAACTTTAACCAGCTCTTTCCGTGGTGGCTCAAACTCCACTGCAATTGCTCAGCTGGCCAAGGACACCAAGTACTCCATTACCTATAACGAAGTAAGCTATGCGAGGGACTACAACCTTCGTACAATCAATGTCATTAATCCAGCCGGTAATGCGGTTGCACCGGCAACAGAAGGCGTGCTTGCAGCCTTTTCCATTGCAGATATCCGTGAAGATGGCGTAGTAACCTTTAATTACACATCAACCCAACCTTCACAATATCCATTCTCCGCAACTACATATGCGATGGTATTAACCAAGTATTCATCAGCATCACTTGCAAAAAGCATCCGTGACTTTGTTGAATTCCATGCGTTCGAGTGTCCAGCAGTTTCGAACATTGGATTCTCCGAGATCACCAAAGCAAGCGAGCTAGGTAAGGTAATTACCAAGCAAGTTGCAAGAATCGGAAACTAATCGAGTTAAAGTAAAAGAACCGGGTTAGTCCACGAGGGGGACTAACCCGGTTCTTTTTTTTGCTGAAAGCGCGCCCGGCAGGAATCGAACCTGCGACAACCCGCTTAGAAGGCGGGTGCTCTATCCGACTGAGCTACGGGCGCTTATGAGGCTCAAGTCTACAGAGTACGTTTGAGTACCGCTTAAACGATAAGGTTTCGCCTCGTGGCAGAGTTCATTTATACGATGAAGAAGGCGCGTAAAGCGCACGGTGACAAAGTAATCCTTGATGATGTCACATTGATGTTTATTCCAGGCGCCAAGATTGGTGTGGTCGGCCCAAACGGCGCTGGAAAATCCACCGTTCTGCAGATCATGGCTGGTTTACAGCAACCTTCAAATGGTGAGGCTTATTTGTCGCCGGGTTACAGTGTTGGAATCCTTTTGCAGGAGCCACCATTGAATGAAGAGAAAAATGTTTTAGAAAATGTTCAAGAGGGCGTTGCCGAAACAATGGCGTTATTGGCCCGCTTCAATCAGGTATCAGAGGAGATGGCCAATCCTGATGCTGACTACGACAAGTTGTTGGCAGAGATGGGATCGCTGCAGGAAAAGTTAGATCACCTAAATGCTTGGGATTTGGATTCACAGCTAGAGCAGGCAATGGATGCACTGCGCTGTCCGCCACCCGATGCTGATGTAAAGGTTTTATCTGGTGGAGAGCGTCGTCGGGTTGCGCTCTGCAAGTTGCTTTTGCAAAAACCAGATTTGTTATTGCTTGATGAGCCAACCAACCATTTGGATGCCGAATCAGTTCTTTGGCTAGAGCAATTTCTCTCTAAGTATGAAGGCACTGTTGTTGCCATCACTCACGATAGATACTTCTTGGACAACGTCGCACAATGGATTCTCGAACTGGATCGTGGGCGTGCTTATCCATATGAAGGTAATTACTCCACATACCTCGAGACCAAGTCGGCTCGTTTGAAGATTGAAGGTCAGAAGGATGCCAAGCGTGCCAAGCGCTTAGCGGAAGAGTTGGATTGGGTCAGACAAAACGCTAAGGGTCGCCAAGCGAAATCAAAGGCGCGTCTGGCACGGTATGAAGAGATGGCTGCCGAGGCAGAAAAGGCTCGTAAATTAGATTTTGAAGAGATTCAGATTCCTATGGGACCAAGACTTGGCAATGTTGTTGTTGAAGTTGAAAATCTCTCAAAAGGATTTGGTGACCGTCTGCTCATCGACAATCTCTCATTCTCACTGCCGCGCAATGGAATTGTCGGTGTTATTGGGCCGAATGGTGCGGGTAAAACCACTCTCTTTAAGATGATTCTAGGATTGGAAAAACCTGATTCTGGAAGTATCAAAGTTGGAGAAACAGTAAAGACTTCTTATGTTGATCAATCTAGAGGCGGGATCGATCCCAAGAAGCCTCTGTGGGAGGTTGTTTCTGACGGATTAGATTTCATAAAGGTTGGCGCAGTCGAAATGCCAAGTCGTGCCTATGTTTCAGCATTTGGTTTCAAAGGACCAGATCAACAAAAACCAGCAGGTGTTTTGTCAGGTGGAGAGCGTAACCGTTTAAATCTCGCCCTAACTTTGAAGATGGGTGGAAATCTGTTACTTCTTGATGAGCCTACAAATGATCTTGATGTTGAGACTCTTGGATCATTAGAAAATGCATTATTGGATTTCCCAGGTTGTGCTGTAGTTATCTCTCACGATCGTTGGTTCTTAGATCGTGTTGCTACCCACATCTTGGCTTACGAAGGTGATTCACAGTGGTTCTGGTTTGAAGGAAACTTTGAATCATATGAAAAGAATAAAATTGAGAGATTGGGACCAGAAGCGGCCCGTCCTCATCGCGTGACTTACCGAAAGCTGACTCGATGAAATATCATCACAAAGCTTTTGTTCGATGGGATGATTTGGATGCAATGGGGCATGTTAATAATGCTCGTTATCTAACCTTTGCCCAAGAAGCCCGATTCGAATGGTCCTTTGCTAAGAATCCAATTGCTGCCTCCGACAACACATTTCTTCGAATGGTTGTTGCCCGAGCAGAGGTTGATTTCAAGAACGCCATATTTCAAGGTGGAACTTATGTAGATGTAGTGCTCTGGGTGGAGTCCATAGGAAACTCTTCATTCACCATGATTTATGAGGTAAAGGGTGAAGATGTTTTATTTGCCCGAATCAGAACAGTTCAAGTCGCCGTAGATGAAAGTGTCGCAAAGTCCCGTTCGCTCAATGACGAAGAACGTGGCTTTTTGCAGCAATATCTAGAGGAGAGCAAGTGAGTTCTAAGTTAGCGCCACGTGGAGTGCGCCCTTGGTGGCGTGATGCGGTCACCTATCAGATCTACATCCGTTCCTTCGCTGATTCAAATGGTGATGGAATCGGTGATGTAGAGGGTATTAGATCAAAACTCGGCTACCTGCAAAAACTTGGAGTAGATGCGATATGGATTACCCCTTGGTATCCATCACCACAAAATGATCATGGTTACGATGTTTCTGATTACATGAACATCGAGCCGGATTACGGAACCTTGCAAGATGCTGAACGTTTAATTAGAGAAGCTCATGATCATGGCATCAAAATCATTATCGACATCGTTCCAAATCACACCTCAGATCAACATGTTTGGTTTCAAGCCGCACTAAAGGCAAAGCCTGGTTCACCAGAACGTAATCGATACATCTTCCGTGATGGCAAAGGGCCAAATGGTGATTTGCCACCCAACAATTGGCAAGCGGTTTTTGGTGGCCCAGCTTGGCACCGCGTTACTGAACCAGATGGAACTTTGGGGCAGTGGTATCTACACCTATTTGCGGTGGAGCAGCCAGATTTGAATTGGGAGAACCCAGAGGTAGTCGAGCATTTTGATGCTGTTTTAAAGTTTTGGCTAGATCGTGGCGTTGATGGATTCCGCATCGATGTAGCGCATGGAATGTTTAAAGAAAAAGGCCTGCCAGATATCCGTCAAAGCAAGCTTTCAAAGTTATTGGGTAAGAGCAACTTCACGAGAATGCTTAGTCCAGAACACAAACCATTCTGGGATCAAGAGGGTGTGCATGAGATTTACCGTCGTTGGCGCAAGATTCTTGATTCTTACGAAGGGGATCGCATGGCGGTTGCTGAGGCGTGGGTAAGTCCAACCTCGCGCATCGCTCGATATGTGCGGGCTGATGAACTACAAAA
Source organism: Actinomycetota bacterium (assembly GCA_046047175.1). GTDB lineage: Bacteria > Actinomycetota > Actinomycetes > Nanopelagicales > Nanopelagicaceae > MAG-120802. The sequence goes on along the minus strand of JBJOIM010000029.1, from coordinate 1,558 downwards.
CTCCTTCAATTTCGAGATGCTAACGACCCTCTGGAAACCAGAGGAGATTCGAAAGAAAATCAATAACTCCATCTCAGCTCTTGCTGAGGTTGGAGCGCCAACCTCTTGGGTTTTCAATAATCATGATGTCGTTCGTTCTGTGGATCGCCTGGATTTGGGTCTAACCAATCACGGAGACACCACCTGGTCGCGGCAGGGAGACCCTTCCAAGTTAAATATTGCACGTGGAACTCTCCGTGCTCGCAGTGCAACTTTAATGGCGTTAGCACTTCCTGGTGGCACCTATCTTTATCAGGGTGAGGAGTTAACACTTCCTGAGGTACGTGACATTCCAGAAAATCGTTTAACCGATCCACGTTGGAAGATGAGTGGATATAAGGATCGCGGACGTGATGGATGCCGAGTTCCGATACCTTGGAAAACTTCACCAAATGGTGCGTTTGGATTTTCAGCGAAGGATTCCCTAACGCCGGAAGAAGCTTGGTTGCCGGCCAGTTCATGGTGGGGAAGTTACTCTGCAGAATCCCAAGAGAATGATCCCAATTCAACTCTGAATATCTATCGTCGAGCGTTAGCGGTTCGTAAAAACGAATCAGGCCTTGGTGATGGAGATATGAATTGGATAAGTACTCGCAAGGATGTTGTTGCATTTTCCCGTCCCGGAAACTTCGCGTGTTACATCAACTTTGGTGCAGATTTTGAACTGCCCAAGGATTGTGAAGTTTTAGTGGCAAGTGGAGCGTTGAAAAACCACACATTGCCCACCGACACCGCTGTTTGGATTCGGACCAAGTAAATGCCAAATACCGCAATTCAAGAAAAAACCGTAAAGGTTCTTGCCTCGGCTCAAGTTCTAAATGGAGTAGGCGTTGCTGGCACAGTCGCTGCGGGCTCTTTATTAGTCGCCTCAATTACCGATTCGGAAACATTGGCGGGACTGGCTCAGACATCTTCGGTTCTTGGTGCAGCTGCTTTGGCACTGCCGCTAGCCCGTTTAACAGCTAAGGGTGGGCGACGTCTGGCGCTTTCTGTCGGCTTTTCATCTGGCGTCTTGGGTTCAGTATTTGCCATTCTTGGTGGTCAGCAAGAAAACATTTTTTTGATGCTGATGGGAACCTTTTTGGTTGGCGCTGCCTCAGCAGCTGGGTATCAAGCCCGTTTTGCGGCTGTTGACTTAGCTACCAATGAAACGAGGGCGCGGCAACTTTCCTTTGTGGTTTGGGGTTCAACCATCGGAGCTGTTGCTGGGCCAAACTTGATGGATCCAGCCGGCAATTTAGCTGAGTCATTAAATCTGCCACGTTTGGTAGGTCCATACATAATTTCCGCAATTACTCTCAGCCTTGCAATTCTTGTTATCCAGCTTTTTCTAAGACCAGACCCATTTCTATTAGCGCAAAAACAATTGGGAGTTAACGCCAAGCCAAAAGCTCCAACAAAGGTAGCGCTCAAGCACATCAGGTCAAACGCAAAAGCTGCATTTGCAATTACCTCAATCGCAATTGGTCATATCGCAATGGTTTCGGTAATGGTTATGACCCCAGTTCATATGGCTCAT
>JBJOIM010000028.1:0-11044 GCA_046047175.1 Actinomycetota bacterium | reverse complement strand
AAAGCTTTGTCATAACGCCTCGAGGTTAAAGCTCGAGATATCTCCGAATCTGGACCATGTAAAGCTAATAAGTTTTGAGTGTAGTTTGAGTTTTGTTTTAAAAAGTTAAGATCACAAGGAGCGCCATAATTCTTAAGTTGGGTAACAATCCTTACTAAAGATGACCAGCCTTTACCTGGTGTGGCCAGCAGGGTGATTCGAGTTTGATTTGCATATGAGATATCGACCCCGATTATTGGAGATATTTGATTTTCCAAACAGCTTTGAGTGAATCTAATAGCACCGGATAAACCATCGCGATCAGTTAAAGCCATAGAGCGCATGCCAAAATCTCTTGCTTTAGCTACTAATGCGTCAGGCAAAGTGGTGCCATATTTAAATGAGAAACCACTAGCTACATGTAGATGGGTGAAGCTCATGATCTTTAGCTTTTAAGCCGGGCGTGAGGTGGGACGAATCCGCCATAAACCAACGCCCTCTTCACGCTCTATCTCAAAGGTCTTCATCGCCCCGATTGGAGCCGCCTCAACCCGCCAGAGAATCCGAGATCCATCATCGGGGCGGAATAAGCCATCACTGGCCCGATTCCACCAGCCGCCCGACTCCCGCCAGGAGGAGAGAACTGTGTGTATGCGAAAACGCTGACCGTTGTGGACAAACTCGATGGGTTCGCCGCCAGCTAGGTATATTTCAGATTTTTCGAACATTTGTTCGAACCTTAGCGGCCCGCCCTGACAGAGACAAGTCTCGGTTCTTTACGGAGTAGACACGCGTCTGTCACCAAACCGTCACCTGACTCATGCCAGTATCCGCCCGTGATCACACATACCTCTCAACCGCAGGCCCAGGGCAAATCCCTCCGCCTGCGTATCTCTGCTGTTGCCAGCGCTCTGGCGCTAGCAACCTCCGCATTAGTGGTGCTCACTTCCCCGCAGGTCACTGCAAATACATACGCAGTACCTGCAGCCCCAGTCATTAAGAAGGCATACCTAACATCAAACGGTGTTCGAGTAGTCTTCGACAAAGTCATTGCATCACCTGCAGTCAATGCATATGTTGTTTCAGGTGGAGAGGGCTCCTGCCCAATCACTTTGCCAGCAACAACTACCGGTGTTGTTACTCTGCCAATAATTGAAGGTCAAACCAGCGCAACCATCTCAGTTAAAGCTGTCAATGCGTATGGTTTCTCCAAAGCTGCAACTTGGAGTAAGACCTTTAGTGCAACAGATCTTGCTGGAGTAGCAAGGAGTTCATGGAAAGCTGTTCAACTTCTACAGCTCAGCGATTTCCATGGTGCAATTGAAGGAACTTCAGCAAACGCCGGTACCGCTCTCCTAATGAGCGCCTTTGCCGCAGAACGTGCCAAAAATCCAGCAACCTTCACAATGTCAGCCGGTGATAACTTCGGCGCAGCTCCACCAATCTCAAGCCAGTTTGAAGAGATGCCAGCTGTGGAGTCGATGAACCTACTCAAGTTTGATGTTTCAGGTTTTGGAAACCATGAACATGATCGCAACTTGGCACATGTACAAAAAGTTATCGCAGCCTCTGATTTCCAGTGGGTTGCCTCTAACTACAGCTCTCTCGAGCCACTACAGAGCGGTTCAAAGGCCGCTACCACCTTCCACATCGTAGAACGTGGTGGGGTCAAAGTTGGTTTTGTAGCGGGAAATACCGAAGAGACAAAAGAGCAAATTTTCCCTGGAAATCTAAGCTACAGCGGCAAAGAGTTAGTAATCTCTGAAAAAGTTGATGGCATCAACGCTGCCGTTAAGCAGGCCAAAGCAGAAGGCGCAGATTTTGTCGTTGCGCTACTTCATCAGGGTTGGCAAGAAAACCGGGATGGCGAAGCTAAGGGCAAATTGATTGATTTAGCTGAGCAAATCAAGGGGGCTGCCGTTGTATTTGGTGGCCATAGTCACCAGACCTACAACTCAGCACTGGCTGGAAATGCAGCTGTTAACGGCGCTCTCGTTGCGATGGTTCGCAATGCTGGACAGGAGTACAACAGAGTGACTGTCTGCCTAGATGGATCCAGTCGAGTTCGTGGCTCTAGCGTTGATGTTGTTCTTCGCTCTTCCTTTGCATCATTAACTCCAAATGCAGAAGGTGCAGCGTTGGTCAAGAAGTACAAGGACCAACTAACCGCCAAGCTTGATGTGAAGATTGGTTCAGTTAATGGAATCTTTGCTCAAGGTGGATCACCTCAGGTGCAGCGTGCCGGTGAAGCCGCAATTGGTAATTTCACTGCAGATGCAATGCGCAAGAAGTACTCCACTGATTTCGCTTTCATCAATGGTGGTGGAATCCGCGATAAGTTCCCAGCTGCCACTTACGTACCTGCCGACAAGAGCTTCAACCGTCCAGGTGCCGACAAGGTTGCTCCATACGATGTCACTCTTGGTGATGCTCTCGCTGTTTATCCATTTGGAAACACAGTCGGAGTATCTGTAATCACCGGTGAAAATCTTTGGAAGGCGCTTGAAAACGGTGTTAGCAACTGGCCAGGCGATGGTCGCTTCCCACAGATCTCCGGATTCAAGTTCAGCTTTGATACCTCAAAGCCAGTTGGATCTCGAGTTCAGAGTGTGACCTTGCCAAATGGAACAGCGATTGCAAAGGACTCCAAGGAGTACACCATTGCAGTTCCTGATTTCATGATTTACGGCGGAGATGGTTATGTCGGCTTCTTCACCCCTTCAAAGGCCAAACTACGAGGACTACTCGTAGATGTATTCATTGAAGCGGTACAAGAGGCATCAGCTGGCGGCAAGGCGATTCAAATCCCTGCCCTAGATGGACGCATCACCAAAGTAAATCCCTAAATAAAAGGGTTAGCGCAAAACCGCGCTCGGCTTCGGTCGAGCGCGGTTTTTATTTGCCGCGACACGCTGATTTAGTTGAAATTTCAATAAAATTGGTTTACTCTTCAACTAAATCATGCCCCACTATGAAAGGAAAATATGGATATCCTCCTTGTGCTTGGTCGTGTGCTTTTTGCACTGATCTTTATAAACTCAGGAATTGCACACCTAACCAAACTTCAAGCCATGACAGGCTATGCGCAATATAAGAAGGTCCCTGCAGCCAAGCTCTCAGTGATTGTTACTGGCTTAATGCTCATTATTGGCGGACTTTATGTTGCACTTGGAGTTTATGCAGATCTAGGCGCGTTGCTCCTAGCTATCTTCCTCGTTGCATCAGCCTTCCTAATGCACAACTTCTGGACCATCCAGGATGAGCAGGCGAAGCAGGGTGAAACCATCAACTTCTTCAAGAATCTCTCTCTCGCAGGAGCTGCGCTAATCATTTTCGTAATGGTTGGCAGCGGCGTCGACTTCGGTCCATCCATTACCGAAGGGTTGTTCGACCTCTAAGGAATCAATCCACTTTAGGTGAATTTCTAGTTAATCCCCTGTGCCACGACAAGCGGTACAGGGGATTTTCCTTTCGAAAGCGGCTACCTTGGGCTGGTGGAGTTACTGCTAGCCATCATCTGCGGCCTGGGCATCGGTGCAGTCCTGGGTTATGTAGGTGCGGGTGGGTCTATGTTGGCCGTTCCGGCGCTCATTTATTTATTTGGTTTAAATCCTGTGCAAGCTACAACCGCATCTCTGTTGGTAGTTTTTACTGGCGCCGCATCTGGCTTAATGCCCAAGTTCAAAAAGCAAGAGGTTTTGATCAAAGAGGCGCTAATCATTTGGGCCATTGGCTTAACTACAAATTTACTTGGCGCATATCTACTCCCCAGCATTCCTGAGAGATTGATTCTGACGGGTTTTGCTCTTGTACTTATTACTGCTGGGCTCTCAATGCTAGTTCCCTCGCCCACTGCCTCTACTGAACGAAAGATTTCACCCCTTGCCCTGATCTCCATCTCTTTAATTATTGGAGCACTTACCGGCTTATTCGGAATTGGTGGTGGATTCTTAGCAATTCCAATTCTCATTTTGTTCTACAACGTAGCACCGGCAAAGGCAGCCGGCACCTCGCTGTTCATTATCGCCATCAATACCTTGACTGGATTCTTTGCTCATTTCCGGCATTGGGATGAGGTTAATTGGTCGGTTCCAGCTTTAATGGCGTTTACAGCATTAGTTGTATCTCAAATTGCTTCGCACCACTCCTCCAAACTGTCGCCAGCCACATTGAAGAGAGCCTTTGCAATATTTGTTTTCGCAATTGCTATTTTTACATTGACCGATACTTGGGTGATCTCGTGAAGTTAGAGAGGTTTTTCGCCGAGCTTTTTGGAACTGCAACTTTACTCATTGCCGTAGTTGGATCATCCTTCATGGCCAGTCAGTTAACTTCAGATAGAGCCATCGCGCTTCTAGTAAATGCTGCTGTTACAGCCGCAGCGCTAGCGGTTTTGATAAAGGTTTTTTCACCAATATCCGGAGCTCATTTCAATCCTGCGGTTTCGCTGGCGGCCGTAGTTTGTAAGCGGATGCAGTCCAAGTATCTGGTTGGGTATGTTTTGGCCCAGATTTCCGGCGCCGTAATTGGAGTAGCGCTAGCAAATGCCATGTTTTCAAATTCCTTTTTGGCGCTCAGCAAAATCGAGCGTTCTGGCAGCGGACAAATTATTGGAGAGTTGATTGCAACTCTTGGACTGGTGTTATTAGCGCTTTCCGCGGATGCTAAGTCAGCCTGGAAAATTATTCCGCTGTGGATTTTCGGGGCTTACTTCTTTACCGTTTCTACCTCTTTTGCTAATCCAGCTGTTACTGTTTCACGATCATTAACAGAGGCACCTGCTGGAATCGCACCATCTTCGGTAACGCTCTTTGTCCTAGTTCAACTAATTACTGCGGTAATTGCTGCATTAATAATGATAAGAAAGGTTAGATCATGAGCAAAACTTCATCGGTGTTATTTGTCTGTGTCCATAATGCTGGGCGTTCTCAAATGGCGGCCGCTTATCTAAATCATTTTGCCGGAGATTGGGTTGAGGTACGTTCAGCTGGCTCTGCACCTGCCGACTCTATTAATCCGGCCGTTGTTGCTGCGATGTTGGAGGACGGCATTGATATCAGTGCTGAAGTTCCCAAGGTTCTAACTGTTAGCGCAGTGGAAACCTCCGATGTCGTCATAACTATGGGCTGCGGAGATGCCTGTCCATTTTTCCCTGGTAAGCGTTATTTGGATTGGAAGCTTGATGACCCTGCTGGGCAAGGCGTTGATGCGGTTAGACCGATTCGCAATCAGATCAAAGCGTTGGTTCAAGATTTAATACAAACTCTGTAAACACTCTCTAGACTTTGCGCCATGGATGGCGTCTTAGAAAAAGCTGCAGTTCAACGGGCCAAAGCAGCAATTGCAGCCAGCGGAATGAAAGGTGAGATAAAACTACTTTCAGATAGCGCCCGCACGTCAGCGGAAGCCGCAGCCGCACTTGGTATCGAGGTTGGTCAAATCGCCTCCTCTCTAGTTTTCAAATTGCCAGAAGCAAAACCACTTCTTGTTATTACATCTGGAGGACATCGGGTAGATACCGAGATGGTGGCAGAGTTTCTTAAAGTGCCAGCACTGGGTAGAGCAGATGCGGATTTTGTTAAAGAGATCTCTGGATACTCCGTTGGTGGTGTCGCTCCAATTGGTTGGTTAAATTCTCCGGCAATTACTCTGATTGATTTGGCTTTAGATAACTATTCGGAAATCTGGGCCGCCGCAGGTCATCCACATACTGTATTTCCAACCTCATTTGCAGAATTAATGAAGGCTGCCCATGCGACTCCGGCGAAAGTTGGCCATTGAATTGGAATCATTGCATTGCGAGATTTCCGGAAGTGGTGAGCCACTGGTTTTGATTCATGGCTTAGGCTCTGCAAGTACGGTGTGGAAGCCAATTCGTAATCTTCTAGACCAAGACTTTCAAGTAATTTCAGTTGATCTTCCTGGGCATGGTAAGAGTTCTTACGCAAAAGGTCAGCCGATGGATCCACATTCTCTTGCAGGATATGTTTTAGAAAAATTAAATTCAATTCAAATCGACACTTTCCACCTGTCAGGGAACTCACTTGGTGGTTGGGTTGCCATGGAAATGGCCAGCTGGGCGCCAGATCGTGTTCTTTCTTTGACGGGATTAGCACCTGCCGGATTGTGGCTAAACCCTTACAACGCGCGTTATCCAGGCACCGCACTAGCACGGTTTCTGGCGCGCAATACTGCAAAGTTGGCACCTACCGCGCTGCACTTTGAAACCGCTCGAAAGTTGGGTTTTTCAGATGTTTCACCACGTTGGCGGGAGTTAAGTTATGAAACCTGTCTGGATGCGACACTCGCGATAGCTGGAGCTGAGGGATATTACCCGGCTTGGGATGGAATGTTGATGAAAAGGTTTGATAGTTATATCCCCGAGTCAATTCCTGTAACAATTATTTTTGGTGACAGTGATAGGACTTTACCTGCGACTACTTGTCAGGAACGGTCTATTGCTCCTGCGCATGCCAAGTGGATAATTTTCTCTGAAACTGGTCATGCTCCCATGTGGGACTCACCTCTTGATGTGGTCCATGAGATCAATAAGGCTGCGGAGTTGGCTAAGTGATTCGAGTTTATTTTTGGCGAATTGAAAAAAGAAGGATTCTCTGGGCTATCTCGAGAATGGCATTGGATCGCATCTCACTTTGGCGCGCGCCCGGTATTAGTTTTTGGAAATTACTCGGAACAGGTAAGGGAGACACATTTACCCCTAGAGATGCCGATGCGCTGCGTTGGGGGCTTCTGATTGTGATTGATCCAAACGAGATTTCACAATTTGAGAATAGTGCATTGCTCCGTCGTTGGCGCGCGCACTCATTCTCCGAGTATGTAGTTGAACTCTCCCCTATTTCAGTCCACGGAGCTTGGTCTGGCAAAAAACCTTTTGCGCAGCTATCGCATTCGCCAGCAAATTGGCAGGGAGCCGTGGTTGCGATTACTAGAGCCAGAATTAAGTGGCGCAAGAATTTGATTTTTTGGCGCAGTGTTCCCCCTGTCACTAAGAGTCTGCACAACTCCCCTGGACTAAAGGCTGCAATTGGAATTGGTGAGGCGCCCATTGGCTTACAGGGAACATTTTCAATTTGGGAATCAGCAGATGCGGTACGCAACTTTGCCTACAGGGGTGAGGCGCATAAGGCCGCTATTGCTGCCACACATCGTGAAAAGTGGTACGCCGAAGAGATGTTTGCTCGCTTTGCCGTCACTAAAGAGCTTGGGAGTTTATAAGGCACAATTGCCCTATGTCGGTACGCAATTTTCGTCCTAGACGGGATTCACGACGCACCATCACGCCACTTCAGAACTTCCTTTTGCTATCTGTCTTAACAGTTGCATTGGGGTTGCAGATTGCCTACCCAATTACTGATGGTGAGGCGCTTCGGTTAATAACAATTGCTACCGTTTACTGGGCGGCCGGCGCGATGCTGTTGCATGCATGGTTTGCATATGGGATTTCCTATGCAATTCGTTTTTTGGTTATTACCTTTTTATACGCGCTAGTTGTAGAACAAATAGGGGTTCGAACCTCTTGGCCATTTGGAAGTTATGAATACTCAGGAACCTTGGGTTATCAAGTTTACGGAGTGCCACTAGTTGTTCCTTTTGCTTGGATAATGATGGCTCATCCGATATTTCTTGCAGCGCGGCGCATCGCACCTAACTGGGTATTTTTAGCAGGCGGATATGGACTTATGGCATGGGATTTATTCCTAGATCCACAAATGGTCTCTGCTGGTCGCTGGAGTTGGGAGATAACAGGTAGAACTGTTCCATTTCAGCCTGAGATTCCACTTTCCAATACATTTGGTTGGCTGCTAACCGGCATGGGTATGATGGCGCTATTGAATATTTTGTTACCGAAAGAGCGCAGATCACTAGGTGCTAGCCGTGCCGTCCCTGAATTCTTTTTAGCCTGGAGTTTGATTGGTGGAATTGTTGCAAATGCCTTCTTCTTTGATCGGCCTGGCATCGCTTTTTTTGCCGGATCCGCGCTAGGGCTATATGTCTTGGCTTACTTCATCTCTGTGCGTTTTGGTCGTCGCGATTAAATATGCAGATTTTGGCGGAATTTCTGTTGGGAGTAAACCTTTTAATTCTCGCAATTACAGTGCTCAATGTCCTGACAGTGCGGGTAGTTAAAAACCGAGAAATACCAGATTTCTTTGATTCTGTTTCAATACTAATTCCCTTGCGTAATGAATCGCAAAATGTACCTGGATTGATGGAATCAGTCCTAAACCAAAAAGGCCTTAGTAACTTTGAAGTAGTAGCGCTAAATGACGGCTCCTCTGATGACACCGCAGAGCAAATAAGTCAGTTTTCGGCTCCAAATCTATTTGTTCACTCTGGTTCAGAGCTCCCATCTGGTTGGTTAGGAAAGAACTTTGCCTGCCATCAATTGGCGCAAAAGTCGCAGGCTAAGTATTTGGTATTTGTTGATGCCGATGTACGCCTCAGCCCTTACGCAGTTAGTAGTTCGATTGCTTTGATGGATCGTTTGGACTGGGATTTTATATCGCCCTATCCGCGACAATTAGCTATTACATTCCTTGAAAGACTGGCCCAACCTTTGTTGCAATGGTCATGGTTCGCCTCACTTCCACTTCGCTTGGCTGAAAAACTAAGTAGACCATCTATGGTGGTAGCAAATGGTCAGTTTCTTATTGTTAAACGAGAGGCCTATTTAAAAACAGGTGGCCATGAATCGATTAAATCTGAGGTGCTGGATGATTTAGAGCTTGGTCGCTTATTGGTTCGCGGTGGTTTTTCTGGCGGTGTTGCAGATGGTTCAAAGGTTGCGATATGTAGGATGTATAACAACTCAGCTGAGCTTATAGAGGGATACAGTAAATCCCAATGGCGAGCATTTATTTCTCCAATCGGAGCTGCAATAGCGATAATAATTCTCTTTGCCTCTTCCATACTCCCAATCGCCTTAGGTGTGAGTGGCGAAATTTCAGGATGGTATGGGTACTTCGCCTTAGTGGCATCCAGATTGCTAGTGGCTTTCAAGACCAACTCAGTTGTTAGCAGTGCTTCTATGCATCCACTTAGTGCTGGCCTCTGGATCTATTTGATAATTCACTCTTGGTACCGAAAGAGTCGTGGTGAGTTGGTCTGGCGAGGTAGAAAAATATGAGTTACCACCGGGTTACCGAGTCACCTAAACGGGTGATTGTTATTGGAGCGGGAATGGGCGGCTTAGCTACCGCTGCTCGTCTAGCTAAGCGTGGCCACAAGGTTCAGATTTTTGAAGCTGCAGAGTTTGCTGGAGGCAAATGCCAAACTGAGTGGATTGATGGTTTTGCATTTGATACTGGCCCATCACTTCTTACTCTTCCTGCGGTTTACCGTGATCTCTTTTTGAAGACCGGAAAGCGAATTGAACATCTCTTAAACATCAAACCGGTGGATCCAGCCTTTACATACATCTTTCATGATGGAGCAAAGGTGATCTTCCCCAATTTATCTCATAACAACACCGTCTCTGCGATTGCGGCAGCATTTGGTGCGCAGGCAGGGCAAGAATGGCATCAACTCTTATCCAGAGCCGAGAAGATGTGGGATGCCTCCAGGGAATCTTTTATTGAAAGTGAACTTAGATCACCACTTCAAATCCTAAAACGCAAATCTTTTTTAAGGGATCTAAAAACAATTGCACCAAAAACTTCCTTACGAAGTTTAACCAATCAATACACAAACAATCCTTACTTGAGAAAAATTATTGACCGCTATGCGACCTACACTGGATCTGATCCACGTGAAGTTCCTGCTGTTTTACTGACCATTGCATTTGTCGAAGAGGCATTTGGCGCGTGGCATGTTGAAGGTGGTCTGGGCGGCTTGGCGACAACTTTGGAGTCTCGAGTTAGAGATTTAGGTGTCGATCTTCGATTTAACTCAGCGGTTAAACGCATCTTACTCAAGGACAAGGTTGCTATTGGGGTTAAGTTAGAAGATGATTCTGAGCATTATTCCGATGTTGTAGTGGCAAATGCTGATGCTGAATTGGTTTATAACAAACTACTTCCTAAAGTGGGGCGGACGAATAACGCGAGAAAAGCGTTGAAAAAAGCCACTCCTTCGCTCTCGGGATTCAGCTTATTGCTTGGCTTATCGGGAAAATCTAATCTGGGCCACCACACCGTTTTCTTTCCAGAGAATTATGATGCTGAGTTTGATCAGATCTTTAAAGAAAAACAGCCGGTTAGCGATCCCGCAATATATATTTGCAATCCCAATGATCATAAAATGCTTAAAGATGAAACTTCAGAAAATTGGTTTGTTCTAATTAATGCTCCAAGACATGAGCCACTTACCGGTTTTGACTGGCTGCAGCCCGGATTCAAAGAGAGTTATGCCAACCACATTATTGATCTGATGGAGAGTCGTGGCTTGGATGTTCGCTCGAGATTGCAGGTAATGGAGATTCGAACTCCCGCAGATTTAGAAATCAACGTAAAAGCCCCTGGTGGATCTATATATGGAACATCAAGCAATGGGGCGCGCTCGGCATTCTTACGCGCCAAGAACCGCTCCCCGATTAAAAACCTCTACTGCGTAGGTGGATCTGCCCATCCAGGAGGCGGACTGCCGCTTGTAGGAATTAGCGCTGAGATTGTCGCAACAGCTGTCGAAGAGTAAAGAAAACAGTAAGTGCTGAGAAGGTTTGAAGCACAGCCCAGAATACTGATATTCCAAAGCTCAGATCGAGTTCAACAGCTCTTGCAACCAAGACGATAAACACCATACTGGCTCGGATTGGCCTTTCTGCAGCTGTGACTACCCCAATGTTATGAAAGCCCAATCCTCCAGCACGTGCTCTCATGTACTCCTGCACAAAGGCCGCCAACCAAGCCAAGGCAACCATCTCTAAAGGAGCGCCTAAAGAGTAAAGGCCAACCGCCCACATAGCTTCGACTATTCGATCCGCTACAGCATCAAGAGCTGCGCCCCACTTACTGACGCGCTCAGTAATAATTGCCAGTGTTCCATCCAGGCCATCTGCCGCAAGTGATAGCACCAATAGTGCAATAGCCCAGTTTGAATCAATCAA
>JBJOIM010000027.1:0-12061 GCA_046047175.1 Actinomycetota bacterium | reverse complement strand
GCTCTGGCAGCTCTAATCTCTGATCTAGAGGTACAAACTCTGCTTAGCGGCGAATATGACCATCGTGATGCGCTAATCACCATTCGCTCAGAAGCAGGCGGAGTAGATGCCGCAGATTGGGCTGAGATGGTTTCGCGAATGTACTTAAGATATTGCGAACGGCATCAGTACGGCGTAAATGTTTTGGAAACCTCATACGCCGAAGAGGCTGGAATTAAGTCCACTACATTTCGAGTCAACGGTTCATACGCTTATGGCACCTTGTCTGTAGAGCAGGGAACACATCGATTGGTTCGAATCTCACCTTTTGATAGCCAAAATCGTCGCCACACCTCATTTGCTGGAGTTGAAGTGGTTCCCGTTGTTGATCAAAGCGACCATATTGATATTGATGAAAAAGATATCCGAGTTGATGTTTACAGATCTTCTGGCCCTGGAGGTCAAGGAGTAAATACCACTGACTCCGCGGTACGTATCACTCACATACCAACTGGAATCGTAGTTTCCTGCCAAAATGAGAGATCGCAGATTCAAAATAGAGCCACCGCGATGGCGGTTTTGCAATCTAAGTTGTTAGAAAAGCGCAATCAAGAGGAGCGGGCAAAGATAGATGCGCTGCGTGGTGATACATCTGGCTCATGGGGTAATCAGATTCGCTCCTATGTTCTTCATCCTTACCAAATGGTCAAAGATCATCGAACTGATTTTGAAACTGGAAATACTCAAGCGGTACTTGATGGGGATTTGGATGGCATCATTGCAGCAGGAATTCGCTGGAGGCGAGAGAAGAAGTAGATTCCTGGGAATCACGCTCAATTTAGGTTTTTTCTCACTCGAAACGGGCGATTTTGTCCAAAACTTTAACCCTCAAACTACCTAAAATCACACCCGTGATTCGCTTTGAGAATGTAACAAAGGTCTACTCCAAGACCGATCGCCCTGCTCTCGACAATGTGAGTATTGATATAGAAAAGGGCGAGTTCGTTTTTCTCGTGGGTCTATCTGGTTCTGGAAAATCTACATTCCTGCGACTTGTTCTCAGAGAAGAAAAACCTACCTCTGGAACAATTCATGTTGCTGGTAAGGATTTAGGAACTCTCTCAAATTGGAAAGTACCTGAATTGCGCCGACAAGTTGGCACGGTGTTTCAAGATTTTCGTTTATTACCAAATAAGACTGTGGCAGAGAATGTGGCGTTCACATTACATGTTCTGGGTTTTTCTAAGAAAGAAATTGCCCGCGAAGTTCCAGAAGTTTTAGAGTTGGTTGGTCTAGAGGATAAAGCTGATCGCAAGCCAGGAGAGTTATCTGGTGGTGAGCAACAACGTGTTGCGATTGCTCGTGCGTATGTAAGCAATCCAGCGATTCTGATTGCCGATGAGCCAACCGGAAACCTTGATCCGGCAACATCTGTTGGAATCATGAAATTGCTAGATCGTATTAATCGTGAGGGCACCACGGTCGTGATGGCAACCCACGATGCGGGAATTGTGGATCAGATGCGTAAACGTGTTATTGAGTTAGATAAAGGCCAAGTCATTCGCGATCAGGCGCGTGGCGTGTACGGATATACGGGTTAATCATGCGCGCAAGATTTATTCTGAGTGAAGTTGGAATTGGACTCCGCCGAAACCTCACAATGACCTTCGCGGTCGTAATCACCGTTGCAATTTCATTGTCATTGCTCGGAATTGGATTGCTTTCTAATGCCCAGGTTCGGGTTATGAAGGATTATTGGTATGACAAGATCGAGGTTTCGGTTTACCTCTGTGGATCTTTGTCTGATTCACCATCTTGCGCTGGCGGAGTTGTTACCCCTGAGCAGCGCCTTGAAATCCAAAATGATTTAGAAGAGTTGCCGGTTGTTGAAACCGTTTACTACGAGTCGCAATCGGAGGCTTTTGAGCGATTCCAAGAGCGCTTTAAAGATTCCGCAATTTCACAAAATGTCACTGCGAATCAATTACCTGAATCTTTCCGAGTTAAATTGAAGGATCCGACCCAGTTTGCTGTTGTGCAAAGTGCTTTTTCAGGGCGACCTGGAGTTGATGTAGTTCAGGATCAAAGATCTATTTTGGAGAAGTTCTTCCGCTTGCTTAACGTTTTGCGAGATGGTGCTTTAGCAATTGGCTTTGCAAGCGTTCTCACGGCAGCTTTGTTGATTAGTAATACTTTGAGAATTGCGGCCTTTAACCGGCGACGTGAAACCAATGTGATGAAGCTGGTTGGTGCGAGTTCATTCTCAATCCAGTTACCGTTTATCTTGGAAGGTGTTTTCTCAGCAATCCTTGGCTGGGGCTTTTCCGTGGGACTTTTGTCGGGATTGAAATATGTAATTGATGACCGAATTGCGCCTTTGTTGACCTTTACAAATTTCTTTACTTGGAATGATGTTTGGTTGGCATCTGCCTACTTGCTGGCAACTGGCGTTGCTGTCTCATCTTTGGCCTCAATACTTACCTTGCGCAAGTATCTGAAGGTTTAGTTTGTTCTTATTGCGTATGAGACAAGAAATGGACAGTTCTTCTTTGATCTGAGCTACTTGAGAAACCAACCCAAATTGAGTTACCTTTCGTGTTAGGAATTGCCGGTTTACCAAGAAGATAATTCGGAGCGATTGTTGATGTCAAAAAAGAGTGGTAGTCGATCCAGTGTGGGTAAACAGCGTTCCAAAGCCATAGAGCCCTCGAAAGCCAAAGCCAAAGCCAAAGCCAAAGCCAAAGCCAAAGCCAAAGCCAAAGCCAAAGCCAAAGCCAAAGCCAAAGCCAAAGCCAAAGCCAAGATCGCCAACTCTGGCGCCAAAAAAAAGACAAGTAAAGTCACTAGCTCTCCATCAAGTTTGGACAACCTCCAAGAAAAACCTACAGTGATTCGGGGAATTTCTGCCTCTCTGGAGATGCCAGGTGACACATCGCTGGTTAAACCAGAATCTAATTTCTTTCTTTCTGATCGAATCCGTCGTATTTCTATTTTGGCAATCTGCTCAACACTAATTTTTGGATTTGGTGTTCAAGTAGGTAAAAGCAGCAATGGAAATTTGGTGGATGACGCAATTGATACAGTTATGGAAACAGGGGCTCAGGAGCTAGACCGCGAGCTGTTGGAGAGAGCGGCAATCTCCGGAGTGCTTAAAGCTACTGGTGATGAATGGGCAAATTATTTCCCAAAGAGTGCGCTAGAAGTTTTAAGAGAACAGAACTCCAATACCTTTACCGGCATCGGGGTGTGGTTAACCAAAACCCGAAGTGGTCAGATAAAGATTGCCTCTATTCAAGATGATTCCCCTGCCGCGAAATCAGGGATTCTTCCTGGTGATCAAATACTTGAGATAAGCGGAACTGATGTAAGAGGTGCCTCACTCACCTCTGTAATTTCGATTATCCGCGGCAGCACAGGCAAAAGTATTGAACTTCTTGTAGCAAGAGGAGATAAGAAAATCCTTACTTCTATCTCTGCGAAAAAGATCGTTGCTCGTTCAGTGGAAGCCAGTCAAATATCAGAAGGTGTCGCTCTTCTTGAAATCTCTAATTTTATTCAGGGAACCACTCAAGAAGTAAAGAGCGCTCTGCAAAACTTAGATTTCAAGGCTGGAGTAATTATTGATTTGAGGAATAACCCAGGTGGTTTAATTGAAGAGGCTGTAGGGGTTTCCGAGTTGTTTATTAACCGAGGAGTGATTGTTTCCTATCAAGTTAATGACACGGAGAGAGTATTTACTGCAAATAACGCGAAACCCATCCAGGTTCCAGTGGTCATTATTGTTAATAGAAACACGGCAAGCTCTGCTGAGATCGTGGCGGGTGCGTTTCAGGATCGCAATAGAGGCGTTGTTGTAGGAGAGCGCTCATATGGCAAGGGCTCAGTTCAAGAATATGTCACTTTAAGTGATGGCTCAAGAATTGAATTAACTGTCGCACTTTTCAGAACTCCGAGTGGCAGAGCAATTGAAGAGTTTGGAATAACCCCCGATCTAGAGGTAACTGATTCCCAGGTGGGCGTTAAGGCTTTACAAGTGCTAGGCGGATTGGCCGCGCTTGTTTCCCAAAAATAAGCCGCTTCTTGGTGGGAAGATTTCTTACCTAGTTTCCCAGCAACAAACAGCCTATTAGTGGAAAGATGTCTTACCTAGTTTCCCAGCAACAAACAGCCTATTAGTGGAAAAATCCCTTACCTAGTTTCCCAGCAGCAAGCATCCTCGTAGTGGAAAGTCGATTTACCTAAATTCGTAGGAATAGCTAGGCAGACAAGAATACTGGGGCAAACTCGATACCCTTGCCCTGTGGTCAAGGAGATAGGAAAGAAGTTAATCGCCCAGAATAAGAAGGGGCGCCATGACTATTTCATTGACGAGGTGTTTGAGGCGGGCTTGGTATTGATGGGTACGGAGGTCAAGTCTTTGCGAGCGGGCCGTGCGACTCTAACTGATGGGTATGCCGCAGTCGAAGATGGAGAACTTTGGTTGAGCGGGGTTCACATCCCTGAGTACAACGAGGGATCCTGGACAAATCATGAACCTAGACGAAAGCGAAAACTTCTCCTTAATCGCCGGGAAATTTCTAAATTGATTGGAAAATTAAAAGAGGGCGGAATTACTTTGATTCCACTTACTCTTTACTTTAAGGATGGCAAAGCCAAGGTCGAACTTGGTCTTGCACGCGGAAAAAAAGCGCATGATAAGCGCGCTACTTTGATGGAGAAGCAAGCAAGCCGAGAGGTGGACCGGGAACTTTCACGACGTACTTCCGGTAAAGGTAGTTCGTCACGTAGGGGTAGATACGAAGATTGATGAATTCTGTTGCGATTCGAGCAACAGCGTTTCATCACATCGCGGTGGGCGCGAGGTTTAATTTCTAAATTTAAAGTTGAATCGGAGTTAAGTTGCCGTGGTTAATAGCGCAAATATCCGGGATTAGGCTGGGAATAAGTTGGTGCATAGGCGACCTTGATGTGGTGAGCACTCCAGATATCCGTGATTACGCTGGGAATAACTTGGTGCATAGGTGACCCTGAACTGATTAGCGCTCCAAATATCCGTGATTACGCTGGGAATAACTTGGTATTTAGGGTGGTTTGGCTTAACGTACAATTACCTTTCAGCTTCTAATCCACGTTAATCGCGGGGGTGAACGGTCTCGACTTCGATTGTTGAGCCAGGGGAAGCGGGCCGAGGAAGCCGGGATGATCTCGTTAACCACACAAACCCGTGCATATAAACAGACGCAGATAAAACTTCGTCTGATTACGATCTCGCTGCCTAAGCGAGCGCTGTAATCCGTTGCCCTGAGCTTGCTCTCGCCTCAGGATCCAACGTCGATAGAGAGCTTACTAACCGATAGCGTTGTGACTGTCGGAAAGGACATCAAACACAACTGAGTTCGTCGGTTACTTGTGTGCGTGAGAACCGGGACTGAGAAAGCGATTAGCACACTACGCCCGTAGAAGCCCTGTATCAGTGTCGAAGGACCCGGGTTCGATTCCCGGCACCTCCACCATTAGCAGTTCTAGATGCTTAACTCTTAAGCAGACTCATTAATGGGGCGAGCTGGAACAAAGAACTCTTTGCCGGCAGGTGAGCTCCATTTGCAGGAGCCATCAACAAAGCTCTCTAGTTTCCAGCCGTCATGAGTTTTCATACGGTGATGACGACGGCAAAGCAAACCAAGATTTTCGGGAGATGTTTCCCCACCCTCTTCCCAGGGGATAGCGTGGTCAATGTCTGAAACCCTTGCTGGCTGACTACAGCCGGGGAATCTGCAGGTTCGATCACGCGCAGTTAAAAAATCCACCAAAGGCTGGGGCGGAACATAACTCTCTCTTCCGAAACTAAGTAAGTTACCGGTGCCGGGATCGGTAACAAATTTTCGCCATTTGGCATCGCTAGATAGATGACGTGCGACTGAGGCAGGGATTGGGCCATAACCTGCAAGTTCTGCTGGATTATCAGCGAGACCAAGAGCTGTTGGTAGATCCATCGTGATGTTTATTGATACTGGACGTCGATGCGGTTGATATTCATCTGATATTCGGGCCAACAAATCGCCACAGATCTCAGTCAATGCATCAGCACGCTTCATCTCGATGTTGCGATTGTCATGAGATTGGGGCTTCGCAGAAACTTTAATTGAAGTTCCCTTACCTAATACTCCAATGTCAGACGTTTCTTTGCCAAACACCTGATTGTCGGAAATGCCGTTTTCAACCATCTCCTTGTCGGAAGTTCCTTTGCCAAACACCTCATTTTTGTAAGTTCTTTTGGCAAATATCTCTTTGTCGGATGTTTCAGTGGTGGCCGCATCCTTGGCATTGGCAGAACCAGTTCTGGATTTGAGAGCACAATTCTTTGAATCTCTCATGGCAATCAACGAATTTATGGAAAGCATTACGGTCTGGGCATCTTCGATCGGTAATAAGGCAATGAGTGTGGCCATGCCATCACCTTCGGGATACATCCGAACAGAGCGAGTATCACGGGCCGCAATAACCTGCTCCTCAAAACTTTCGGTAGTGGCTTGCGCAAATAGTGAACGTAGCTTGCGACCAACCTGTGCAGGGGTATGGAACTCAGCATGAGAGAGAGCCTTGTTTTCAATACGCAATAAATCCTCAGTGGAAACACCGCGTTTAATGGCCTCTGAGCTTTCGCGAGCAATCAATGTTGCATGACCGGGGGAGATGTCACCATTTGCAAGTGCTTCACAGGTGGCCGGAAGATGATTTGTTAGAACTCGGGCAACATCGATGCGGGTTTGTGCAGTACTTGCAGATAGCCGCAAAGCTGTAGCCACATCTTCTCGCTCAGATTCATCAACACCTTCCCAAAGATCTTGGTTCTCTGAAGGCTCAGATCCGGCTATAGCTAAAGTCGCTCGCTGTATAAGTGAGGTTAACCAGGAGTTTTGCTTTTCCAAAGCGGCCAAGTAATCGATTTTGCCTGCAGAGGTGAGCTTCTCTGGATTGATCGCAATCAAGTGGCCTAATGGCTCGTAGCCACCAGGTTGATTTAGCAGCTCAATTAACTGCTCTTCAACTGGTTTTTCCAGGGAAACTCGCATAGGAGAATTCTTGAGTGAGGCACTGACAAAATTAAAGCTAAATAAGTTGAAGCCGGAGTTCTGTGGAAAAGAATTAAAGTGCTTTCAGGGCTCCAACTACCTTTGTCAAAGAAGCCTTTGCATCGCCAAACAGCAAGGTTGTCTTTGGATCAAACAACAGTTCATTTTCAATGCCGGCAAAACCTGGGCGCATAGATCGCTTCAAGAAAATTACATTTCCAGCCTGCGCAACATCCAAAATTGGCATTCCGTAAATAGGACATCCTGGAGTGGTCTTGGCTGCAGGATTCACAACATCATTTGCACCAATAATCAAAGCCACATCTGTTTGTGGAAAGGTTGGATTAACCTCATCCATCTCTGAAAGCTGCTCATAGGGAACATTCGCCTCTGCCAATAAAACATTCATATGCCCTGGCATACGCCCAGCAACCGGATGAATGCCATATGCAACATCTACACCCTTTGCTGTTAACAAATCAGCTAATTCGCGAACAGTATGTTGGGCTTGCGCCACTGCTAATCCAAAACCTGGCACGATTACAACGCGACGGGCATAGTTCAACAAAATCGCAACATCATCAGGGGTTCCCGATTTAACCGGTCTGGTTTCAGATGCCGAGCCAGCTTCTTGGGGCTTCGCAGTAAATGCTCCGAATAATGTGCCAAATAGCGAGCGCCCCATGGCCTCTGCCATCAAGCGGGTCAGAATGGTGCCAGATGCTCCCACCAAAGTTCCGGCAATGATCAACAAGGTGGCATCCAGTACATAGCCACCAGCAGCCACTGTTAAGCCGGTAAATGCGTTTAAAAGCGAGATAACAATTGGAACATCCGCTCCACCAACCGGCAGCACAAATAAGACGCCAAATAGCAAAGAGAGTGCCGCCAAAATTAATAATGGGGTAGTTCCTAATTCGATTACTACCCAAACTGCGCTAGCCACGGTTCCCAGCAAGGTGGCAGCGATGATAAATCTTCCACCAGGGAATACCACTGGGCGAGTAGTCATCAACTCCTGCAACTTCAAAAATGTAACTATGGAACCGGAGAATGAAACACATCCCACAAGAACGGTAAATACAGTGGCAATAACAACGCCGGTAGATGCGGAATCACCTA
Source organism: Actinomycetota bacterium (assembly GCA_046047175.1). Taxonomy (GTDB): domain Bacteria; phylum Actinomycetota; class Actinomycetes; order Nanopelagicales; family Nanopelagicaceae; genus MAG-120802. Next base: position 3,887 of record JBJOIM010000027.1, on the reverse strand, counting down.
GCTTCAAGTATTCAACAATTGCAACAAGTGCGGCCGCACCGCCACCAACACCATTAAATAGCGCAACAAGTTGTGGCATAGCGGTCATCTGAACTTTGCGCGCCGCTGGCACACCTACCAAAACTCCAAAAACAATAGCGCCCAAAATCCAAGCCAAGTTATTTAAAGGTAGTTCATTACCCTCTGAGGCGTAAAAGAAAACCGCGACCGTTGCAACAGTTGCGCCAATTGCACCCAAAAAGTTTCCCCGACGTGCTGTACGGGGATGTGAAAGACCCTTTAACGCCAGGATAAACATAACGCCTGCACTTAGGCCAATTAAATCGTAAATGGTGCGGTTCATTTCTTATCACCAGAGTTCTGATTAGCACGGCCCCCAGACTTGCCTTTGAACATCTCGAGCATGCGATCTGTTACGACAAAGCCACCCACCATATTGATAGTTGCCAAAACAATTGCTGCGACCGATAAACCCAACTCCAAATTAGTTTCGCTGTGATCAGCCACGATAATCGCACCAACCAAAATCACTCCATGAATCGCATTTGCTCCACTCATCAATGGAGTGTGCAGGGTCGAGGAAACCTTTGAAACGACTTCAAACCCAACAAATACCGCGAGCACAAAGATGGTAATAATCGCTATTAAATCCATATTTTCACCTATGCACCCTTCCGAACTACGCCACCATGGGTCAAAGCAGCGGCATCGATAATCTCATCTGCGAAATCGGGAACGACCGCACCCTCTTTACTCATTAACAAGAGCAAGTTCACAACATTTCGCGAGTAGAGATAAGAGGCATGGAAGGGAAGTTGGCTAGGAACATCTTTGCCACCCCAGATCTTTATCCCATTAGCGGTTGTGACAATCTCTCCAGCCTTCGAGCCCTCTACATTGCCACCACTCTCAGCGGCTAAATCAACAATTACCGAGCCCTCTGCCATTGACTCGTACATCTCTTTAGTAACAAGGCGCGGAGCTGGTCGACCCGGCACCGCAGCGGTAGTAATCAAGACATGTGACTTTGTGATGTAGGGCTTTAAAAGCTCTCGTTGTTTTGCGGCCCGTTCCTCAGTCATCTCACGGGCATAACCACCGGCGCCCTCTAATGCTTCCAGTTCTAACTCAATAAAACTTGCACCCATTGATTTAACCTCATCAGCCGATGACGGCCTGACATCGTAAGCCGAAACCACTGCACCAAGACGTCGTGCCGTTGCAATCGCCTGCAAACCTGCAACACCTGCTCCCAAAACCAAAACATTTGCCGGTGTAACAGTTCCTGCTGCTGTCATTAACAATGGGAAAAACCGCGGTGATAAATCAGCTGCTACCAACGCGGCGCGGTATCCAGCGCACAATGCTTGGGAGGTTAATGCATCCATAGATTGGGCACGAGAAATTCGAGGTACCGCCTCTAAAGAAAATGCAGTGACGCCGGCTTTAGCGAAAGCATCTATTGAATCCTGCGCATTAGATGGTGACAAAAATGAGATTGTGATGGCGCCGGATTTTAAAGTGGCGGCAACATCAGCATTTAGTGGTTGTACCGAAAGAATTACATCAGCATTTTTTAACTCACCAGCGATCTGGCTGACATCACAAACAGCGGCCCCAGCACTTTTGTAAGCCTCATCTGCTGCACCAGCACTTAGCCCGGCACCTGATTGAATAACAACCTCAAGGCCAGCCCTAGTCAATTTAGAAATAATGTCAGGCAGTAATGCCACGCGTTTTTCACCGCTTTTTACCTCAGCTGGAACGACAACGCGCATTTGGAAAGCCTAGCCTCTCAATTCGCCGCGAACCAGGTGAAAGATAATGGCCTGGATTGTGGTGCGGCGATGGAAGGCCTCCCGCCAAATTACAGAGCGCGGGCCATCTATTACCGCGGCCTCTACCTCTTCACCCCTGTGTGCTGGCAGGCAATGCATAAAGATGCTGTCAGAGGCGGCAGTAGCCATTAATTTTTCAGTAATTTTAAAGGGCGCTAGTGCAACCTCTTTTTCTTTTCGCTCACTTTCGGGATCGCCCATAGACATCCAAACATCGGTATACAAAACCGCAGCATCTTTCGCGGCAGCTATCGGATCATGGGTTACCTCGACATTGCCACCGTTTGCTTGTGCAATCTTCTTGGCGGTTTCAACAACCTTTATATCCGGAGCCCATTTGCCCGAGGGAGTAGCGGCAACAACATACGCACCCATAATCGCGCCCATCATCAACCAAGCTGTGGTGACATTGTTTCCATCACCTAAATAGACAAATTTTCGTCCGGAGATGTCTTTACCAAAATTCTCTCTTATCGTAATCCAATCAGCTAAAGCTTGAGTTGGATGGTCGTAATCAGTTAAACCATTGATAACCGGGATAGTTGCGTTAGCACCTAGTTCATCAACCTCAGATTGCGCATAGGTGCGAATCAAAAGCGCGCTACAAAATTGACTAATAACTTTCGCGGTATCGGCGATGGTTTCGCCACGGCCAATCTGCAACTCATCACTACGAAGAAAAATCGGAGTGCCTCCAAGGTGTGCGACCGCGGTTTCAGTCGCCAATCGGGTGCGGGTTGAGGGCTTTGACATATAAACCGCGACGCTCTTGTGAGCCAAAGTATCTGCGGCCGATGTTGGATCTTTAGCAAACCGGGCAGCGGTCTCAAGCAGTAGCTCGACATCGGCCCGCGAGAGATGTTCTGTCTTTAATAGATCCTTCATCTGCTTATCTTACGTCGCGTTCAGTTTCTTCTGAGAATTTACCTTTATTATGAGGCTATGAAGGAACCATCAAGAGGATCTTGAATCTGGCGATCATGAAAGATTTTCGCATTATGTAAAGAAGGACAAAATCGTCGAATCAGCGGTTTCGGGAAAGCCAGTTACGGCGCTTTGTGGCAAACGATGGGTACCTTCCCGAGATCCAAAGAAGTTTCCTATTTGTCCTACCTGCAAAGAGATTCATGCCGGCTTACGCAAAGGCCCAGATGACAACGACGGCAACGTTGGCAATGACAACTCTCCAGCATAATTTACTGAGTCCGAAATCGAGACAGATCTTCGCGCAGATCGACCTTGGGTATGTGTGGTTTGGGATGATCCAGTAAATCTAATGAGTTATGTAACCCATGTCTTCATGGTTTTGTTTGGTTACTCAAAAGAACGTGCAACTGAGTTGATGTTAAAGGTTCACAATGAAGGCAAAGCGGTAGTTAACTCCGGAACTCGAGAAGAGATGGAGCGGGATGTGCAAAGACTCCATGAATATGGATTGTGGGCTACTGTGCAAAGAGAGATAGAACCGTGAAAAAGATTGAGTTAAAGGGCTAATAAAAATGTCATCATTCCGCCCGCTTGATAATGGGGATTTTTCAATAACCTTTACCTCTCAAGAGGCTCATGTATTAATAAATTTAACGGAACAACTTCTTGAGTTATTGGCCGATGGTGAAGGACAATCCCATCAAGTAGATCCGCTTTTGCATTTAGTCGGAATCTCCAACTCGGAAGCTCCGCCGGAGGATCCGGTATTGAGAAGGTTGCTACCTAACGCATACGAGGATGAGCAGGCCGCGGGGGAGTTTCGCCGCTATACAGAGCATGGTTTACGGGAAAAGAAAAAAGCCCATGCCTTACTAATATATGAGGCGCTTTTGCCACAAGATGAAAATTGGAATGGAGACACTCCGTTAGACAAAGGTTCAATTCAAATCACCGTACCGATGAGTTGCTCACTCGCCTGGCTCGGCGGGCTAAATGATTTGCGGTTGGCATTGGCGGTTCGTCTTGGAATCGGCTCAGACAAGGACACGCCTCATGCTGAAGAGGCGGGCAGTGAAGAGATGCAAGATGCCGATGTTCATAAGAAGTACGAGTTAATGCTCG
>JBJOIM010000026.1:0-11417 GCA_046047175.1 Actinomycetota bacterium | reverse complement strand
TTACTCAAGGTTGGTAAGTGCGGATTTAGTTTTAGTTATGGATCGCCATAATCATGAAGAGGTTATGCGTTATGTAACTAGCGATGAAGAGGAACAGAAGGTCTTTTTCTTGAGGCAGTTTGATCCAACTAATCCAGATTCAATAGAGGTGCCAGATCCTTACTCTCTTCCTGATTCAGCTTTTGAAGAGGTTTTAGGAATGGTTGAAAAAGCAACTGATGGATTAATTAAGCATTTACTAATGTAGATGCTGCATCGCCCAGGCATACATAGCAATCGCACCTGCTGCTGAGGCGTTCATAGATCTAGTAGATCCATATTGGGTAATTGCTAGAACCTGTTCACAAACCGCAACCGCTTCATCAGACATCCCAGCCCCCTCTTGGCCTAGGAAAAAAACACAATCTTTTGGAAATTTAGCCGATTCAATTGGTGTGGAAACCTCGACATTATCAATACCAATAATCGCCACCTGATTTTCATCGCACCAGGCTTTGAAATCAGCCACAGTTGGATGGTGAATTACCATTAAATATTTATCAGTCACCATCGCGCCACGACGGTTCCAATCTCTTTTGCCAACAATATGAACACTAGAAACATTAAATGCATTAGCTGTGCGCACAATTGAGCCGATATTTAAATCATGTTGCCAATTTTCTATCGCGATACGTAGCGCATGACGCTTGGTATTTAGATCCGCGACTATCGCCGCCACGCTCCAGTACCGGTACTTATCCAGGACATTGCGCCGATCCCCATTTTCCAAAAGCTCTGGATCGTATTGCTCTCCAACCGGCCACGGCTTTGGGTGCGGTCCAACCCCAACTACTGGATAAAACTCACCGGGGCCGATTTCAGCTGGTGGCTGGTTCATAACTTGGCAACCAACTTCTTGGCTTCATCGATGATTGCTTGCTCATGCGCCTTTAACTCATGACCTGGATACTCATTGCCATGGGCAAATGGATCAGGCAGTTTTGTAACACCAGATAACTCCTGCAAAACAAATAAACCACAGAATGGCGCATAGGTAGCGTTGTATCCACCTTCATGGGTCATCATTAATTTGCCACCGCAAACCTCATTAGCAACATCCATCAATTTACGGGTCAAAACCTTGTAACCCTCGGCGGTAATCAACATTCGCCCTAGAGGATCAAAGACAGATGAATCAAAACCTGATGCCACACAAACTATATCTGGCTTAAATTTGCGAATCGCAGGAACCACAACCTCATCAAAGGCGTAGTAGTAGCCACCATGACCAGTACCGGGTGGAAGCGGAATATTTATATTGGTTCCAACACCAACGACATCAACATCACCGGTGTGATGCGGATACAAACGGTTTTGATGAAGTGAAATTGTTAAGACATTTGGATCATCAAGAAATATTGCCTCAGTGCCATTGCCATGATGCACATCCCAATCCACAACAACTACCCGAAGATTTGGACCATGGGTTTTCTTCGCAGCATTAATCGCCACCGCTAAATTAGAGAAAATGCAGTAACCCATTCCGGTTTCTCTAACCGCGTGATGTCCTGGTGGTCTAATTAATGCGTAACCATTATCAACCTGACCATTTAACACCGCATCAAAAAGTTCTATAGCTCCACCTGCTGCCATCGCAGCAATCTCATATCCACCACGAGCAAATGGCGTAGTTAAATCTCCACCATCACCACCAAGTCGAGTGGCAGATTCAGCCTTGATACGGGCGATGTGTTCTTTGGTGTGCGTAGTTTCTAGCTCTGCCTCACTAGCTTTGCGGGCTGGTACCCGAGTTAAATGATCAATTAACCCTGAAACCACAATCAACTCATGTATGCGTTTTTTGGTCTCGGCGTTTTCATAATTCATATAAGGCTGTAAACCCGCGCCTGGATCTGAGGGCATATCGCCAACAAAGCTGCCGGTGTCATGCCAGCCAAAAATCTCGTGATAAACATATCCCGTGCGCATGGGGCAAAGCCTAAAGGCAAGTTGGTTACCTGCCTACCTCGCATTAGGTTTTGTTTGGGGTTGTTCCTTCTTATTTATTAAACAGGGATTGAGCTTCTTAACCCCATTTGGAGTGGCCTTTGGAAGATGTGCGCTCGGAGCATTCACCTTATTTATATTTCTCAAGTTAAGAAAACTCAGCCTTCCGAACGATCCGAGAATCTGGTTGAAGCTTTGGGTTGTTTCACTGTTATTGAATTCGATCCCGGGCGTGCTATTTGCCAAGGCGCAAACTGAAGTCACTTCGATTTTGGCTGGAATCATAAATGCCACCACTCCATTGATGACATTGCTTGTCATGCTGTTAGTTTTTCGAGAAGAGCGAGTTTCTCGCAATCAAATCTTTGGACTTCTAATTGGAGCGCTAGGAATCTTGACGGTATTTGGGGTTTGGAATGGATTAGGTGAAAACCCATTATGGGCGGTGCTTATGTTGTTGGGCGCTGTTCTTTGTTATGGCATCTCATTTCCATATTCAAAAAGAAACATCATGCCCCTGCAGTTACCAGCAGAGGTTTTGGCCGCAACTCAGCTTCTAATGGGAGCATTGACTTTGCTTCCTTTCTATTTGTTTGATGGAATAAAGAGTGAGAGCGCTGATTTAATTCCAATTCTTTCCATGTTGGCTTTGGGGATATTTGGAAGTGGATTTGCCTATATATGGAACTTCCAGATCATCAAAAGTGCCGGAAGTGTTGTTGCATCGACTGTTACCTACATAACCCCGGTCGTAGCGGTGATCATGGGGTTAATTTTCTTGGGTGAACCGCTCACATGGAATGAGCCGATTGGCGGCTTAATTGTGCTTTTAGGTGCTGCTATTTCACAGAATCGGTTAGTACTCTTTCGCAATGTTTAAACGGCTGTTGCTGATCCTTCTTGCAACAACATTGGCGCTATCTCCAGCGCAGGCCCTTCTCTCCCTTGAGAAATATGTAAATTCCAAACAGTTAGCTTCTCCAGGTTTGTTGATTGTAAATCCCATTGACCAATCAATATTGGCACAGAACAAAGCTGACACACCACGAATCCCGGCCTCTGTTTTAAAGTTGCTATCAACAACCACCGCTCTATATTTCTTGGGCCCAGATAAACAGTATGTAACGAAAATCTTTAAGACCGCAGAGCCGGACACCTTTTATATAAAAGGCACCTTAGATCCTTGGCTGACAAGTAATTCAAGTTTTGCTAAGAAAAATAAGCAAGTATTTCTTCCTGGATTAGTCAACAAAGCCAATACTGAAAATCGTAAGAAATTGAAGATCCTCTACACTGGTTTATTTGATAGAGACACATACGATTTAGCTGTTAACTTGAAAAACAAAGGCGTAAAGGTAAGTTTCCAAAGGATCACCTATGCAGAGGCTGAAGCGATTGGGATTGAGGAACTCAACAGCGTTAACTCTGTTTCAGTCAGTGAAATGGTCAAATTTGTGACACTGTGGAGCGACAACAGATTGGCAGATCGTCTAGCAAAGGATGCGGCCAGGGAGATTGGTTATTCCACTACAGGAAAAGGATTAACGACTACCTTCAAATTAGCTCTTGATTCGCTGGGAGTCGATCACTCAGGATTGGCTGTTAAGGATGGCAGTGGACTTTCAAAAGAGAATCGCGTCTCTGCAATCACCGTAGTTAACCTACTTTCAGCGATCAGAAATAATCCCACCTTTGCCTCTATATATGAGGGGCTTCCAGTTAGTGGAAAAACTGGGACATTACAAAAGAGGTTCTTGCAAACCGCACCAGAGGCGGTGGGTAAGGTGCGCGCTAAAACCGGTTGGGTAAACAACAGCGTTACCTTGGCGGGCTATGTCCAAAATGGCGAAACAGAGTATGTATTTGCAATCTTGGCCGATGGAATCACACCAACCTTCACCGCACGAAACAAAGCCCGTGCCGCTATGGATCGCTTACTCGGGGTTATTGTGAAGGGGAATCAGTAAAAACCTTAATTGCTCCGCCATAACAAGCCACCCAGACCCGTTTATGTAATGGTTCGTAGGTAATCCCGATTGGTTCGTCACAGACCTTAATCTTTTGCATAACTTTGAAATCACTTGATCGCACCTTAGAAACCGTGTCACTGGTGTAGTTAACGACATAGAGCGCGGTTCCATCGGCGGAGATATCTAGACTGCGTGAAGTGTTACCAGTTCGAACCGATCTAACTACTTTATTGGTCGTTAAATCCATTGCAACAACTCTTCCAGAGCTATTTAATGTGGCATAGAGCATGGAGTTGTCAGGGGAGAGCACGACCGCTCTTGGGTTAGAGCCAATATTTAACAACTCACGCTCGAAGGTATTCAAATTAATTTTGTGAATAACCGCTCCGCCCATCTGCACTACATAGGCAAATTGAGAATCATTTGAGATGGCAATTCCACGTGGGTAAGCACCAATCTTGATTGTTTTAACAACCTTTTGGCTGGCGATAGAAATTATTGATAAATCATAAGAACACCAATTAGTTACTAAAACATAATTGTTATCTGGTGTTACCTCAACAACTTTAGGAACCACACCAACTCGATATGCGGCATCAATCTCCCATTTCGAAGTATCAATTCGATACACAAAGGAACGGTCATATTTATCAGCGGGCGAACATTTATCTGTGCCCTCTCGGTTAAAGCCCTTGCCGTACATCGCATAGTTAGTTACATATAAATGTGCTCCATCAGCTGAAAAAGCGCCCTCGACAGGTGCACCGCGATGTAAACCCGTGTAACCCTTTTGACCTAGTGCATTTAAATCAACCTGATCAGAGATGTTCTTTACTAAATCAAAAGTATCTGCGTTGTAGACAGTTACTGAGTGGCGATACATCATGTTATGGGCGGATACATAGCCGGTTTTTGATGCTCTAACTGATTTTGGCGCGATGTTTCCCGTGATGGTTTTCTCTAATTTCAACTTGGTTTTGTCGGAGCTGATTTCTGAAGCTTCGGCAGAGAAAGGTTGAATTAAAAGGGCGAAAACTATGGCCCATCTCACCGAAATACGCATGTGCGCAATCTACAGGGTAATCTCGCGCTCATGATTTCGCCCTACATCGCGTTAATGAAGTTACGTGTTGTAGAGCTTTTATTAGTTACAACATTGCCTGCGCTTTTCTTGGCTGCAGGCGGTGTCCCTCCGTTAGATATAACTCTGGCGACTTTAATTGGCGGCACTTTGGCGGCAGGTGCTGCAAATGCATTCAACATGGTGATTGAGAGCGATATCGATCAACTAATGAACCGGACCTCAAAGCGCCCCATTGTTAACAATCAAATCACCGAGAATCAGGCCCTAGCTTTTGCAACCGCTATTACGATTATTTCCCTGGCTATTTTTTGGTTCTTCACAAATCCACTCGCTACCGGTTTAACAGTGAGCGCTATTGCCTTTTATGTATTTGGCTACACAGTTGGATTAAAGCGTCGCACCTCGCAGAATATCGTTTGGGGAGGAATCGCAGGTTGTCTTCCAGTTTTAATTGGTTGGGCGGCGGTAACCAACTCACTTTCCTGGACCGCTTTTTGGTTTTTTATGGTGATTTTCTTTTGGACCCCACCACATTTCTGGGCGCTGGCTATTAAGTACCGTGATGATTACGAAGCGGCGGGAATTCCAATGTTGCCGGTGGTTGCACCTATGGCAAAGGTTTCCCAGCAGATGTGGTTCCACACCATCGCAATGGTTATTACATCTTTCTTGACTATCTATTCAGCTGAATTATCAACCTGGGTGTGGTTGGCCAACGCGGCGATCTCTGGTCTTTTTGTTTATCAGGTGATGGGTTTAAATAAAGGAAGTATCGACAAGAGCGCTGGAAAGATTTTCCATGGCTCTATTACCTATTTGAGTCTTTACTCGGCCATCTTGGTGGCCGGGGTATTTATTTAGTCCAAATCACATCTTCTTTAGCGACACCTCACTTCATTTCAAGGGGATTTTCAGGCAACCCCTTTATCCTTTTCATCAGTAACTGACCCCCATTTCCCCAGGGAGCCTAGGAATGAGATCTAAGCGAGCTCGCGTATTGGCGCTGAGCCTTTCCTCTTTATTACTGTTTTCTGCAACCCCAGCTATCGCATCTAAACCAAAACCAACTTTGGCGCAGATTGAAGCGGCCAAAAAAGCTGAAGCCGAGAAGAAGAAGTTGGTAGATGCCGCGACTGCAAAATTAAATAAAGCTAATCTCACCTTGCGCCAATTATCGGCAGTGGCAAACGCAGCTCGAATCAAGTATGACGCAGCAAAGCGCGAGTTGGCTGTTGCAGTTCAAGAGGCGCAGGCAGCAACAGCGGCTTACAACGTTGCGGTTTCTGAGGTAAAAGCGGCACATGATGCAATTGGTCGACTAGCTACAAACGCTTACATCATGGGTGGCGGATTTACCGATTTGGATTCCGTCCTTCACTCCGATGGCCCACAAGATTTGATGGATCGGCTTTCAACTTTAGATTCACTAGGTGCGCAAAATACCCAAGCACTTTTTAGATTTAAATCTGCAGAGCAAGCCGCACAAAAAGCGAAGAAAGCGGCAGATGAAGCCAAGGTGGCTCAGGAAATCGCAACCAAAAAAGTTGAAGCTGCCAAGATCGAGGCTGATGCCGCTCAAAATGCACAACAACGAGAGGTAGATAAGTTACAAAAGATTCAAGATCAGGTTCTTAAAGAACTTAACGCAGCTCGCAAAACTCGCGTTACCTTAGAACAACAAAGACAGCTAGCTTTACTGGAAGAAGCTAACGCTGGTATTGCTAACAACACCGCTATTTACACCAAAGTGTGGCCAGATATTGGTTTCAAGGGTCGCTCTACCTCACGATCAACACCAGAGATGCGGGCAAAAGCTGTTGAGTATGCCAAGAAACAGGTACAAGCCCGTAAGCCATACATCTGGGGTGACGAGGGGCCAAACTCATTTGATTGCTCTGGCTTGGTTTACGCTGCTTATCGTGCAGCTGGATTAGGTTGGCCAAACTGGGATCGCCTTAACTCCTCTTTGTACTTTAGTTACACAAAACATGTGCCGCTAAGTCAGTTAGAGCCAGGTGATTTGTTGTTCTATTCCTACAAAGGAACTGTGAACACAATTCACCACATCACAATTTATGCTGGTAACGGCATGATGTGGGAAGCCAACTCAAAGGATAAGGGTTTGCTGTACTCCAACATCTACAGCATCAAGGGACTTATGCCATACGGAGGCCGCGTCTAGTATTTGGCCCATGGCCGCCGCTACTCCGCTTTATCAAATCCGCCTTGCGGTGCGCCGTGAGCTAGAGGATTTAACCGCTGGCGATACGGTAATTGTTGCAGCTTCTGGTGGCGCTGATTCTTTGGCACTTGCCGCTGCTTTATTGCCAGAGTGCAAAACTTTAGCGTTGCGGGCAATTGCTTTAATTGTTGATCATGATTTACAAAAAAACTCCGCTGATGTTGCGCATGAAGCCAAAAAAGAGTTAGTAAAAATTGGCTATGAAAATATTGAGATTCGCAAAATCAAAGTTGAAGTAACAGATGGACTTGAAGCCTCAGCACGCCGTGCTAGATACGCAGCGATTAATGATGTTGCAAAGCTGCACAACGCTGCAGCAATCTTCTTAGGTCACACTAAAGATGATCAAGCCGAAACTGTCTTGTTGGGATTATCTCGCGGCTCTGGAACCAGATCACTTTCTGGAATGGCGCAACGCATCGATAAGTACCGGCGTCCTATGTTGTCTATTTCGCGCCAGCAAACAGAGGCGGCTTGTGAAGAGTTGGGTCTAAAGTTTTGGCGCGATCCACACAATCAATCAATGGAGTACACCAGAGTAAGAGTGCGGGAAAACATCCTGCCGTTAATGGAAAAAGAGATTGGGCCAGGGGTAACTGATGCGCTAGTGCGCTCGGCCAAACTTTTAAGAGATGATGCGGATGCGTTAGATCAATGGAGTGATGAGATCTTTGATGAACTTGATCCCATCTCACTTGATGTCACCACCTTGGAATCATTGCCACGTGCGATCCGTACCCGGGTCTTGCGAAAGGCGATTTATCTCGCCGGCGCCCCATCAGGCTCACTAACCGCTGAGCATATTGAGCCGATTGAGTCTCTAGTCACAGCCTGGAAGGGTCAGGGCCCAGTAGCGCTACCAGGCGGTGTGACCATCGAGCGAATTTCGGGCAGACTTTCGCTCTCATAAAGCCCTGCTGGTTAACGGAAAGGTTGATTGTGGATCTCGCATCAGTGCAGAGTGAAATTGAACGTGTAATTGTGACTGAGGAAGAGTTACAAGACCGGTTAAAGGAAATTGCACGTCAGATCGAAGCTGATTACAAAGATCAAGATCTTCTGTTGGTTGGGGTATTAAAAGGTGCGGTCATGGTGATGGCCGATCTCTCCCGTCACATTAATCGCCATGTTGAAATGGATTGGATGGCGGTTTCATCTTATGGCTCTGGGACCAAGTCATCTGGCGTGGTGCGAATTTTGAAGGATCTGGATAAGGACATTACTGGCCGAAATGTTTTGATCGTAGAAGATATTGTCGATACCGGTTTAACCCTGGATTGGTTGAAAACCAACCTAAACTCTCGCGGCGCAAAATCAGTTGAGATTATGACGGTGCTACGCAAACCGGAATCAGCGCTAGTCAAGGTTGATGTGAAGTATGTTGGTTTTGATATTCCTAAGGATTTCGTTATTGGTTATGGACTAGATTTCAATGAGAAGTACCGCAACCTGCCCTTCATCGGTGTTCTAGCAAAGCATATGTACGAGTAATCATGGCTGAAAAACAAAAAATTAAAAAACCTCGGATGCCACAATCCAAGCCAAAACAAAATGGCAAAACTCCGCAGCGTCAGAAACTGACCCGCAAACCATTATTTTGGATTTTGACTGCGATTGTTGCGGTCACAATATTTGGTCAGATCTCATCAAGCGGTAACCAGTTCACCAAGATTGATACCTCGCAAGCGATGGCTGCGATTACTCGTGGTGAGGTTGAGTCAGCCAAGATCATCGACCGGGATCAAAAGATTCAATTGGTTTTAAAGCCTGGCCAAGCCATCAATGGAGCTACCAAGGTAGAGGCCTCTTATGTGACAGGCCAGGAGCCGGTTTTAGTTGATTTATTGACGGCAAATCAGCCGCCCAGAGAGTGGGATGTAAATGTTCCACAGACCAATATCTTTGTTTCAATTCTCTTCACACTTGGACCAATTATTTTGTTGGCCTTTCTGCTCTTTTTCCTTATGGGACAAGCGCAAGGTGGATCGAGGGTATTTTCCTTTGGAAAATCACGTGCCAAACTTCATAACAATGAGGTTCCGCAGGTCACCTTCGCCGATGTTGCCGGTGCTGATGAAGCGATTGAAGAGTTCCGTGAAATTAAAGATTTCTTAGCTGATCCAAAAAAGTATCAAGAGATTGGTGCCAAGATTCCAAAGGGTGTTTTACTCTTTGGTCCTCCAGGTACCGGTAAGACATTGTTGGCCCGCGCTGTTGCCGGTGAGGCAAAGGTTCCTTTCTATTCAATCTCTGGCTCTGATTTCGTTGAGATGTTTGTGGGTGTTGGTGCAGCACGTGTACGGGATCTCTTTAATCAAGCAAAAGCAAACGCGCCTTCAATTATCTTTGTTGATGAGATTGATGCCGTAGGTCGTCATCGCGGTGCTGGTATGGGTGGCGGTCATGACGAGCGTGAGCAAACCCTGAATCAATTGTTGGTTGAGATGGATGGTTTCGAACCGCATGATCAAGTTATCTTGATTGCTGCCACAAACCGTCCTGACATTCTTGATCCAGCTTTATTGCGTCCTGGAAGATTTGATCGCCAGATTGGAATTGATCGTCCCGATGTAAAAGGTCGCGAAGCGATTCTAAAAGTTCACGCTAAAAATAAACCTTTGGAAAAGGATCTCGACTTATTAGGTATTGCCCGTCGCACCCCAGGATTTACCGGTGCTGATCTTGCCAATGTCTTAAATGAAGCGGCTTTATTGACCGCCAGAGAAAACCGCAAGATTGTTTCTCGGGATGATGTAGATGAGGCAATCGATCGGGTAATGGCTGGTCCGCAGCGTAAATCAAGGCTTATGAGCGAGGAAGAGCGTCGCGTCACCGCGTATCACGAAGGTGGTCACGCATTGGTGGCTCACGCCTTGCCACATACCGATCCAGTTCACAAAATCACCATCATGCCACGCGGTCACGCATTGGGTTACACAATGGTTTTGCCAGATGAGGATAAATACTCAACCACCCGCAATCAGATGTTGGATCAATTGGCTTACACAATGGGTGGTCGCGCTGCAGAAGAGTTGGTATTCCATGATCCAACCACTGGTGCTTCAAACGATATTGAGAAAGCCACAACTTTGGCCCGCGCGATGGTTACCCAATACGGCATGACCGAAAAACTAGGTGCCATCAAACTTGGCACCAGTGATGCAGCCCCATTCCTAGGTAGAGATTATGGACATCAAAGAGATTACTCGGAGGACATCGCGTCAACAGTTGATCAAGAGATTAGAGGTTTGATTGAAGGTGCGCATCAAGAGGCTTATGAAATCTTGATTGAGAACCGCTCGATTTTGGATGCACTAGTTGAAGAGCTGTTAGAAAAAGAAACTCTTCATAAGGAAGAGATTGCGATTATCTTTAAAAATGTTGCGATGCGTCCAAAGCGTCCTGCTTGGACCGGATCTTCACAACGTCAGCCATCTCGAATTCCACCGGTTGCGTTGAAACCACGCAGCAACGGCGCCACCGCTGAAGAAAAACCAAAGCGCAAAAAGAAATCAGCCGACAAGGATGAGTAAGCAGTTTGATGCGCAGCGTGCGGAAAAAGCGGTAACTGAACTTCTACTTGCACTTGGCGAGGATCCGACCCGTGATGGTTTGCGTGATACACCAAAGCGAGTAGCGCGTGCTTTACAAGAAAACTTTCAGGGTCTCTATCAAGAGCCAAAGGATGTATTAACTACCACCTTTGATATCGGCCATGAAGAGCTGATAATTGTGCGAGATATAGAGGTTTTCTCCCACTGCGAGCACCATCTGACCCCTTTTCACGGCGTAGCCCACATCGGTTATATCCCCGGGGCTTCTGGGAAAGTTACCGGTTTATCAAAGCTAGCTCGCTTAGTCGATTTATACGCCAGACGCCCACAGGTGCAGGAAAGATTAACCTCACAGATTGCTGATGCGATGGTTGAGGTTTTACAACCAGGTGGCGTCATTGTGATTATTGATTGTGAACATCTCTGCATGTCCATGCGCGGTGTTCGTAAATCAGAGGCCCGCACCATCACAAGTGCGGTGCGTGGCATGTTGCGTGACCCAGCCACTCGTGCTGAAGCAATGTCACTAATAACAACTAAGTAGTTTCTATGACCACACTGGTAATGGGGATTTTGAATGT
>JBJOIM010000025.1:0-11430 GCA_046047175.1 Actinomycetota bacterium | reverse complement strand
CTCATTAGATTTTGGTCCTTGCAAAGCTAAAACTGAAAACTCGTTATGCCTATCGCTAATCTCAATCCCGGCAGGTTTTGCAGTATTTAGTCGTTTTACAACCTCGGCCGCATTTGCTGCGTTTGGAATCAGGAATATCTCTCGATCTGAAAAACGGTAGGCGATCAGGTCGTCGATTACGCCACCCGAAGCCGGGTCACAGATTAAGTTGTATTGCGCCTGTCCATCTTTCAGCCGTTGCAAATCATTGGTTAAAACCGAGTTGAGAAACGCGAGAGCACCTTCGCCCTGTACGGTGACTTTGCCTAGGTGGGAAACATCAAATACTCCTACCGCTTGGCGCACCGCCTGGTGTTCATTCAATACGCCCCCACCATTTACTGCTGGGTACTCAATAGGCATCTCCCAGCCGCCAAAGTCAGCAAGTTTGGCTCCGGCACTCTTGTGAAACTCATGTAATGGCGAATATTGACTCACTCCAATAACCTAGCCCAATGCCATCAATTAATGCGACAGAGAGTTCAGCAATCAACGATGTCTTGGTAATCGGATTTGCAAGAGACAAGAAGAGCAAGAAATTCTCACTGGAAACTGGAGACTTAACCTTTGACGCCGCCCCAGTTATTGATGCTCTAGATGACTTAGGGGCCACGGCGGCTGCTGATGAAGTCATCAAACTCCCCGGCAACGCTACAAAACTTGTCGTATTGACCGGCTTGGGACAGACTCAGAAAAACTACGGACATGAAAACTTGCGTCGTGCAGCTGGCGCGGCAGCTCGCTCCCTGTCAGGTCATAACAGTGCAACATTTGCTCTTCCTGCCAACTCACTTTCAGAGTTCACAGCAGTTGCTGAAGGTGCGCTGCTAGGAGCTTATGCCTTTGATGAGTTTCGCGGAACTTCAAAATCAGATCGCAAGCCAGCACTAAAGAAGATTACTGTTCATAGTAAAAATGCACAGAAGTCAGATTTTGCAAAAGCTTTGAAACGTGCCGAAGTAATTGCTAAGTACACCCATATTGTTCGCGATTTAATCAATACCCCGCCTAGTCACTTAACACCAGATTCTTTTTGTCAGCGTTTTAAGAAGTTAAGCACTGGAAGCAATGTCAAGGTTGAGATTCTCAAAGATGATCAACTACGCAAACTTGGGTATGGCGGAATAATTGGTGTTGGTCAGGGATCGGCGAATAAACCACGTCTACTGCACCTCTCATACACTCCTAAGAAATTTGGGAAGAAGTTAACCCGTTATGCCTTCGTAGGAAAAGGAATTACCTTTGATACCGGTGGACTTGCTTTGAAACCAGCTCAAGGTATGGAGGCAATGAAATCCGATATGAGCGGAGCTGCGGCTGTATCTGCTGCGATTCTTGCGATAGCCGAATTAAATCTTCCAGTAGCAATAGATGCTTGGGCGCCACTTGCGGAAAATATGGTGAGCGACACCGCAACCAGACCTAGCGACATCATCACTATCTATGGTGGAAAAACAGTTGAGGTTTTGAACCCGGATGCAGAGGGACGTTTGGTTCTAGCTGATGCGATGATGAAAGCTGCAGAGGTTGGTGCAAAAGCTGGTGGGCTAGATGGACTGATTGATGTTGCAACATTAACTGGTGCGCAGGTTGTCGCGTTAGGAACCAGAACCAGTGCGGTAATGACCAACAACTCAGAGTTTTCCGATCGCTTTTTACAAATAGCAGATGCAACAGGTGAACAGTTCTGGCCTATGCCACTTCCTGAAGAGCTACGTGCCTCCCTCGACTCCCCCGTCGCAGATATCGCCAACATTGGCGATCGCATGGGTGGCATGTTGGTCGCCGGACTCTTCCTGAAAGAGTTTGTGGCTCCCGAGCTGCCATGGCTGCATCTAGATATTGCCGGCCCGGCCTACAACGATGGAAAGCCTCACGGCTACACCCCCGTTGGTGGCACAGGTGTCGCACTTCGCACTCTCGTGGCCCTTGCGGAGTCCGCGGCAGGTCGTTGATGCTGGCAGGATAGGACAGTAGTTAAAGGTCAGCTTTTAGGTCGGTAGTAATAAGCAATAGAAGAGTGTGAGGTTCCTGTGGCTAATTTCGACTTGGTAATCCTGGGCGGCGGCAGTGGCGGTTATGCCTGCGCCCTTCGAGCGGCTCAACTTGGTTTACAGGTTGTGCTCATTGAAAAGGACAAGCTAGGCGGAACCTGTTTACATCGGGGCTGCATTCCTACCAAGGCGTTACTTCATGCCGGAGAGATTGCAGATAGTGCTCGCCACTCCTCTGAGTTTGGTGTTAAAGCCGAGTTCCATTCAATGGATATGGTTGCAGTTAACGCATATAAAGATGGCGTCATCTCAAAATTGCATAAGGGCCTGCAAGGTCTAGTTAAATCTCGAAACATCACTTATGTCGAGGGCTCTGGAAAATTGGTTTCCCGCGACACTGTTGAGGTCAACGGCCAGCGTTACACAGGTAAAAACGTAGTTCTAGCTACTGGCTCCTACGCCAAATCACTTCCAGGTTTAGAGGTGGATGGCAAGACCATCGTGACCAGTGATCACGCGATGCACATGACTCATGTTCCTAAATCTGTAATCGTTTTAGGTGGTGGAGTAATTGGCTGCGAATTTGCCTCTGTTTGGAAATCATTTGGAGCTGAGGTAACAATTATCGAGGCGCTACCTCATTTAGTAGCGCTGGAAGATGAATCCTCTAGCAAACAATTAGAGCGGGCATTCCGTAAGCGCGGAATTAATTTTGAATTGGGCACCAGGTTCAAGAGTGCAACAAAAAATGGCAATGGAGTAACTGTCACTCTCGAAGATGGCAAGAGCTTTGATGCTGAACTTCTACTTGTAGCGGTTGGACGAGGTCCAGTTTCACAAGGATTGGGTTATGAAGAACAAGGCATCAAAATGGATCGGGGCTACATCTTGGTTGATGAGAAGTGCCGCACCAATATTCCCGGAGTTTGGGCAGTTGGCGATCTGATTCCAACTCTGCAATTAGCTCATGTTGGTTTTGGCGAAGGAATTTTGGTAGCTGAAGAGATTGCCGGCCTCAATCCGAGACCCATCAACTATGACGGTGTCCCCCGTGTTACCTACTCCGAACCAGAGGTGGCCTCTGTCGGTTTGACCACGTCTGCTGCAAAAGCAAAAGGTCTTGATGTTGTTGAACTTAATTATGATTTAGCAGGAAATGGCAAGGCGCAAATTTTAAAGACTACTGGTTCAATCAAATTGGTTGCGGAGAAAAATGGTCCAGTACTTGGAATTCATATGGTTGGCTCTCGTGTGGGCGAACTTCTTGCTGAGGCGCAGTTAATATTCAACTGGCAGGCAGAGGCCAGTGATGTTGCACCATTGATTCATGCACATCCAACCCTTTCCGAGGCTATGGGTGAGGCTCACTTGGCGTTGGCCGGAAAGCCGCTGCACGCACATGGATAGAGTTAGTGGCTTAAGAAAAGCAATTCGGTTCTGCGGTTTCTGGCAAAGAATGGAGTTAACAAAATGAGTTTCTCGGTAAAGATGCCAGCTCTTGGTGAGAGCGTAACTGAAGGCACTGTAACTCGTTGGCTCAAGTCAGAGGGCGATCAGGTTGCTCTTGATGAACCACTACTAGAGGTTTCTACTGACAAAGTTGATACTGAGATTCCATCACCTGCCGCAGGAATATTGCAAAAGATTGTTGTGCCGGTAGATAGCGTTGCACCGGTTGGTGCAGAGTTAGCGATCATCGCCGATGGTGCATCTCAAACCTCAGCTCCTGCCGCTCCCGTTGCAACTCCCGCACCGGCTCCAACTGTTTCTACTCCAGCGCCAGCTCCTACTCCAGCTGCAGTACCGACTCCTGCGCCAACACCAGCACCAGCAGCTAGTGGCGCAGCTACACCGGTAGTTATGCCAGCCCTCGGAGAATCTGTAACTGAAGGAACGGTCACACGTTGGTTAAAAAATGTTGGTGACAATGTTGTGGTTGATGAACCATTACTGGAAGTTTCAACAGACAAAGTTGATACTGAGATTCCATCACCCGCTTCTGGCGTTCTACTATCTATTGAGGTTTCTGTTGATTCAACTGTTGCAGTTGGTACTCGTTTAGCAAGTATTGGCGCATCCGGTGCAGCGCCTGCAACACCGGCTCCTGCAGCACCAGCTGCTCCAGTCGTCGCACCTGTTGCTGCGGCACCAAAACCTGTGCCTGCTCCTCCGACAACTCCTCCACCATTGATTCCACAAGTAACTCCGAAGGCAGCTGCTCCAGTTGCAAAGCCAGCTGTTGCAGCCGGCGTGCTTGATGATGCTTACGTAACACCAATCGTGCGAAAACTCGCTGCCGAGAATGGCGTCAATTTGGCAAATGTAAAAGGAACAGGTGTCGGCGGAAGAATCAGAAAAGAAGATGTCTTAGCAGCGGTATCAAAACCTGCTGTAGCTGCTACAGCACCTGCAGTGGCTGCTGCACCTTCAAACGCAAAGGCCCCAGCTCCAGTAGCGGTTTCACCATTGCGTGGCACAACCGTAACAATGTCAAGATTGCGCAAGGTTATTGCCGCCCGCATGTTGGAATCTCTGCAGGTTAGCGCGCAGTTAACAACTGTTATTGAAGTCGATATTACAAAAATCGCTAGATTGCGCGAGAAGGCAAAATCTAGTTTTGAGTCACGTGAAGGCGTGAAATTGACCTACCTGCCATTTTTTGCAGTGGCGGTTTGTGAAGCCTTAAAACAACACCCTGTTGTTAATGCATCGGTAGAAGGTGATCAAATTACCTACCATGGCGCAGAGCACTTAGGAATTGCCGTAGATACTGATCGCGGATTACTGGTTCCAGTTATTCGTGATGCCGGCGATCTAAATATGGGTGGCATCGCTCGAAAGATTGTTGATGTAGCTTCTCGTACCAGAGATAACAAAATCTCCCCTGATGATCTAGGTGGCGGCACCTTTACAATCACAAACACTGGATCTCGTGGCGCACTATTTGATACCCCGATTATCAATCAACCACAGGTTGCCATATTGGGCGTTGGCTCAGTTGTGAAGCGACCGATGGTTGTAAAAGGTGAGGATGGTGGAGAAACCATCGCTATCCGCTCCATGGTTTATTTGGCGCTCTCATATGATCACCGCATCGTTGATGGCGCTGATGCCGCTCGCTTCTTGAGCACACTTAAGGAGCGTCTAGAAGAGGGTCGTTTCGAATCTGATTTAGGACTCTGATGACAGCTCCACAACGTATTGCCGTTACTGGTGCATCAGGATTAATAGGCACCGCACTTATTGGACATCTCAAATCTGAAGGCCACACTGTTCAGAGATTGGTGCGCCGTCCAGTTGTATCCGCCGATGAGATTCAATGGGATCCAGCCGCTGGCACCGTGGATTTAACTGCTCTAGAAGGTGTTGATGCGGTGATTCATTTAGCGGGAGCCAATGTTGGTGACAAACGTTGGAGTAAGAAATATAAAGCAGAGATTTTGAACTCCAGATTACTTGGTACTACAACAATTGCTAACGCGGTAAATGCGGTCAAGCCGCAGGTGTTTATCTCATCCAGTGCTATCGGTTGGTATGGCGAAACCGGCAATCGTGCCGTTACAGAAGAAGATAGACCCGGTGATGATTTTCTTGCAGCGGTATGTAAAGAGTGGGAAGCCGCTGCTGATCTAGCCACTAACACCCGAACAGTGAAGATTCGTACCGGCTTGGTACTAGATCCAACTGGTGGAGCCTTGGGCAAAATGTTGCCGCTATTTCGTTTTGGGTTGGGTGGAAAGTTAGGAAATGGTAAGCAATGGTGGTCATGGATTACTTTGCATGATCAAATCCGCGCAATCTGTCACCTCCTAGAGAAGCCAGTTGAAGGTGCGGTTAATTTAACTGCGCCAAATCCTGCTACTAACCAGGAGTTCACATCAGCCCTGGCACGTGCTTTACATCGTCCCGCGGTCTTTCCGGTTCCGGGGATTGCTTTGAAGATTGCTCTGGGTGGATTCTCCTCTGAGATTCTCGGCTCAAAAAAGGTTATGCCACAAAAATTAATGGACTCAGGCTTTACCTTTGATTATCCGCACATTGCACCAGCTTTAGCCAAACTGGTTTAACTCTTAGCGCTAAGCGCCTCCGCCGCCAACCTTCCGCTGAGTAGCGCACCTTGTTGGGAAGGAACAGCTAAGTAATCCCCTGCGGCAAATACTCGCTCGCTAACTTTCACCGGCGACAAAAGTGGTTTTCCGGGTAGGTGCTTGGGCAAGGATTTCTTTATTTGGTAATGCTTAAGGTATTCAAACTTTGATTCTGGCAACTCCCAGAGCCGTGCTAGTTCAGATCTAATTTCCTTCTCAGTTTGGTTTTTTAATGTGGTGGTCGAGATTAGAGTTTGGCCAGAGGGTGCATAATCCTCTACTACATTAGATATAGCTATGGAATTAACAACCGCATGGCCCGCATCAAGCCGCAAATGTCGAGCTGAAATGACACCCTGCGGAACTGCGTGATACCAAGTTGTGGAAGAGTTCATCTCAACCGCTGGCTTTCCAAGCAACTCTTTGGCAATTACCTCATCAACCGCAACAACTACAAAATCAGCTTTACGAACCCCATCATCTGTTGCAACTCCAGAATCGAGTATCTTCAAAACTCGAGTGTTGAACTCAATATCAAGACCTTGGGACAAAGCGGCTGGTAACACTTGAGCGCCAGCTCTTGGTAAACCTGGGTTTCCCTTAACAAACCAGTAGAGCAACTCCTTTGCCATTCGAGCCGAGACCAAATCTGGATCACATAGAAAGACCCCCATCAAGAAGTTGCGGATAACCTTTTGATAGAAACCCCCTGCACCTTTGAGAGCGGTACCTAAATCTACTTCGGGCGCTTTTCCACTTAGAAACTGAATGAACCGAAGCTTCTCCACAATATGACCAGATCTTGTCGAGAGGTCACCTGGTAAATAGAAAAGAGATTTAAATGGATCTCCCATAAGAATCAATCGATTATCGATTTGGATTTCAATGCCTTTGGGCAGAGGTGTTAGATCAAGTTTTTCAACTAGGTTATTAGAGATTAACTCTGGGTAAGCCGGATTTATCACCTGAAAGCCATGATCTAGAGTGAAACCATCAACAAAATCAGTTGCCATCCTGCCGCCGGCTCGCGAGCTGGCCTCAAGAATCTTTACTTGGAAACCTTTTTCTTGAAGGATTTTCGCACAGTTCAAACCCGCCAAACCGGCACCGATTACCAGCACCTCTTTACTCATTAATCTCTCACACTCATTACTCTCGCCTGATCAATAATCTCTGCAACGCGCAATGCAAACTCACTTGTTACCGGCATAGCGATACCTAACTCCAAAGCCTCTTTCACTCCCCGATAAAACTGGGGATAGTTTCCAGGCATACCTGGGAAGTTATAAGAGCTATCTCCCTTCAAAATTCTCGCCTCACTGGTTATCTCATCGGCGTTCATCCACTCTCCAGGTTTTGGAATCAAACCTTTACGTAAAAATGATTCCTGATGATCCAAATCTTTAACAACTAATGTTCCTTGATCTCCATTTAATGTAATTCGCGGACCTGGAGCTCCAATTATCGAGCTGGTCGACAAATATGAATCAACTCCAGAGTGATGTTTTAGGACCAGCACCACATCATCATCGGCCGCTCCCCGAACCGATCTGACGGCCGAGTAAACCAACTCAGCATCCCCAAACCAATCCAAGGCGGTTGAGATTAGGTGTGACTGCAAATCTAGAAGCAAACCGCCGCCATCTTGAGGGGTATTTTGCTCCCGCCAAGAGTTGGGATTAACTTCTGGTCTAAATCTTTCATACCTTGAATCCAAGCGAAAAGGTTTACCTATTGCTCCTGAAGCAACGGCTTGCTTCAAAGTAAGCGCATCTGAATCCCATAACCGGTTAAAGAAAACTGTCACTGGAACAGATGCTCTATCAGCGGCATCAAAAATCTCGCTGGTTTGCTGGAAATTTAGCCCCATTGGCTTATCAACAACAGTGGGAATTCCTCTATTGATAGATTGCAGAGCGTGTTCGGCGTGGACCTCGTTTGTTGAAGCAATTACAACCAAATCAAGATCCTCATCCAGCAACTCTTCAATTGAATTCACCAGAATTGCGTTTGGGAAATCAGCGTGTGCATCAGTTTTGCGTTGGATGGAGCGTGCGCAAATCGTGGATACCTCAAACCCCGCCGAAGCCAAGGTCGGAGCATGAAAGAAACGTCCGGCTAATCCGTAGCCAACTAGACCAACCTTCATGCCCAGGAACTTCTCTTAGTTTTCCTGATGTTGAAGCTTTGAAGGCCACCAAATCTTTGGACCAATGACTCGGACTAGAGCCGGCACCAAAAGCGATCGCACGACCAAAGTATCAAGCAGAACTCCAAATGCAACTGCGAAACCAAGTTCGGCTAGGAATACCAATGGCAAAACGCCAAGGACTCCAAAGGTGGCTGCCAAAACGACTCCTGCGGAGGTAATAACACCGCCGGTCACTGTTAAACCCTTAATAACCCCAGCTCGAGTTCCAATCTTCATTGACTCCTCTCGTACTCGAGTCATCAAGAAAATGTTGTAGTCAATGCCCAGCGCAACCAAGAATACGAAGGCAAACAATGGGAATGATGCATCGGTGCCGGCGAAGCCAAATACATGTTCAAACACCAGTGCACAAACCCCCAGCGTTGCAGCAAAGGACAAAATCACCGTGACCAATAAGAGGCCCGCAGCAAAAATTGAACGCAGCAGCAATCCAAGGATTATCGCAATTAAAATTAAAACGATCGGAATAATCACTCGATTATCACGCTTTGATGATTGATCGATGTCATAACCAATCGCTGTTTGTCCACCAACCAAAACATTTGGATTTACTGATTTTGCCGCCTCGCGAATTAGCGGAATTAAAGCCTTTGCATCTGTTGAATCCGCAGCCAAATTCAAGGTCGCGTTTAGAAGAACTCGTCCATCTACAACCTTAAGCTCTGCAGTAGGTTGCTTAGTTACCGGATCCAAATTGGTTACTGGGGCAACGTTTGCGACATTTTCAACCTTCAGCACCGCCGCTGAGACAGCAGCGATATCTGCTTGATCAACAATAATTTCTACTGGAGTACCCTCGCCGCTTGGGAAGTGTTCTCCTAATTTTTCAAGACCTATTACAGAATCAGTTCTTGAGGTGAAAGCCTCTGTCTGTGCCAAGCCGTCAGATTTCAAAGTTGGCGCAAAACCAGCAAATACAAGTAGCAACACTGCAGTAGAGATCCAAACGCGATTTGGCTTGCTTTCAACCAGAGAACCTACTTTTGACCAAATGCCACTTAATTTCTCATCCTCTTGTCCAAACTTTGCAATCTTGGGCCAGAAAATCCAACGTCCAAACACCACCAACAATGCAGGTAAGAGAGTTAAAGCCGCCAACATTGAAGCAGCAATTCCTATAGAGCCAACCGGACCAAGACCGCGGTTACTCGAAAGATCGCTCAGCAGAAGAACCATGAGTCCAGCAATAACCGTGGAGCCAGAGGCCAAGATTGGCTCAACAACGCCACGCCAAGCAATCTTCATTGCTTCGTAGCGAGATTGATGATGATGTAACTCTTCTCGATATCGTGAAATTAACAAGAGTGCGTAATCAGTGGTGGCACCAAGAACCAAAACATCCATGATGCCTTGAGTTTGGCCATTCAAATCAACGACGTTAGCTTTGGCAAGGTAGTAGACAATCATTGTTGCAAAACCAAGCGCAGTACCTGCAGTGAATAATGGAATGATCCATAAGAACGGCGAGCGGTAAACAACGATCAGAATAATGGCTACCACTGCCAAAGTAGTTTGAAGTAATCGAGTATCAATAGAACCGAAGGCATCGAATAAATCTGCAAAGATCCCACCAGGGCCGGTGACATGTGTTTGCAATCCCGCCGCTCCGAAGTTCTTTTCTAGATCCTCTCGAATGAACTCGATGATAAGCGGAAGAACTGGTTTCTCATCTATGTTCTCACCTGCGATAGCCGAATCCAGCGATACATTGATTAATATCGCTTTTCCATCGGAAGCTGGAATTGGAACAATCGGAGTGGGAGCAAAGTATTCACTTAACGGCTTGCCCGATTCAGGCAGGACTTTGTCACCGAGAGTGGTGGCGTACTGGTTCACGGCGGCAAATGTTTCGGCGTTAGCTGAAGGGTTCAGATCTCCAACCAGCAACAGCAACGTGGGCAATACATCAGCGGATTGTTGAGAGAATTGCACGATGCTCTTATTGGCAATAGTTGATTCCGCGCTATCGGGAAGAAATGCAGAGTTGTCATTTTCCTGAACAGTGGAAATCTTGGAAAAGGCGGCCCCCGAGAACCCTCCAATTGCAAGCCAGGTGATGATCGCCACCACAGCTAACCAAAGTAGCTTGCGACCCTTTACAGATTTTTTGCTACCAGAATCAACACTCACCTGATTAGACACACTCTCTCCTCTAGCTTCAATATCCAACTTCAATTTTTAAATGAATTAAACCGGCACCAACTCAGAACTGCTCAAGCCAGTCCAAGGACCCTGGCTAGCAATATTTGAGTGATTTGGACTACGGTCGCCATCCCAAATTGGTGACGGGAGCGAACTCCCGGATAGGAGTTTACCGCCCGATGAAGTTAGGCTCTGCCTATGAGCTCAGTAATGGCGACCCAATCTGACTCAATGCTTGCCGCCCCGCCGAAATTCTCTGGGTTAGCGCTGAAGAAACTTGGTTTGGTGGAATATGAGACCGCCCTCTCGCTGCAACGAGAGTTTCATAATGCGGTTGCAGATCAGGAAAAGCCCAGCACTTTGCTACTTCTCGAACATCCACCTGTATTCACAGCTGGAAGAAGAACCTTGGAAAGCGAAATGCCCACAGATGGCTCCAAGGTGATTGAGGTGGATCGCGGCGGAAAGATCACTTTTCACGGCCCAGGGCAGATTGTCGGCTACCCCATCGTAAGACTAAGAAACCCAAATGATGTTGTCGGCTTTGTTAGAGAGTTGGAAACGGCGTTAATCGGTGTTTGCAATGAGTTTGGTTTGAACGCGCAGAGATACTGTGAAAGATCTGGTGTTTGGCTGCGCGATGACAACGGTGATCGCAAAATCGCGGCTATTGGGATTCGAGTGGCCCGGGGCGTGACCATGCATGGTTTTGCATTAAATGTTAACCCTGATCTCTCCTACTTCGACCGGATAGTTCCCTGCGGAATTTCAGATGCGCAAGTTACCTCGATGGCTCGCGAGTTGAATCAAACGATTGAAATTTCAGAGGTTACTCCTGTGCTAGAGCGTTACATGTTTGAAGCGTTAATGAAGGTTGGTCAATTGTGATTGCACCTGAGGGCAGGAAATTACTTCGTATCGAAGCCCGTAACGCTGCGGTTCCAATCGAAAAGAA
>JBJOIM010000024.1:0-11629 GCA_046047175.1 Actinomycetota bacterium | reverse complement strand
ATCGGCGCTAAGGTTGATGAGGTTGTTTTTACAAAATCTGCAACCGAGAGCATCAACTTAGTCGCCTATTCTTTTGGAAATGCAAACCCTAGCTCTAAATTCCACATCAAGGCAGGGGATCGAATCGTAGTTTCAGAGATGGAACATCATGCCAATCTGATTCCATGGCAGGAGTTGGCAAAGAGAACTGGTGCGGAGCTGGTCTGGTTATCGGTTACCGATGAAGGCAGATTAGATCTCTCTAACGCCGAAAGCATTATTAACGCAAAAACTAAGGTAGTTGCTTTAACTCATCAATCAAATGTTCTAGGCACCATCAATCCTATTAATGAGATTGCTAAGTATGTTCGAAATGTTGGGGCATTTTTTGTACTAGATGCCTGCCAATCAGTTCCACATTACGCTGTTGATGTAAACAAACTGGATGTAGATTTCATCGCATTTTCAGGGCACAAGATGCTGGGCCCAACCGGGGTAGGGGTTCTTTGGGGCAAGCAGGAGTTACTTGATGAAATGCCTCCGTTTTTGACCGGTGGTTCGATGATCGAAACGGTGACTATGGAGAGCGCTACATATCTTCCCGCCCCGAAGAGATTTGAAGCTGGAGTCCCAAATATGGCGCAAGCTGTTGGCTTAGGTGCTGCAATCGATTATCTCAACCGGATTGGTTTGGAAAAGATTCACAGACATGAAGTGCAGCTGACCAAAGCTTGTATCGAGCAGTTATCTGAGATTCCACAACTGAAAATTGTTGGTCCAACTGATATGGAGTTACGTGGTGGGGTTGTTTCCTTCACGCTAGATGGAATTCATCCGCATGATCTGGGTCAGGCGTTAGATCAATATGGGATTGCGGTAAGGACCGGCCACCATTGCGCCTGGCCATTGATGAAGAAATATAAAGTTGTTGCCACCACGAGGGCCTCGTTCTATCTTTATAATGATTTAGCAGATGTAGAAGCTCTAGTTACTGGCGTAGAGCGTGCCAGAGATTATTTCTTGGGGCGCTGATGGAGTTAGATTCCTTATATCAAGAGGTAATTCTCGAACACTACAAGCGCCCTCAAAATAAGGGATTGCTACCTAATCAAACGGTTCAAGTTCATCACGTAAATACCTCTTGCGGAGATGAGATTACTTTGAACCTAAAAATGATTGATGGAACCATTGCGGAGATCTCCTGGGATGGAGTTGGCTGTTCAATATCTCAAGCCAGCACCTCAGTTGTCTCTGAGTTACTAAAAGGCAAGGATTCCGCAGCCGCCCTAGCAATAATCGATACTTTCCAAGCCATGTTGCAAAGCAAAGGTAGCGACTTAGGAGATGAATCGGTGCTTGAAGATGGAGTGGCATTTGCAGGGGTCGCAAAGTTTCCTGCCCGTGTAAAATGCGCGCTATTGGGATGGATGGCAACTAAGGATGCGATATCTCAATCACTGGCGTTAACCAGTAATGTGAAAAAGGAGCAGAGATGAGTACATCACTAGCGGATGTAACAGAGGCAATGAAGGATGTAATCGATCCGGAGTTAGGTATCAATGTTGTTGACCTCGGACTCATCTACGACATCTCAATAGATGACACTAATGTCGCAGTTCTTGATATGACCCTTACCTCTGCAGCATGCCCATTGCAGGATGTAATAGAGGATCAAACCCGCTCTGTGTTACAAGATTTAGTCTCTGATGTAAAAATCAACTGGGTGTGGATGCCACCATGGGGTCCTGACAAGATTACCGATGATGGCCGTGAGCAACTCAGGGCAATCGGTTTTACCGTTTAGTTCAAACTAAATTCTCTCAATTACTGCGGCTTGCACTAGGGTAATTTCATGTCCCAACAAGCGCTGTGGATGTCTTTCCGGTCTTTAACCCAAGACCAATCGGTTAAGGACCAAAAACTAAAGCCGGGCACGGTAAAACGAATTGCCTCCTATGCACTTCCTTACAAGAAAAACCTTTTACTATTTCTGGTAACAGTAATTATCGATGCCTTGCTGGTAGTGACCACGCCATTACTTTTGAAGCGCTTAATTGATGAGGGTGTAGTGCCCGGTGACTCAAATTTAGTCACCAAGCTTGCGCTCTTGGTAGGTGCAATAGCAATCGCAGATGCTCTGATTAGCATGATAGGTAGATGGTTCTCAGCCCGTATTGGCGAGGGCTTAATTTACGATCTACGTACACAAGTCTTTCAGCACATACAACGACAATCAATCGCCTTCTTTACTAGGACTCAAACTGGTGCCCTGATATCGCGAATCAACTCAGATGTGATTGGCGCCCAGCAAGCATTCACAACCACATTGTCTGGATTAGTCAGTAACATTTTGACACTTACTTTGGTGGTCGCCACCATGCTTTTTCTCTCTTGGCAGATCACGGTAGTTTCCTTGTTGCTGTTGCCACTTTTCTTGATTCCTACCAAGTGGGTGGGTCGAAGGCTGCAAAAGTTAACCCGGGACTCCTTTAATCTAAATGCTGAGATGTCTGCCACGATGACAGAACGTTTCAATGTGTCGGGTGCCTTATTGGTATCTCTATATGGTGACCCCAAAGCAGAGAATCAATACTTCTCTAGTAGAGCGCGGCGAGTAGCGGATATTGGCATAACCATTGCGCTACTAAACCGATTGTTTTTCATCGCATTGACCTCTATTGCGGCGGTAGCCACTGCATTTGCTTATGGCGTTGGTGGACATTTGGCCATTAATCAGAGCATCTCATTGGGAACCCTCTTGGCAATCACAGCACTTCTGGCTCGGCTTTATGGTCCATTAACCGCACTCTCCAACGTACGAGTCGATGTTATGACCGCCTTGGTTTCCTTTGAAAGAGTGTTTGAAGTTTTGGATCTGATTCCAATGGTGAGAGATAAAGCTGATGCCAAGCCATTGCCTAGCACCCCACTAGAAATTGAGTTTAGCGAGGTAAAGTTTTCCTATCCGCGAGCTGAGGAGATTTCACTAGCCTCTTTAGAGTCAGTAGCGAAACCAGAGTTGGTTCAAAGCGGTGAAATCTTGCGTGGTATTTCCATTGTTGCACCGCCCGGAAGTATGACAGCTTTAGTTGGATCATCTGGTGCCGGAAAAACTACTATTACTTCACTGCTGGCCCGACTTTATGATGTTACTGAAGGGGCCATAAGAATAAATGGCATTGATTTACGAGATCTTCAACTCCAATCGCTGCGGGACTCCATCGGAGTTGTGACTCAAGATGCGCATATGTTCCATGATTCGATCGCTGCAAATCTAAGATACGCAAAATCTGACGCAACTGATGCAGAGATGCAAAGCGTTTGCGAAGCGGCACAGATCTGGGATTTGGTTAACTCTTTACCCAATCGCTTTGACACAGTTGTTGGAGAGCGCGGCCACCGTCTATCAGGCGGCGAAAAGCAAAGGTTGGCAATTGCTCGCTTGTTGTTAAAGGCACCGCGAATTGTTGTTCTAGATGAAGCAACCGCCCATTTGGATTCGGAGAATGAGGCGCTCGTTCAACAAGCCCTAGCGACTGCGCTAAAGGGGCGCACCAGCATTGTTATTGCACATCGACTTTCAACGGTCAGGGCCGCGGACCAGATCTTGGTAATTGATGATGGACTAATCAAAGAGCGCGGAAGACACGATGAATTACTTGCTAAAAATGGTATCTATTTTGATCTGCATCAACGTCAAAGCTTCTCTCTTTGAGCCTTTCGTTCCTCTCGAATAACTAGAAAGAGAGCCAGCGCTACCAAGAAGGCAAAAATCAACCATTGGAGAGAGTATGCCAAGTGGGGACCATCAGAAATCTCCGGCAAGGTTGAAGGAACTTCTGGGTCAAATTGCGGATCCGAGGTCGAGATTAAATCTAAATAAAAACCTTGAGTAGTTACCGAGCCGGTCTCGTTCCATTTCTCCAATTGCTGGCCATCTTTTCCATTGGGAACGGCAAAAACACTTCCAGCTATTTGATTCTCGATATTCGCAATACGGACCCTTGCTAGGAGTTCTACTTTATCCCCGGTTACTGGCGTAGTAATTGGAGGAGTCGTGGCATCTTTTCCAGCGACAACCCATCCTCTATCTACCCAATAGAAATTATTTTGCTCTGATTTAAACAACGTAATTACACCAAACCCATACTTTCCTTCATGGTATCTATTACGTACCAAAATCTCTTTGGTTGGGATAAAGCTTCCAGTTATCTCTGTTTCACGCCAAGCTCTTTTTGCATCATTAAGGTTGATTAATTGAGATTCAGTTATTGCCGGCTTATTGATGTTAGCGAGAATTAATGAATTTTTATCATGTCTTACTTGATGGCGGTCATACTGCCATAGCGCTCCTTGAATGCACCCATATATAAGCACCACGGCCAGAGCGGTTGCGGTAAGTATCTTGCGCACTTGATGAAGCTATTTGATTTCTCGCTTGGAACTGAGCAACTTTGCTTCGCCGCGGATCGTTTCTCTGCCGCCATTAGCGACAATCACTGAGATGTAAGGAAGAACTACCGCTCCGACGAGAAAAAACCATCTGTAAGGACTGGGCGTAAAAACCGCCAACAAAAAACATGCGGTACGAACCATCATCGAAATGAAGTAGCGTTTTTGCCGCCCGGGCAGGTCCTCGGATAGGGCTGAGCTAGCTTGAGTAATACTCTGAAACTCTTGCTCATCTTTGCCCCGTCTCATGGCTAAAGAGTAGGTGTCACACGGAAATGCCGCATATCGGCTACCTTGATTTTGAGGCCGGTTCAAGGCTCGGTAGTATCTGGCCATTGGTCTAAAGACCAAGATGAAGTGGAGCTCGCCGCTCCCACCTACCTCGCGTCTAAGCGAGCTGGTCAAGAGAATAACCCCGTTGGGGAGCTTTTGTGCGGCTGACTTCCTTCATTGCTGTTTTAAATGTCTGTGTGAAGTCGAAAGGAATACTTATCAGCACTGCAGAACCACGTATCAATGATCGAATTCGCGTTGCAGAGATTCGTTTGATTGGTGCATCTGGAGAACAAGTTGGCGTTGTATCTATTGATGAGGCGCTACGCATGGCAGATGAATACGGGTTAGATCTCGTAGAAATCGCGCCAGAGGCAAACCCTCCAGTTTGCAAAATCATGGATTTCGGAAAGTACAAGTACGAAATCGCGCAAAAGGCACGCGAGGCCAGGCAGAACCAGACCCACATTGTGGTGAAGGAGATTCGCATGGGTCTAAAGATTGAGAATCATGATTACGAAACCAAGAGGAACCATATTGAAAAGTTTCTACTTGGCGGGGACAAGGTGAAGGTAACTGTTCAATTTAAGGGACGTGAACAGACTAGACCAGAGATGGGGTTCAAGTTATTGCAACGCCTTGCAGAGGATGTAGCAGCAACTGGATTCGTTGAATTTGCTCCAAAGCGTGAAGGTCGCAGCATGACAATGGTGCTGGGTCCGGTAAAGAAGAAGAGCGAAGCATTGGCTGAGGCAAAGCGCGCACGCGCCGCTAAAACCAAACCAGAAGAGAATTAAAAGCAGAAAAAACGGAGGAAGATAATGCCAAAGATGAAGACACATAGTGGAGCGAAGAAGACCTTTCGCGTCACCGGAAGCGGAAAGATCGTGCATGAGCGCGCTGGCAAGCGTCACCTCCTAGAGCGCAAATCTTCACGCCTAACTCGCCGTCTATCTAAAGATCAGACTGCAAATGATCGCAACGCTTTCTCAGCAAAGCGTTTGCTTGGAATGAAGTAAGGGGATAGAAAATGGCTAGAGTAAAACGTGGTGTTCACGCAGCAAAGAAGCGTCGCACAACCCTAGAGCGTGCCAGCGGTTATCGCGGACAGCGCTCCCGTCTATTCACAAAGGCTAAGGAGCAGGTAACTCACTCTCTGGTCTACGCTTTCAACGATCGCAAGGACAAGAAGGGCGATTTCCGTCAGCTATGGATCACTCGCATCAATGCAGCGAGCAGAGCAAATGGAATGACCTACAACCGTTTCATCCAAGGCCTAAAGGCTGCAGGAGTTGAGGTTGATCGTCGCGTACTTTCCGATCTTGCGACCAATGATCCAGCTGCATTTACCGCCTTGGTTGAGGTAGCACGCAAGAATGTAAAAGTTTCATAAACCCAATTTCATAAACCCGAGTTAAAGAATGATTACGAGCCTTCATTCGTCTCATATAGAGACGGTGAAGGCTCTTTTGGGTTCTAGGGGAGCTAAAGCAAGAAAAGAAACTGGCTGTTATGTAATCGAAAGTCTGCAGAACATCGAATCTGTATTAGAAAACGCCGCTGATCAAGTTAAAACTTTGTATTACACAGCAGAGGGTTTGAACCGTTTAAGTGGCAAACAATTGCACAACGTAGAGTTGGTTGAGGTATCTGCTGAAGTTATGAAGGCGATGACCGATACGGTGACTCCGCAAGGCCTACTTGCCATCGCCAGAATTCCAGATAACAGATTAGAAAACTATAAATTCAACAAGAAAGAGCGATTGAAAATTGCCTACTTCTGGCAGATACAAGATCCCGGTAATGCCGGGACAGTTGTTAGAGCGGCAGATGCATTTGGTTTTGATGCCGTTTGTTTCTCTCCTGAAAGCGTAGGTGTTTACTCACCAAAGGTTGTGAGATCGACATCAGGATCGCTTTGGCAAATCCCGGTATTTGAAGAGGTATCAACAGCACAACTCCAGAGTTTCTCAAAACAAAACAATTCCCAGATCTTTGCCGCAGAAGGTCAAGGCAATGTCGAATTAAAGGAAGCGGTTACTTCTGGAAAAGACGCCAATACTGTATGGATTTTCGGAAATGAAGCTCGTGGATTACCGCACTCCCTAATAAGTGAGGTTGGGGCCCAGGCGGTGCGCATCTCGATCTCTGAACGGGTGGAGAGCCTGAATCTGGCCACTGCCGCGGCGGTAGTTATGTATGCCGTAAGCGATGCCGGAAAATAGCCACGATTTATGCTCTCTTATTAGTAAGATTTCGAAGTGTCTTCTATGAATCAAGAAATTGAAGCGATAAAAAATCAGGCTCTGGCCGCTATAGATCAGGCCACCTCTTTAGATGAACTTAAAGAGGTAAAGATTGCACATGTGGGAGATCGCTCTCCAATCGCCAGGGCCAATCAAAGTTTGGGGCAGGCTCCGAGCGAGCAAAGAGCTGAACTGGGTAAATTAATTGGAACCGCTAGATCCACCATTAACCAAAGGTTTGAAGCGAGAGAACGATTTCTAGTCGCAGAGCGAGATTCTCGGGTATTGCTAGAGGAAAGAGTCGATGTCACTCTGCCAACAGCAAGAAGACCAATTGGTGCGCTGCATCCACTAACAATTTTAAGCAATGAAATCTCTGATCTCTTTGTTGGTTTGGGCTACACCGTTCAAGAAGGACCAGAGTTAGAGTCTTCCTGGTTGAATTTTGATGCGTTAAATATTCCAGCTGATCATCCCGCTCGGACAATGCAGGACACTTTCTTTATCGAACCTGTTGATTCGGGCTTAGTAATGCGTACCCATACCTCTCCAGTTCAAGTCCGTACCATGCTGGAAAATGAACCACCGATTTATGTTATTTGTCCGGGCCGCACCTATAGAGCAGATGAATTAGATGCAACACATACCCCGGTTTTTAATCAGGTCGAAGGTTTGGTGGTTGATAAAGGAATCACCATGGCGCATTTAAAAGGTACTTTGGATCATTTCGCAGCAAAGATATTCGGTCCAGATGTGACTACCCGTATTCGACCATCTTTTTTCCCTTTTACTGAACCTAGTGCTGAAGTTGATTTCTTCTACAACGGTAGATGGGTCGAGTGGGGTGGCTGCGGCATGGTTAATCCAAAGGTGCTGCAAGCCTGCGGAATTGATACCGAGGTTTACTCCGGTTTTGCATTTGGCATGGGACTAGAACGCACGTTAATGGTGCGTCATGGCATTACAGATATGCATGACATCGTCGAAGGAGATGTTCGATTCTCTCGACAGTTTGGATTGGGTGCGCGATGAAACTGCCACTTTCCTGGCTTGCAGAATATGTGACCCTTCCAAAGAAAGTTTCTCTTGATCAAATTGTTGAAGGCTTTGTCAAAGTAGGTTTTGAGGTTGAAGGTGTAGAAAACCCTGCTGACAACATCCAAGGAGCTTTAGTAGTTGGTCAGGTAGTTTCAATAGAGGAGCTAGCCGAGTTTAAGAAACCAATTCGGTATGTCGCTTTAAATTGTGGTGAAAAGAACCTGCGTTACGTAGTTTGTGGCGCAACCAACTTCAAGGAGAAAGATTTCGTTGTTGTTGCGATGCCAGGTGCTGTCTTGCCCGGTGGTTTTGCAATTGCCGTTAGAGAAACCTATGGCAAAACTAGCAATGGCATGATCTGCTCTGCCCGGGAACTCGGATTAGGCGATGACCATAGTGGCATCATGGTTTTGGACCCCAAGAAAGCCAAGCCAGGAGCCGATGCCAAAGCAATTCTGGGAGTTGATGATCCGGTTATTGATATCGCAGTAAATCCAGATCGGGGTTATGCCATGAGTATTCGTGGTGCGGCTCGCGAGTTGGCAATGGCATTGAATCTCGAGTTTAAAGATGTAAACAGCAAAGCATTAATCGCCAAACTTGAGAAGAAAAAGAAAAGTGGCAAGCCAATTCCAGCTTTGATCTCAGACCCATCAGGAGCTTCTAGAATTTATCTACGTTCACTTGTTGATGTAGATCCGCTACGGCCAACCCCTGATTGGATGGCTCGCCGCTTAGTTCAATGCGGGATGCGCTCTATTTCCTTGGCGGTTGACATCACAAATTATGTAATGCTGGAGCTAGGTCAGCCGCTCCATGCTTTTGACGCTGCGAAGATTCAAGGATCTTTACGGGTTCAAAGAGCGGCAAAATACAAAGAGTTTGTAACTCTAGATAACGTTAAAAGAAAACTGAATTCCGAGGATCTCGTTATAGCTGATGACAAGAAGGTACTTGCACTTGCGGGAACTATGGGAGGTCTTGATTCCGAGGTTTCGGAGTTCACAGCAGGTATCGCTCTTGAGGCAGTACATTTCACGCCCATGGCTGTGGCGCAAAATTCTCGACGTCACATACTAAGTTCGGAAGCATCAAGGAGATTTGAACGCGGGGTAGATCCAGATCTCGCTGAAGCCGCCTCTGCGCGCGCAGCGTTATTGCTTATTGAACTTTCTGGCGCTAAATATGTTGGCACCTCCAAAAAGACAACCATCATCAAGAGTCGGACTGCTTCATTCTCTACCGCTCAAATTTCAGAGCTACTGGGTTGTTCCTACACAGATAAAGAGGTGCAACTGGCTCTGACAAAGATAGGTTGCAAATTAAGAAAATCAGGTAAGAAGTGGATTGTTTCGATACCTAGTTGGCGTCCAGACTTGAACAATATGCCGGATTTTGCAGAAGAGGTGGCTAGATACTTTGGCTACCAGCGCATTCCTTCTGTCCTGCCTAACGTTAAGCCGGCAAAGAGCGGATTAAGTGGTTTAACGCCTATACAGCAACGCAAACGGGGTATGGCTTTGCAATTAGCTGCCCGTGGGTTGGTGGAGGTTCACAACTATCCTTTTGTTAGCGCTAAGCAGATGGAGTTGTTTGCCTTCACTGGTGATCGCGCCAAAACTTTCCGTATTGCAAACCCGATGTCAGAAGAGATGCCATTTCTTCGGACTCATTTGACCCCCGGACTTCTAGCAACCGCAGCACGAAACTTGGCTCGCGGCGAGAAGTCAATTGCGTTGTTTGAAACTGGTTTAGTCTTTAGGAATACGGAGAAATTGACCCCAGCAGGCGACATTCCGACCGCAAAGAGACCGACTGCAGCACAGGTCAAAAAGATCTACGAAAGTGTTCCAAAACAAGCTTTGCATATAGCGGGTGTAATTGCTGGAGATTTCGAACAAGCTGGATGGTGGGGAAGTGGTCGGAGCGCCGAATGGACCGATGCATTGAATGTTGTCTCAGAGTTAATTTCATCGACCGGCAACAAATTCACTGTTCACAATGTTGAATTAGCACCGTGGCACCCCGGCAGATGTGCTGAGTTTCAAGTAAATGGCAAGGCTGTGGCACACGCAGGTGAAATTCATCCCAGAATAGTTTCGGAACTAGCCCTACCTCCTGGAACTGTTGCTTTTGCATTAGTTTTGGATGCATTACCGTTTACAGAACCTGTTAAAGCTGTTCCTGTGGTAACTATGCCGGCAGCTATACAAGACATCTCTTTGTTTGTTCCGCAGGAGGTCTCCGCAGAACAGGTGAAGGAAGCGCTGGTTCAAGGAGCCGGTGAGTTGCTAGAAAGTATTCAGTTGTTTGACCGATATCAGAAACCAGGAGAGACGCAGGTATCGCTGGCTTTTACTATGGTGTTCCGAGCTTCAGATCGGACTCTTACCTCTGATGAGGTTTCCGCGCTTCGCACCGCAGCGGGCGAGCAAGCGGTCAAGTCCTGTAAGGCGGTACTTCGAACCTAATTGCATAAATATGCATAAGCTTGCATAAATATGCAGTTTTTTGATACGCTCAGATGGTGCGTATAGGGGTGGTTGGAGCCAGTGGCTATGCCGGCGGAGAGTTATTGCGCCTGTTGGAATCTCATCCAAAATTCGAGGTGCAATATATTGCCGCGGGAAGCAACGCAGGAGAGTTAATTACAGATATCCACTCCCACTTGGTTGGTTATTCAAATCAAAGATTTTCGCAGACCGATTTCAAAGAAATCAATAAGTGCGACCTAGTTTTTTTGGCTCTGCCACACGGTGAATCAGCCAAGTTAGTGGAAGATTTATCCAGTTCAGTAAAGATTGTGGATCTTGGAGCTGATTTCAGGTTAAAGAGTGCAGATTCTTGGAAAAAGTACTACCACATTGATCACGCTGGAACTTGGGTCTACGGTCTTCCGGAGTTACCTAACAGAAGAGATCAGATTTCAAACTCAAATCGGGTAGCCAACCCTGGTTGTTATGCCACCGCCATTGCACTAGCAGCCGTTCCTGCTGTGCAGAGCGGCGTGGTTGTTGCTGAGGATATTGTGGTCGTGGCTGCAAGTGGTACGACTGGTGCGGGTAGATCAGCAAAGATCAACCTTAGCGCTAGCGAGGTTATGAACTCGATGAGCTCCTACAAATTTGGTGGAGTTCATCAACATACCCCTGAAATCGAGGAGAGCCTACAAAGCTTCAGTCCAAGTAAGGTAAAACTTTCCTTCAATCCAATGTTGGCTCCAATGCCGCGAGGGATTTTAGCTACCGTAACTATGAAAACGGATTTAGATGGGAAAGAAGCAAGAGAGCTGTATTCGAGTTTTTATGTAAAAGAGCATTTTGTTCACCTATTGAATGAGGCAAGAATGCCAGAGACTTCATCATTGATTGGATCTAATGGTGTTCATTTACAAGTGGCAGTCGATTCTCACACCTCTCGACTTCTAATCTCAGTTGCTATCGATAATTTAGGCAAAGGCGCCGCTGGTCAAGCGTTGCAAAATGCTAATTTGATGTGCGGTATAGAAGAAGCTGCCGGATTAAACACTACGGGAATCGGACAATGAGCTCGGAATCAGTTGGTTTGCCAAAAGGTTTCCTTGGGGCGGGAGTAGCGGCTGGAATTAAATCCTCGGGAGCTAAAGATCTGGCACTCATACT
>JBJOIM010000023.1:0-12228 GCA_046047175.1 Actinomycetota bacterium | reverse complement strand
TGTGCGCAAACCCCGATTGGTTCGCGACGAATAAATGAGGTGTGTCCCTTGAAATACTCTGCGGCGGATCTACCTTCGAGATGGCGAGCAGCACCGGCAAAGAAACGAATCTGATCCAACATCGGACCAATCTCTTCTGCTCGGGTAACTGCGATTGGCTTACCGGTATTTTCACTTTCAATCTTGATTAACTCTTCAGAGCGGGCCTCAATCGCATCAGCAATTTTGTTGATTGCCTTTTGTCTCTCACCTGGAGTTGATTCTTTCCAAACTTCAAATGCGCTCTCTGCGGCCTTCATCGCCTTATCAATATCAGCTGCATTTGATACCGGAGCCTTTGCAAAAACTTCACCGGTTGCGGGGTTAATCAAATCCTGTGTCTTATCAGAGGATGAAGCAACACTTTTGCCGTTGATGAAATTCTGTAGAGTCTTCAAGCTATACCTCCGGGTAGTTGATGTGGAGAGTTTAGTTAGCGAAGTGAGTTTCTATCAAGAGTTCTTGATTTCAGCAGCGGCTAATTGGCCACATGCGCCGTCAATCTCCCGACCTCTGGTATCCCGAACCGTTACCGGAACTCCATAGTTCTCTAAGGTTTTTACAAAGGTGCGTTCATCCTCTTTGCGGGATGCGGTCCATTTAGAGCCCGGGGTCGGGTTTAGCGGAATAAGGTTCACGTGGGCATGGCGGTTTTTCAATAATCGGCCCAGCAGATCGGCCCGCCATTGCTGATCATTGATATCTCTAATTAACGCGTACTCGATTGAATAACGGCGACCAGTCTTCTCGGCATATTTATCGGCGGCGGCCAATACCTCTTTAACTTTCCACCTCGAGTTGATTGGCACCAAAGTGTCACGCAACTCATCATCTGGGGTGTGCAGGGAAACCGCCAAGGTGACCTGTAAATCCTCTTCGGTTAATTTCTCTATCCCAGTAACCAAACCAACAGTTGAGACAGTTACTGATCTGGCTCCGATTCCTAAGCCATCTGGTTGTGGGGTAATTATGTTTCTTACGGTTCGCATCACTGCGTTGTAATTAGCAAGTGGTTCGCCCATTCCCATGAAAACAACATTTGATAAACGGGTTGGTCCGCCGGGCAACTCACCGGTTGCGCAGGCACGGGCTGATGCAACTAACTGCGCGGTGATCTCCCCTGCCGTGAGATTGCGGGTTAAACCCGCTTGTCCGGTGGCGCAGAATGGGCAGTTCATGCCGCAACCTGCTTGCGATGAAATGCAGACTGTTGTGCGATCGGAATAGCGCATCAAAACAGATTCGACTAGAACACCATCATGTAGACGCCATAAATCCTTACGGGTTTTGCCATTGTCACAGGTGATGGAACGTACCAAGGTAATCAACTTTGGTAGGAAATGTTCAGCGACAACAGGACGCAACGCAGCAGGGATATCGGTCCAAGAATCAGGGTCATCGTTGTAATGAGTGAAGTAATGGGTCGAGATTTGATTGGCTCGAAAAGCTGGCAACCCTAGAGACTCAGCTTTGGCGCGACGCTCCTCTTTGGTGAGATCGGCTAAATGCTCGGGCGCCTTCTTGCGTTGTTTGGGCTCTTCAAAAACTAACTTCAACTCACTCATGAAAATCTCTTCAATAATTCGATGCAGCACCAAAGAACCGGTGCGGTAATAAGGGCAGAATCTAAGCGATCTAACATGCCACCATGGCCAGGTAGCAATGTGCCCATGTCTTTAATGGATAGATCCCGCTTGATGGCGCTTTCGACCAAATCTCCAACTGTGGCAGCAATTACTCCAGCCACTCCTGCAGCCGCCCCAATCAAGGGATGATGATCCAGTAAATAATAAAAAGCTAAAGCGCTGCCTATGGCGGTGAAGATTAATCCACTGACAAACCCTTCCCAGGTCTTTTTAGGCGAAATCTCCGCGGCTAAGGGGTGCTTACCAAATAAAACTCCAGATATGTATGCAAAAGTGTCATTGCAACCCACAACAATTACTAATGTCGCGATGTAGGAGAAGCCTTCTCCAGAGCGAGCCAACAAAAAGATAAATCCAGCAACAAAACCAGGATATAGGAGTGCAAAAGCACTAGCGGTTGCATTCTTCACAAAACCATCTGTGCCATTTAACAAGGTGAAAAACAGAATCGCAATTAAGCCGATTACGATTGATACTGACAAACCTGGCAACCCACCAACCCAAGCACTAATTAAGACAAGCGCTGTTGCAAGTGCAAGGTACAGATAATTGGTTTGGATATCGCGCGCTGCAAAGGCCTCAGTTAACTCGCGTAAAGCAATTAGCACGGCAACGCCAACAAAAGCTGCGAAAAGTGGTGGCACATAAGCCATGGTTGAAAAGATTATTGCCAATAGAACTAGGCCAACAATTATGGATGGAATTAATTTGCGACCAGCCCGCTTGTTAATCGCCTCATTAATAGAGTGGAGGTCGCTCATAATGTTCTCTCAAAGTTAAACTTCGAGAAGCTCCGCCTCTTTATGCTTCAAAAGTTCATCGATTTTGGCAACATGGTCAGAGGTAACCTTCTCTAAATCCTTCTCGCCACGGGTTAAATCATCTTTGCCAATCAGGCCATCTTTTTCCAGCTTCTCCATCGCCTCTTTAGCGGCACGACGGATAGAGCGGATAGAAATCTTGGAATCCTCTGCCTTACCACGCGCCACTTTGATGAACTCTTTGCGGCGCTCTTCAGTTAATTGCGGGAAATTCACCCGGATGACATTTCCATCGCCGCCTGGATTTACCCCAAGATCTGATTCCCGGATAGCTTTTTCAATTGATGGGATAGCGCTTTTATCAAAAGGGGTGACTAGTGCGGTGCGGGCTTCTGGCACCTGCACAGTTGCAAGCTGTGAAAGTGGTGTCGCCGTGCCGTAGTACTCCACCATAATCTTGGCAAACATTGATGGGTGTGCACGTCCGGTGCGAATCGCTGCGAAATCTTCTTTAGCTACATCGACAGCCTTATTCATCTTGGTGTTGGTATCTGCGAGTACGGCTTGGATTGTCATTGTGCTCTCCTAATTTAATTAATTACTTCTAATTAGTTGACTAGTGTGCCGATTGCTTCGCCACGTACCGCTCGAGCAATATTGCCCTTTTGCATCAAGTTGAAAACTACGATTGGCAGTTTGTTCTCGCGGCACAGGCTGAATGCTGCAGCATCTGCTACTGCGAGAGATTTCGAAAGAACATCGTCATAAGAGATGAAATCAAACTTGGTTGCGCTCTTATCTTTACGAGGATCAGCAGAATAGACACCATCAACACCACTCTTGGCGAGTAGCAAGGCATCCGCGCCAATCTCAAGTGCACGTTGTGCTGCAACGGTATCGGTAGTGAAGAAAGGCATACCGGCGCCAGCACCAAAAATTACAACACGGCTTTTTTCTAAGTGTCTAATGGAACGTCGTGGAATATATGGCTCAGCAACCTGGCCCATTGTGATTGCGGTTTGAACTCGGGTATCAATTCCCTCTTTTTCCAGGAAATCTTGGAGCGCTAGGCAGTTCATTACTGTGCCGAGCATTCCCATGTAATCCGCGCGGGCGCGGTCCATTCCACGCTCCTGTAATTCAGCGCCGCGGAAGTAATTTCCGCCGCCAACAACAATTGCTACCTGAACACCGCTTCTCACCACATCAGCGATTTGGAGAGCGACATCATGAACTACATCTGGGTCAACGCCCACACCTTTTTCGCCGCCAAAAACCTCGCCAGAAAGTTTAAGGAGCACCCGCTGATAGCTCTTTCGAAGCTGTGTCATGCGAGTGCTCCTTTCTTAAACCGCGGTATTACCTGGTAATACTGCCTAAAGGTTACTGACCAACTCGGAAACGATAGAAGGCAGACACGGAGTTTCCAGCCTCGGAAAGCACCTGTTGGACCGTCTTCTTCTGATCCTTTGCGAAGGCCTGCTCAAGTAATGAGACCTCCTTCACGAAACCGGTTACCCGACCTTCAACAATCTTGGCGATTGCCGCATCAGGCTTACCTTCATTGCGAGCTGTCTCTTCAGCTAGGCGACGCTCATTTTCAATTACATCTGCTGGAACCGCTTCGCGGTTAAGGAATTGTGGTGCAAACGCTGCAATGTGTTGCGCAACATCCTTACCTACAACTTCATCCGCTTTTGCAAGTGCAACCAATACACCTACCTGTGGTGGAAGGTCAGGGCTGGTGCGGTGTAGGTACAAGGCGCTAGCGGAACCATCGATTACCGCAATACGACGTAGCTCTACCTTCTCACCCATTGTTGCATTTGCTTCATCAATTGCTTCTTGTACACCTTTGCCATTAGGAAGTTTTGAGGCGATAAAGGCTGCAAGATCTTTTTGCTTGGTTGCATAAAGATGTGACAACAATTCATCAGCAACTGCTTGGAAGCGATCGCCCTTCGCTACGAAATCTGTTTCGCAGTTAAGTTCGAGCATCACAGCGGTTGAACCCTCTGACTTCGCAGCGATCAAACCATTAGAGGTAGCACGGCCTTCACGCTTGGTGACTCCCTTTAGACCTTTAACACGGATGATCTCTACCGCTTTATCAAAATCGCCATTGGCCTCATCGAGTGCTTTTTTGCAATCAACCATGCCAGCCGCAGTTGCTTCGCGGAGACGCTTTACATCTTCTGCTGTGTATGCCACTTATGCACCTGCTCCTTCAGATTTGTTTTCTTCAGCCTTGGCAGCATCTGCTCCAGCTAGAAGATCCTTCTCCCAATCCGCCAATGGTTCGCCAGCAGCAACTGACTCAGCGCCGGCCTTA
Source organism: Actinomycetota bacterium (assembly GCA_046047175.1). Taxonomy (GTDB): domain Bacteria; phylum Actinomycetota; class Actinomycetes; order Nanopelagicales; family Nanopelagicaceae; genus MAG-120802. Next base: position 7,450 of record JBJOIM010000023.1, on the reverse strand, counting down.
GCAGCTTCGGCAGCTTCCTTTGCAACTGTTGCGGAGCGAGCTTGTAGACCTGCAGCAATCGCATCTGAGATAACCCTAGTAAGAAGAGTTACAGAGCGGATTGCATCATCATTGCCTGGAATCTTGAAATCAACTTCATCTGGATCGCAGTTGGTATCCAAGATTGCAATTACTGGAATTCCCAACTTGTGCGCCTCCGCTACTGCAAGGTGTTCTTTCTTGGTATCAACTACCCAGATTGCAGATGGAAGCTTTGTCATGTTGCGGATGCCATCGAGGTTCTTGTGCAACTTCTCGCGCTCGCGACGAAGTAGCAAGAGCTCCTTCTTTGTTAAAACCTGATCATTTGAAGCCTCTAGTGCTTCTAGTTCCTTTAGGCGCTGGATGCGCTTGTAAACGGTTGGGAAGTTGGTGAGCATTCCACCAAGCCAACGCTCTGTTACATATGGCATTCCAACACGAGTCGCCTGAGATTGAATCGGCTCCTGTGCCTGCTTCTTTGTTCCAACAAATAGAACATGTCCACCTTTTGCAACGGTGTCCTTAACAAAGTCATAAGCCTTGTCGATAAGTGCAAGTGATTGTTGGATATCGATGATGTAGATGCCATTGCGCTCTGTGAAAATAAAGCGCTTCATCTTTGGGTTCCAGCGACGAGTCTGATGTCCGAAGTGAACACCGCTGTCGAGGAGTTCTCGCATTGTTACAACCGCCATGGCGGCACGCTCCTTAGCGCGAACTTTTTTAAGGTTCGCATCGGTTATTGAACTAGCGCTTTGCTAGCTCTCTAGCATCTGAGCACCGACTAACTTTTAAAGTTAGACCGAAATGGTTCCGCTTGAATCTGCTACGGGAGCAGTCAAGAGGCAGATGCGTGAAGTCACAGAGTTTTTTACTCTGTGCGGGCGAAATCCTACCTGACCCACAACCCTGGTTTTTCCACGGCTGATGCCGTTAGTCCCGCATGAAAATGGCGGATTTGGAGAGGTTCACCCGGTGAAGATCGCCGCCCTTGCGACCTCTTTTGTCATTGGCTTTATAACCGGCATCTCATTCCTGCCCGCGCCAAATCACGAACTGCCAGAGTTGAAAACAGAACAAATTCGTCGAGCTGACAATAAACAAGTGGACTAAGCCCTGGGATGGGCTTGCTCATAAGCTTTCTTAATTCGGTCTTGGGTCACATGGGTGTAGATCTGAGTTGTTGCTAAAGATGAATGACCCAGAATCTCCTGCACCGTTCTTAAATCAGCACCACCTTCTAATAGATGGGTTGCTGCGCTATGACGCAATGCATGCGGACCAAGCTTCTTGTTGTTACCTAGAGACTGAACCGCTTCATAAACAATCTCACGTACTACTCGTTGATCAATTCGCTTTCCCCTAGCGCCAAGGAAGAGCGCATTGTCTGAGTTTTCATTTTGCAGAATAGAACGAGCCTCTGTGAGCCACCTATTAATAGCTTTCAGCGCCGGGATTCCTATTGGAACAACCCTTTCCTTATTTCCTTTGCCGATAACCCTCAAGGTATTTCTATTTTGATCCACATCACCAATATCTAAACCCACTAACTCGGAGACGCGAATCCCAGATCCATAAAGGACCTCCACCATTGCCCAATCCCGCAAAGATTGCGGAGAGCCCTCCTCATTGGCACGAAAATTTAAAAACTCCAATGCTGAAGCGGCACTTTCAATATCTAGAATCTCTGGAAGATTTCGCTCTGGCTTTGGTGCCACCAACTCCTTGCCGATATCAGTTGGCAACCATCCATTTCGCGATCCCCAATAGGTAAAGGCGCGGATTGAAACTACACGTCTGGTAACGGAAGAACGAGCAGCACCTTTGATTTGAAGATTGGCTAGCCAGGAACGCAAATGGTTTATCTCCAGTTGCGAGAACTCTGTGACCCCAAGTTGATTTACAAAGAGAAGCAGTGACTCAAGATCGGCTAGGTAGGCGCGGATTGAGTTTTCAGAAAGATTACGCTCAGTAATCAAATGTGAGCGATAAGCCTCTGCAAGAGCTGAATCCAAAGCCATAACAAAAAGAGTACTTCAGATTATGACCTATCACTCAATAGACACAGCGTTGCTAATACGCAACACTTTGTCCAAAATTGCGGTGTCGGAGGTAAGTGGCTTACTTATCCGCTTTCGACAAAGGAGGGGTTATGCGAATTGTCTTGGTAATTAATGATTACTGTCTAACCCCAGATCTCTCCAACACCGATAGTGAAATTAAGGTGACTATTGGCGTCGGACATAACTTTGATGAGATTCTCGATGTTGTCAGTGGGGCATTATCAAATGAGCAGATTGCTCACTTACATCGGCTTTGGGCTGATGACACCTTCCCGCGCAACTTTCAACGTGTTGGCGATGAGCTCATAATTACCGCTCGCGAATAGTTCAGCGTTTCCTATCTATCGCACCTAAAGCAATTAAAAGCGTTTCAGGAGCAACCTCAAGAGCTTTGCAAAGCGGGGCGATTACATCAATGCCAGGTACCCGCTCCTGTCTGAAGTATCTAGACAGAGATCCACGATCAATTCCAGTTTTTTGGTGTAGCTCTTCGAGACCACTGATACCTAGGTGAGACATTTGAACCTTTAGCCACTCTGCACTTTCAGCCGGGCTATATCGATAACCTCTTTTGACCGCAGTTCTCATAACTCATCGATCTCCTACTCGGGAAGCTTGCCCTGCCTAAGTAGACCATAAGTTAATGCATCCTCTAATGCCATCGCAGAGGCTGCGATAACATTTTCATGAACGCCAATAGTGCTCCACTCGCCATTGCCATCACTAGTCTCCACTAGAACTCGGGTAACCGCCCCAGTTCCTAGCCGCCCTTCCAAGATGCGGACTTTGTAATCAGTGAGTTCAAGCTCCTTTAACTCTGGATAGAGTTTTTCTAATCCATTTCGCAATGCGTTATCTATTGCGTTAACCGGACCGTTTCCAACTCCTTGGGACTCAATACTCTGACCATTGGCATTTAGTTTTACTGTTGCACGAGAGGTAACGGATTTATCTGCATCTTGATCAACTGTGGTTTCCCAACTCTCTAATGTAAAAAATGTTGGACGTCGACCATCTAACTCTTCGCGCAGGAGTAGTTCAAATGAGGCATCAGCGGCTTCAAAGGTGTAACCCCTAGCCTCTAGGTTCTTGACCCGCTCAACAACTCGGGTAACGACCTCTTTTTCTTTACTCAAATCAATACCAAGTTCTTGAGATTTAAGCTCTATGGAGGCGCGGCCGGCCATTTCAGAGACCAACATTCTCATGTCATTTCCAACGCTCTCTGGATCCTCATGCTGATAAAGGGCAGGATCAACCTTTATCGCTGAGGCATGTAAACCAGCTTTATGTGCAAAAGCTGAAACTCCTACATACGGCTGTCTGGCACTTGGCGAAACATTTGTTACCTCAGCTACTGCGTGAGAGATTCGGAAGGCTTCTTCTAAAGCACCAGCTGGAAGAACTTGTTGCTTTTTCTTTAACTGCAAATTAGCAATTATCGAAACTAGATCAGCGTTACCTGTTCTTTCACCATAGCCATTTAAAGTTCCTTGAACATGGGTAGCTCCCGCCGCAACAGCAGCTAGTGAGTTTGCAATTGCACAACCCGTGTCGTTGTGACAGTGAATTCCTAAACGAGCAGAGCTATTGGTCAAAACCTCGTGAACTACATCAGATAATTCATCAGGCAACATGCCACCGTTGGTGTCGCATAACGCGATTACATCAGCTCCGGCTTCGGCGGCTACTCGGACTACCTCTAAAGCATAGGCTGAGTTGGAGCGATAACCATCAAAGAAGTGTTCGGCATCAAGAAATACTCTCTGGCCCCCGGCACGTAAAAACTCAATTGAGTCACGAATCATCGCTAAGTTTTCATCTAGATGAGTCTTCAGCGCCAAATCAACATGACGATCATGAGATTTTGCCACCAGAGTTACTACCGGAGCACCAGAATCCTGCAAAGCGCGAAGCAGCACATCGTCGGCCGCTTTTACATTTGGCCTACGAGTAGCACCAAAGGCAACAAAGGTAGCGTTCTTTAATTTCAACTCAGTCTGTGCCAATTTAAAGAACTCAGTGTCTTTGGGGTTTGCCCCCGGCCAACCACCCTCAATAAAGCCCACGCCAAGATCATCGAGATGTCTGGCGATGGTTAACTTGTCATGAACTGAAAGGTTCAACCCTTCTTGTTGGGCTCCATCACGCAAAGTGGTGTCATATATATGGAATGAATCAGAAACCGTCATTGAGAAACTTTCTTCATCCATCCATGTTTGTCAGCAATGGTTCCATGTTGAATTCCCAAGAGATGATTGCGGATCTCCATGGTAATTGGGCCAGGGTTTCCATCCCCAGTTACCCATGTGCCATGCACACTTTTTGCGGTGCCAACTGGTGCAATTACCGCCGCTGTACCGCAGGCAAAAATCTCTGAGATCTCCCCACTTGCAACACCATCGCGCCATTGCTCAATTGAGATCATTCCCTCTTCTACTTTATAACCAAGATCTGAGGCGACAGAGAGAATGGAATCTCTAGTAATTCCAGGTAAAAGTGTTCCAGTTAACTTCGGAGTGAAAATGGTGGCTTCTTTGCCGCGACCCTTTACAAAGTAAAGGTTCATCCCACCCATCTCTTCGATATAGCGACGCTCTTTTGCATCAAGCCAAACAACTTGATCACACCCTTGTGCTGCGGCTTGTTGTTGAGCAAGCAACGAAGCTGCGTAATTGCCGCCGCACTTTGCCTCGCCTGTTCCGCCAAGCGCGGCACGTACATACTCGGTAGAAATCCAAACCGTTACCGCTTTTGCAGCGTTGAAATAAGCGGCGGCAGGTGTTGCGATTACCGCAAATAAAGCTTGATTAGATGGACGTACGCCCAGTCCAACTTCAGTCGCAATCATGAAAGGTCTGATGTACAAGGATTCGCCAATCTTTTTAGGAACCCAACCAGAGTCGATGCGAACCAATGCTTCTACTGCACTGACAAAATCATCAACTGGCAACTCGGGAAGAGTGATACGAGCTGCGCTCTTTGCAAATCTCAGACCATTAGCCTCTGGACGAAACAAAGCAATTGAGCCATCAGGCTGTGAGTAAGCCTTCATGCCTTCAAATATCTCTTGGCCGTAATGAAAAACCATGGCAGCTGGATCCAGGCTAATCGGACCATAGGCTTGAACATTTGCATCAGACCAACCAGAGCCTTGATTCCATTGCGCCGTAACCATGTGATCAGTGAAGTACTTACCAAATCCTGGCTCTGCAACTCTCTTTTCCCGTTCTGATACCGGAACTGGATTGCTGGTTGGAGTGATGTTTATCTTCATTATGCCAACGCCTTTACCAAAGAATCGCCAATTTCCTTTGTGGAACGCTTAGTTGAACCACGTTGCAAAATGTCCTGCTCTACAGCTCTTTCCACATCTGCTGCTGCGTCATTCAAACCTAAGTGTCGAAGCATCATGGCAACGGACATTACAGTTGCGGTCGGATCGGCTATTCCTTTACCAGCGATATCTGGAGCTGAACCATGAACCGGTTCGAACATTGATGGGAAGTTGCCCTCTGGATTTATATTGCCAGAGGCAGCTAATCCGATTCCACCACAGATTGCAGCGGCAATATCTGTGAGGATGTCACCAAATAAATTGTCAGTAACGACAACATCAAACCGCTCTGGGTTTGTCACAAAGAACATCGAAGCTGCATCTACATGAAGATAATCAGTAGTTACATCAGGAAATTCTTTTGCGACCTCATTAAAAGTGCGGGTCCACAATCCGCCCGCACGTACCAAAACATTGTTCTTGTGAACCAAGGTCAATTTCTTGCGCGGTCTGGCTTGAGCGCGAGCAAATGCATTTCGGATTACTCGCTCTGCTCCTCGTCTGGTGTTTAACGACTCCTCAGTTGCAATCTCACTTGGAGTGCCCTCAGCTAGAACTCCTCCTGCCCCAACATAAGGACCCTCTGTGCCTTCTCTTACAACAACAAAATCAATCGGTGCCTCTGTGCGCAGCGGACCAGTGGTGCCTGAATAAAGTCGAGCCGGACGCAAATTGATGTAATGATCAAAAGCGAATCTAAGTTTGAGAAGTAATCCGCGCTCTAGTACTCCGCTGGGAACTGTTGGATCTCCGACAGCGCCAAGCAAAATAACATCAAAACCTTTTAGCTCCTCCAAAACCGCATCAGGCAAGGTTTGTCCGGTGCGGTGCCAAAGGCGGGCGCCAAGATCAAACTCTTTCTTTTCAAAGGAGACGCCATACTTGGCAGCGACCGCATCCAAGACCTTGACCCCTTCGGCCACAACCTCAGGTCCAATTCCATCGCCGCCAATTAAAGCTAGTTTGTATTGCTGGCTCATGATTGCAAGGAAACCGTTCTCGCTACGCGGGCGCCAATCTCATTTGCAATCTGCGCAACTACTTGAGCGGAAATAGCGGAGTCAACAGTGAGTGCCATCAAAGCCTCTCCACCTGCTTTGTCTCGCGCTACCTGCATATTTGCAATATTGGTCTTTGCATTTCCGAGAATATTTCCAACATGGCCAACCACGCCAGGTTTATCTTCGTAGACCAAGAAAAGTAGGTGATCCGCTGGTGGAAGTTCGATATCAAATTTGTTTATCCGAACTATCTTCTCCACTTTGCGAATTCCCATCAAAGTTGCATCAACTTCAACTCGGTTTCCATTTGAGAATGCAGCACGCAGTGAAATCATGCTGCGGTAATCCTCACATTCTGCTTCTGTTACCACCGATGAGGTTAAACCTTTTTCAGCAGCCAAGTTTGGTGAGTTAACGTAAGTAACATCCTCCATGCCAGTTGCAATAAGCGCACCTTTGAGTGCTGAGGTTCCCAATATTGAGCAATCATGCTCAGAGACCTCACCACTAACAGTAATTTCAATAGAAACTGGCAGCTCTGCTTCAAAAGCGGTTGCAATCTGTGCCATCTTTTCAACTAATGGCAGTGATGGACGAATCTCTTCATGAATCTCTCCACCCTTAACATTCACCGCATCAGGAACCAACTCCCCTGATAACGCTTTTCGTACTGATACCGCTACCGCAATACCGGCTCGCTCTTGAGCTTCATCAGTAGAAGCACCGAGGTGAGGTGTTGCAACAACTTGATCCAGTGTGAAGAGAGGTGAATCGGTGCAGGGTTCGGTCGCAAAAACATCTAGACCTGCTCCAGCTACTCGACCTTCAGAGATTGCTGCATACAGTGCAGCCTCATCAAGAACTCCACCACGAGCGGCGTTGATGATTCGCACTGATGGCTTTACCTTCTTCAAAGCGGCTTCACCAATTAAATTAGCGGTTTCCTTGGTTTTTGGCAGGTGAATGGTGATGAAATCAGATTTTTCAAGAAGTTCATCAAGTGAAACTAAATCAACACCAAGTTGTGC
>JBJOIM010000022.1:0-12272 GCA_046047175.1 Actinomycetota bacterium | reverse complement strand
GCCACCGAAGCAGATTTCAAAAAAATCGCGATGGAGATTTCCAATCTGGTTGATACCAGCGCACCAGTTGGTGGCGAGGCTGATTTCAAAGTAATCGAAGAGGTTGGCACACCACGCAAATTTGATTTTGAACCAAAGGATCATGTCGAGCTGGGCAAGATTCTTGGGGCGATTGATGTCGAACGAGGCGCAAAGGTTTCGGGTGCCCGTTTTTATTACCTAACCGGTGTAGGTGCTTTACTCGAACTCGCGCTAGTTAATTACGCAATCACGATGGCGACCAAGGCTGGATTCATTCCAATGATTCCACCGGTGTTGGTAAAGCCGGCCGCGATGGAGGGCACTGGATTTTTAGGACAGGCCGCAGAGAATGTATTTCATCTTAAAGAGGATGATTTTTATTTGGTTGGTACCAGTGAGGTGCCACTTGCGGCGTATCACATGGATGAAATCTTGGATGCAAAATCTCTACCGCTTCGTTACACCGGCTACTCACCATGTTTCCGTCGCGAAGCAGGTTCTTACGGCAAAGACACCCGCGGCATTATTCGAGTGCATCAATTTGAAAAGGTAGAGATGTTTTCATTTTGCGCACCAGAGGAAGCGGTTGCTGAACACCAGAGATTATTAGCTTGGGAAAAGGATTTCCTAAACGCGATGGAGATTCCTTATCGAGTAATTGATGTTGCGACCGGCGATTTAGGCTCCAGCGCCAACCGCAAATTTGATTGCGAAGCTTGGATTCCAACCCAAAACGCTTATCGCGAAGTCACCAGCACCTCAAACTGCAGCGAGTTTCAAGCCCGTCGTTTGAATGTGCGCACCAAAGGTGAAAACGGTACCTATCCAGTTGCTACTTTAAATGGAACATTAGTTGCCATTCCGCGCATGATCGTATCGATTTTAGAAAATCACCAACAAGCCGATGGTTCGGTGTTGGTACCAAAAGCTTTACAACCATTCCTTGGAATGGATCGATTTAATCCGGTGGGTTAATTGAGCGACCTACTACGCCGTCCTAAATTAATCGCAACTGATTTAGATGGAACGATAGTTCCACATCAAGGCAAAATCTCAGAACGAACCAAAGCTGCTTTTCATGCCGCCCATGAAGAGGGAATTGAGATTTATTATGTAACCGGAAGGCCGCCGCGTTGGATGCCAGAGATTGCGGAGGCGTTTTCATTTGGCCACAGCATTTTGGGAAATGGCGCAATGCTTTACGACATTCACAATGAAAAGATTTTGGAAGAGTGGTTGATGCCGGTAGAAAACCAGATCGAAACCGTAAACCGGTTACGCATGGCGATTCCCACTATTTCTTTTGCGGTGGAGGCGCACCATTACTTTCATCGGGAAAAGGCTTACATCCCACGCTGGGATGTTGGCTTAGACAACATCGGAGTTCATGACATCACCGAGATTATGCAAACACCTGCCATGAAGATGTTGGCTCGTTGCTCTGACCAAGAGTTGAGCTCTGATGAGATGCTGGAGATCGCGATTAAGGAGCTAGAAGGTATAGCCACTGTTACCCACTCCAACCCATACGATTCACTGTTAGAGATAAATGCACACGGGGTTTCAAAAGGCGCGACCCTGTCAAAGATGGCGCAGCGCCATGGAATTACCGCAGAACAAACCGTTGCTTTTGGTGACAATCCAAATGATTTCACGATGTTGTCATGGGCGGGCCGTTCCTGGGCTATGGCAGATGGCCACCCACACGGCAAACTTCATGCCAAGTTCATCGCTGAACCACATCATCAAGATGGTGTAGCAAAAGAGATTGAGAAGTTATTGGAGTTACCAAAATGATTGTGATGCCCGCTTGGTTAGATCTTCTAACAATTGGAATTGGAGCATTGCAAGGTGCACTCTTTGCTATTTTCTACAAACGTTTTGATTTGGTTGGGGTATTTGCTATTGCAATTCTTGCTGGATTAGGTGGCGGAATCCTGCGTGATGTTTTGTTAGATGCCGGACGTCCTGTTGCGATGCAGGACAAGTACATACTCACCGCAGTAGCCGCGGTTGTTGCCGCTTTATTAATTGGCCGTTGGTTTAAGAAAGCGGTAAGTGGTGTGGTGTTCTTGGATTCAGTTGCCATGTCACTCTTTGCAATTGCTGGAACCTATAAAGCTTTAGCCTTTGATACCTCTGCTTTAGTTGCGGTCTTATTAGGTGTTATTACCGCGGTTGGCGGTGGAGTTTTGCGTGATGTGGTTTCCGGGATGACACCACAAATTTTCTCTGGTGGACCTTTGTATGCAACCGCCTCTGCTATCGGTGCACTAGTTTTTGTTTTATTGGAGCGAACCAATTTGGATCTAAATGTTTCAGTTGCAATTTCGGCAGCGCTAATCGTGGTAATCCAAATGGCCTCAGTTAGGTTCCGAATTCACTTGAAGCCCGCACTGCCCAGCTTGGATAAGTAAGTAAAAAAACTGATTTGGTAGACCCCCGCTGGTGAAGGTAAGTTTTCCCACGGAGGGCTCGCATAGTGGCCTAGTGCACCGGTCTTGAAAACCGGCAAGGGAAACCTTCGTGGGTTCAAATCCCACGCCCTCCGCCATCACTCTTAACACACGCTGTGTGCGAACTCATAAGGTCTCACCTAGAAACTCCTAAGAAGCCCGAGGAAAATTGCGGCATCAGTTTCGGCCATTTCCTTCAAGGAGGCGTTGCGTGGCAACAGGTGTTTTTTCTTCAACGCGAGCGGCTATTAAAGAGCGCACGCTGCGAACCGACAAGTGGTGGTTGCAACCATTAATCACAGTTGCGGTTTTGGTTTCCTTCATTATTTACGCCACATTTCGCGCCTTTGAAAATAATTATTATTGGACCAAACCTTTAATCTCTCCTTTCTATTCACCATGTCTCTCTGCGGCATGTGTTGATGGTGCCGCACACTTTGGAACACCATTTGGCGCACTTAATCTATTTGGATTGGCGATTTCACCAGCGTTACTTATTTTGATCTTCCCACTCGGTTTTCGTCTTACCTGTTATTACTACCGTAAGGCTTACTACCGTTCATTTTGGATGTCACCACCAGCTTGCGCGGTTGCAGAACCACACTCCAAGTACACCGGCGAAACCCGTGCCCCATTAATTTTGCAGAATGGCCACCGCTGGTTCTTTTACTTCGGATTAATTTTTAACGTCATCCTTACCTATGACGCGATCATCGCCTTTAGAAATCCAGAGGGCGAGTGGGGACATATGAGCGTTGGTTCATTAATCCTGGTCCTTAATGCAACCATGTTGTGGTTGTACTCAGCTTCATGTCATACCTGTCGACACACAATTGGTGGCCGTCTTCGCAACTTCTCACAACATCCTGTGCGCTACAAGTTGTGGAGTTGGGTATCAGTTCTAAACCATAAACATCCAACCTTCGCTTGGATCTCATTAATTGTTGTTGCACTGACTGATTTTTATGTTCGTGCAGTGGCATCTGGATCCATTACCAACTACTACTTCTTCTAGGACGAATCCATGGCAAATAACGATATTAAGTTTGATCGCTACCGATTCGATGTAGTTGTAATCGGTGCTGGTGGAGCGGGATTGCGCGCTGCTGTAGAGGCACGTCAGGCAGGACTTCGGGTCGCCATCATCTGTAAATCATTATTTGGCAAGGCCCACACCGTTATGGCCGAGGGTGGCGCAGCTGCTGCGATGGGTAACGTAAATGAAAATGATGGTTGGAAGGTGCACTTCCGCGACACAATGCGTGGCGGAAAGTTCCTTAACAACTGGCGCATGGCAGAGCTGCACGCCAAAGAGTCACCAGATCGCATTTGGGAGTTAGAAACCTGGGGTGCGTTGTTTGATCGCACCAAAGATGGCCGCATCTCACAACGTAACTTCGGTGGACACGAGTATCCACGCCTAGCTCACGTTGGCGACCGCACTGGTTTGGAGTTGATCCGCACCATGCAACAGAAGATTGTTGCGATGCAACAAAAAGATGCCAAAGAGCATGGTGATGCAGAGAAGTACATCAAAGTATTTGCAGAGTTAACCATCACCGAAATTATTAAAGATGGCAAGAAAGTTGCTGGCTGCTACGGCTACTGGCGTGAAACCGGTGAGGAAGTTTTATTTGAAGCCCCAGCTGTTGTTCTTGCAACCGGCGGAATTGGAAAATCTTTCAAAATTACCTCCAACTCATGGGAAGGTACCGGCGATGGACATGCGCTGGCGTTAAAAGCTGGATCAGCTTTGGTTGATATGGAGTTTGTACAGTTCCATCCAACCGGCATGGTTTGGCCACCATCAGTTCGTGGAATTCTGGTTACTGAATCAGTCCGTGGTGATGGTGGAGTACTTACCAACTCAGAAGGTAAGCGCTTCATGTTTAATTACATCCCAGATGTTTTCAAAGATAAATATGCCGACAACGAAGAAGAAGCAGATCGTTGGTACAAAGATCAAAACAACAACCGTCGTCCACCGGAGTTGTTGCCACGTGATGAAGTGGCACGTGCGATTAACGCCGAAGTTAAAGCCGGTCGCGGCTCAGAACATGGCGGCGTTTACCTTGATGTTTCAAAGCGTCTGCCAGCCGATGAAATCAAGCGTCGTTTACCTTCTATGTGGCACCAGTTCAAAGAGTTGGCTGATGTCGATATCACCGAGCAACCAATGGAGGTTGGCCCAACCTGTCACTATGTAATGGGTGGCGTAAAGGTTGATCCAGACACCGCAGCTGCTTACGGTGTTGAAGGTTTGTTTGCTGCCGGCGAAGTCGCTGGTGGAATGCATGGCTCCAACCGCCTTGGTGGAAACTCACTTTCAGATCTTTTGGTATTTGGTCGTCGCGCCGGTGCAGGTGCCGCTGAATATGTAAAGAGCTTGGGTGGCAAGGCTCCAGAGGCAAGCGATAAAGCGATCGCAAAAGCTCATGATCATCTCAACGCTCCATTTACCCGTGAAGGTGATGAGAATCCATACTCACTTCATCAAGAGTTGCAAAACGTAACTCAGGATTTGGTGGGCATTATCCGCACCGAAAAAGAACTTGTTGAAGCGCTAAAGAAGTTGGAGTCAATTCGCGAGCGTGCTGCAAAAGTTAAAGCAACTGGCGGCAAAGCTTTCAACCCCGGATTCCATCTAGCAATTGATTTAGAGAATATGTTGTTGGTTTCTGAATCAATCGCACGCTCGGCTCTAGAGCGCCAAGAATCTCGCGGTGGTCACACCCGCGATGATTATCCAAAGATGGATCCAAACTGGCGCCAGGTAAACCACTTAACAAAATGGGATGGCAAAAAGGTCGAGGTGGATGCAGAACCGGCCAAGATGCTGCCTGACGAGTTAATTGAGTTGTTTGAAATGGATGAGTTAAAGAAGTACTTCACTGAGAAAGAACTCATGAAAGGCGGCAAATAAATGTCCCGCAAAGTAAAGATGCGCATTTGGCGTGGCGATGTCAAAGGCGGAGAGTTCAAAGATGTCACCGTTGAAGCCAATGAAGGTGAAGTAGTTCTAGATGTAATCCATCGCGTACAAGCAACCCAGATGCCAGATCTTGCTGTGCGCTGGAACTGTAAGGCTGGAAAATGCGGCTCCTGCTCCATGGAAATCAATGGAAAACCACGCCTCGGCTGTATGACCCGCATGAACTCATTTGCCGAAGATGAAACGATCACCGTTACACCATTGCGCGCCTTCCCAGTCATTCGCGATCTAGTAACTGATGTTTCCTTTAATTACAAGAAAGCGATGGAGGTTCCTGCCTTCGAAGGTCCAACAGATTTGAAACCTGGCGAGTACCGCATGCAGCAGATTGATGTGGAGCGCTCACAAGAGTTTAGAAAATGTATTGAGTGCTTCCTTTGCCAGGATACCTGCCATGTAATCCGTGATCACGAAGAGAATAAGAAGTCCTTTGCTGGTCCTAGATTCTTTATCCGTATTGCAGAGCTTGATATGCATCCACTTGATCGCTTGCGTAATCGCAAACAAAAGGCGCAAGAGGAGCATGGTCTTGGAATGTGCAACATAACCAAATGCTGTACTGAGGTTTGCCCAGAACACATCAAGATCACCGACAATGCGATCATTCCGATGAAAGAGCGTGTGGTCGATGTTAAGTACGATCCAGTTCGTTGGTTGGGATCCAAGATTCGCAAACGCGAAGGTATCAACTAATGAATCTAGTTAAACGTTGGGCGATTCTCGCCTTAGCGTTTTGGCTCACAACATTTATTGTGGGCGGAATTCAGATTCAAGATGGCGCTTGGAACTACTTCTGGGTCGCTGCGCTCTTTGGTGTAATTAATACAGTGCTTGGAGGTTTGTTAAAACTTTTCACCTTGCCGGCGGTAATTCTCACCTTTGGTCTATTTATCTTTGTAATTAACGCCGCGATGTTGATGTTGGTAGATCGCTGGAGTGATGTTCTAACAATCGACAAGTTCACCTCAGCCTTGATTGGCTCACTAATCATTAGTTTGATCTCTGGACTAACCAACAAAATAGTTAATCGGGCGTGAAAAAACTTCTAGCGGTTGCCGTTGGCGGTGCGCTGGGCTCGTTGGTACGGTATTTAACCGTTCCAAAAGGGGATGAAATAGCCTTATTTGCGGTCAATATCGCTGGTGTTGTCGTAGCTGGATTAGTCGCCTTTAGATTCACCAAAGGCGAGCTATTAAGGATTGCGCTCGTTCCAGGTTTTGCCGGCGGTCTAACTACCTTTTCATCAGTAGCGGTTCTGCATGCCCAACAAAACTCAATAAAGGTAATCATCTATTTCTATTTGATGATTCTGGTCAGCTTCGTGGTTTTGTTCTTACTCAAACCGCGGGTTAAACCATGAGATTAGCTGCCTTTCTAATCGGAGCCTTTATCGGAGCCCCCACTCGATATGTAATTGATCAGTACTTCCGTAATTACATTAAGTTTCCGACTGGAATTCTTATTGTTAATGTCGCTGGATCCTTCCTATTGGGCCTAATTATTGACTCTCAAACCAATCTAGCTTTTGGCTTGATGGGTTTTTGTGGTGCGTTAACCACCTGGTCAGCCTTTGCTCTGGATCTATTCAATGAGTTAGAAGAGAAAGATTGGAAGCGGTTTGTTGTGAATCTATTGAGCAATTACGCCCTCGGGGTGTTGTCGGCGCTAACCGGTCTTTGGCTAATCAGCAATTAAATTGTGGGATAATTTGGTTATGAAGAAAATTGCAATCATTCTTTCGGCATTACTATTCCTAACCGCATGTGGCAATGATCCAGAGGCCACAATGGCGCCAGAGTTGCCATCGGTTCCAAATGATTGCACTAAGACCGAAATACTCGCCGCCTTCCCAGAGAAAGTACCAAATCCAAAATTCATAGATACTGAGTGGGATCCAGCAGAAGGAACAGATTTATACGCCGCCTACAACGCAGGCGGAATAGCGTGTTCATACGGAATTCAAGAGGCAGAGATCGGCGCAACCATTTTGTGGGCGCCAGATAATCAAATTCTTTTTAATGAACTCTCTACGCAATGGGTTGCAGCAGGGCAAAAAGAGGTTGATTTACCTGATTTTGGTGAGGAAAAAGCTTATGTATTAACCCAAGGCACAGAGGGCCAGGGTGAGTTCATAGTCTGGGCTATTAATTACCTGATTGATGGTGCATGGATTCAGATCGGCGCAACCTTCCTTGGCTCAATTGAAGAGGCGATGCCACTTGTAAAAGCAGCCGCAGATTCATTGCGCACTCCAAAACAAGCTGCAGGTACTAATCTAAAAGGTTGCTATATGGCTGAACTACCAGAAGATCTATATGTATTTAATATTGATTATCATGACAACAACACAATCTCTGCAGGTGTTTATTACAAGAACATAAACACAGATGCATCAAAGGGAGTTTTTGTTGGCACCTATACCAACGGTGTTATTCGAGGCTTCTACAACTTTGATACTGAAGGATTAAGTTCGGAGCGGGAATTATTTTTCAAAGGAGATAAAACAGGTTTCATAACTGGAAACGGTCCAGTTGAAATCAAAGATGGCATTGAAAAATTCAAGCGTCCACTGCAAATCAAATGGAATGAGGATTACAAATACATTCCAGCTGAGGATTGCGAAGCCTTACTTCGCGGCTAGCGCCGCCATCCACGCCTCAACCTCATCAGGGTGACGCGGCATTGCAGCGCTGAGATTCTTGCAACCATCTTTGGTTACTAGAACATCATCCTCAATACGGACTCCGATACCGCGGTACTCCTCAGGGAATAAGGTGTCATCAGGTTGAATATATAAACCTGGCTCAACAGTAAGAATCATTCCCTCTTTCAAGATGCCTTCCGTGTGCGCCTCTTTACGAGCGTGCGCGCAATCATGAACATCCATTCCCAACATATGGCCGGTGCCATGCACGGTCCAACGTCGATGCAAACCAACATCAGGTTTCAAAGACTCTTCTGGAGAGATCGGCAAAACACCCAACTCTGCAAGGCCGCGAGCCAAAACCTCGCTGGCAGCAACATGGAAATCACGGAATTTAGCGCCTGGTTTTACCGCTTTCATGCCAGCTTCCTGCGCTTCATAAACCAACATATAGATACGACGCTGCGCCTCTGTGAACTTTCCATTTATCGGGAAGGTGCGGGTGATGTCTGCGGTAAATAATGATTCCGCTTCAACACCGGCATCAATCAAAACTAACTCACCGTTCCGCAGTTCACCATCATTACGAATCCAGTGCAATACACAGGCATGTGATCCAGCAGCAACTATGCTGTCATAACCCAAATCATTTCCTTCAAAACGCGCACGGGTAAAAAAGGCGCCTTCTACTAAGCGCTCACCACGTTTTTTGCCCACCGCATTTGGAATTGCACGGATCATGTCCTCAAAACCGCGATGTGTTGCATCAATTGCCCTTTGCATCTCTGCAATCTCAAACTCATCTTTAACTAAACGCGCCTCAGACAACCAAGAGAAGAAAGCTGCATCATCAGCGCTCTCTTTTACTCGAGAATCAATATAAGAATCTTCACCACGAACAGTCAGTGAATCTTTGTGGTCATCGAGGAATTCATCCAAGGTATCGATGTGACGCACCGATATCTCATAAGCAAACTCAGTTTCCTCTAACGTCATACGGCGGCCCACCCAGAACTCACCGTGGCGCGCATTGCGATAAAACTCATCACTATTCTCTCGAACTGAGCGAGGATGAATAAACAACAAAGAGTCATGACCGGAACCATTTGGCTCCAAAATCAAAACCGAATCAGGAACCGCATCGGTGCCATTTACTCCGCTCAACCAGGAGTAAGCGGTGTGCGGTCGGAATCGGTAATCGGAGTCATTGCTGCGAACCTTGAAGGTTCCGGCAGGGATGATTAAACGCTTATTGGGAAAGGCTTCAGACAATCTCTTTCGACGTGCAACGGCGTAAGGTGCAACGGGATTCTTCTTTAGATCCTTCAGTGGAGATGGGGCCCAGCCCTGTTCCATGAACCTCTTTAGCGGCTCAGGGGTAGGAATATCGTGTGGGCGTGAAGGGAGTTTACGTTCGGCAGCTTTTTCACCATTGTCGAAAGTGTTCATAATGCGAGGGTACAGGCTCAATTAAATTGTTTCATCAAGGAGGGCTAAACTCTGCCTGCAACTAGGAGACGTCGCATAGCCCGGTCTAGTGCGCCTCACTGCTAATGAGGTTTTCCCGAAAGGGAATCGGAGGTTCAAATCCTCTCGTCTCCGCAGAAGATTTTTATCAGGCCCACAAATACTCACCATTTAAGTCAAGGCAAACCCAAAGGATAGGGTTTCGGGATGAGCCCTAATTCAAAAACTCCGATGATTTTAGATTGCGACACCGGCGTTGATGACACCATGGCGATTATCCTGGCCTGCGTCTCTCCAGAGATTGAATTAGTTGGAATCGGAACTATTTGGGGAAATGTTGATTTAGATCTAGCTACGCAAAATACCTTAAATATCCTCGCGATGTGTGACAGATCCGATGTTCCAGTTGCAAAAGGTGCAACCGAACCAATTAATGGTTCACATCAAGATTTTGCCTACTTTGTCCATGGCAATGATGGACAAGGTAATAAGGGGATGAAAGGAAGGTACGGAAAAGAAATCTCACTTAGTGCAGCTGAGTTCATTGTTGAACAATGTCGCAATCGCCCCGGAGAGATTGAGCTAGTTCCAGTTGGACCGCTTACCAATTTAGCTTTGGCGTTAAGACTCGAACCAAACCTGCCAAAGTTGGTTCGGGGCGTAACAATTATGGGCGGCACCGCATTAACACCGGGAAATGTCTCGCCAGTTGCTGAGGCGAATATTTGGCATGATCCAGAGGCGGCGGATTTAGTTTTTAAAGCGCCTTGGCCAATCACGATGGTTGGCTTAGATGTGACTATGAAAACGCTTCTTACAGAAATACATTTTGAGCAGATGAGAAACGCAGGTGGAATTGCAGGCTATATGGCACGAATTGCGGAGTACTACACAACATTTAATGAGGAGCGCTCCTTTGGTAAAAGGCTAGCGACTATGCATGATGCGATTGCGGTTGGGATTGCGGCTGGTTTAGTAAAGGCAAAGTCTTCACCAAATGTAAATGTTGAGGTTGATATAACTAACGGCCCAGGCCGTGGCCAAACTATCTGTGATTTAAGAGGAATTTACTTAGATTTTCCACCTCAAGACAAAGCCCATTGCCAGGTTCCACTCGAGCTAGAGGATGGATTTGCTGATCTATTCACCACTCGAATTTGCGGTGCTGGCGAAGCTGCCGTGGATATCAATTAAACTAAAGTGGTTGAACAACAAGAGATTGGAAGGCAATGTCTAAACCTGGCGCGGTGATGCTCAGTGAGATCACTGAAATCCCACGGATGCTTGATGAAATCTCATCAGCTATGGCCGCAAACCAATCCGCCAAAAATCTCTTCAAAGACCGTAACTTCACCAATGTTGTGATTTTGGCCCGCGGCACCTCAGACAACGCCGCCCACTATTTGAAGTACTTGCTTGAAACGCAAATGGGTTTGCCGGTCGGTCTAGCTTCGCCATCTGCTGCCACCATGTACTCACCTCAGTTTCATTATGAGAAGACCCTGCTAATCGCAATCAGCCAAAGCGGACAATCAACCGATCTTTTGAGTTTTGCTAAAGCGGCTAAGGATGGCGGTGCTTATCTACTCTCAATTACTAATGCGCCAGAGTCACCACTGGCCAAACTCTCTAACCTGCACTTACCAATACATGCCGGTCCGGAGTTGGCGGTTCCTGCCACAAAGTCTTATGTAGGCCAGTTAATGGTTTCTTACTTACTTGTGATGATGTGGAGCAATCAAAAAGCTGATTATGAATCAATAATTAACGCAGCTAAAGCAAATGTTGCAGACCTTGATAACTACTCCGCCTTTGCCCAGAAAATCAAGATCGATAAACCCATCTATGTTTTAGGACGAGGCTTTTCCTACCCCAATGCAAAAGAGTTTGCCTTAAAACTCCAAGAAACCTGTCTGATTCCAGTTCAAGGAATGTCATCATCAGATTTTCTGCATGGGCCGATAGCATCATTAAACAGCGATGCACAAGTAGTTTTCATCGCCTCACAACACCTACCAGAGAGTTCATTTGGAGAGGCTCCGAATCGAGTTCGCGCAGTTGCCGGTCAGGTGTTTTGGATAGGCAACCCAACCCACGCTTCCAATAACGACACGATTTTAAATACCGCGGCAAACAGCTCCGAGTTAACCGCCTCCATCACTGATGCAATCGCCTTCCAAAAAGTCACTCACTATTTGGCAACCAGCAATGGTTTGAACCCAGATACTCCAGAGGGATTAAGTAAGGTAACAATTACACGCTGATGTCTAACTCCTACAAGATTGCAATTGTTGGTGCAGGCCCTGCCGGTTATTTTGCTGCACAGGCGTTGCAAAATTCTCAAACCGATGATTTGAAATTTGCCATCGACATGATTGAAAGACTTCCAACCCCATGGGGTTTGGTGCGCAGCGGTGTTGCTCCAGATCACCCCAAGATAAAGACTGTTGCCAAAGTATTTGAAAAGATTGCAACCACCGAGGGGTTTAGATTGTTTGCAAATGTGGAGCTTGGCAAAAATATAACGATTGATGAACTAGAAGAAATTTATGACGCTGTTGTAATTGCCACTGGAACCAACAAAGGAAGAAAACTTGGAATTCCTGGCGAGGATCTTCCTGGCTCGCTATCAGCGGCGGATTTTGTCCCCTGGTACAACGCACATCCTGATTATGTAGATGTTGATGTTGCG
>JBJOIM010000021.1:0-12615 GCA_046047175.1 Actinomycetota bacterium | reverse complement strand
AACAACTCCCTGGAGGCGCTACCTACCGATCCTGGAGTGCCTTGGGGAATTGGCAACGCAGATGGGGGCCATGACGCGATAAATCCTGAACTGGGAACCATGAAGGATTTTGAAGAGTTCTTGAAGGTAGCGAAGAAGCACAAAATTGAAGTTGCTTTGGATTTAGCCTTGCAATGCTCCCCTGATCATCCTTGGGTTAAATCAAATCCGGAGTGGTTCACAAAACGTCCTGATGGCAGCATTGCTTATGCAGAAAATCCGCCAAAGAAGTATCAAGATATCTATCCCATCAACTTTGATAATGATTACCCAGGATTATTCGCCGAGATATATCGCGTTGTTTGTTTTTGGATTGAAAAGGGTATTTCCATTTTCCGGGTTGATAATCCCCACACTAAACCCGTGCACTTCTGGCAGGAGTTAATAGCAAAAGTTAATGCAAAGTATCCAGAGGTAGTTTTCTTATCGGAAGCTTTCACAATCCCAGCGATGATGCACTCCTTAGGTAAAGCTGGTTTCCAACAGTCTTACACCTACTTCACTTGGCGAACTACCAAGCAAGAGTTGATGGAGTACGGAAATGAAGTCGCTCATCACACTAGCGCCTTCTTTCGTCCCAATTTCTGGGTTAATACCCCAGATATTTTGCCTTTCCATTTACAGAGCGGCAATCCAGCTATTTTTGCAATGCGCGCGGTACTTGCTGCCACGATGACTCCATCGTGGGGAATGTATGCAGGTTATGAACTTTATGAGCATGTACCAATCGCTGAAGGCAAAGAGGAGTACCGCGACAGCGAGAAGTATGAGATAAAGGTGCGGGATTGGGAGGGTGCTAATAAAAAAGGTTTAACGCTGGCTCCCTTTATCACCTTACTAAATGAAATTCGCCGCAAGAATCCAGCGCTACAAAGATTGCGTAACATTCATTTTCATAACACCGACTCTGATCAAATTCTCGCTTACTCAAAACGAGAGGGCGATAACTTGATTTTGGTTGTTGTAAATTTAGATGGCATTCACGCCCGCGAAACTATGATCCACTGGGATATGTGGGCTTTAGGTTTAGAGCAAGACAACTTTGCCGTTAAAGATCTGCTTGATGGCAGCGAGTACACATGGGCTAAAGACACCTATGTAAAGCTGGATCCGGCTCGACCAAATGGCAAGGTTGCCCATATCGCTTTTGTGAAAATTAAGTAAAGTTCCGCTATGCGCGGGGTATTTGGAAAGCTCTTTTCAAGCCTCTCCCCGCGACGCAAATCCTTCCAATCACCTCCCGCCGGCTACTTAAACCCACATACAACTTTGGGTGAATTAGATTTACATCTAATCTCTGAAGGACGTCATGAAAATCTGTGGCAGGTACTGGGAGCTCATGTAAAACGCACACAAGATGGTGAGTTAATCGGCACGGCGTTTTCCGTATGGGCACCTAATGCCAGAAATGTTTCCTTAATTTGTGACAATAACTTCTGGGATAAGAGCACCAACCCGATGATTCCTCTTGGTCCGAGTGGGGTTTGGGAGGTTTTTATTCCAGATCTCTCTCCCGGCGTTAAATATAAGTTTGCAGTTCAGGGCCGCGATGGAAGATGGGTTGATCATGCAGATCCTTTTGCCAGGCAAACTGAGCTTCCGCCACATACCGCTTCAATAGTTAATGAATCTAATTTTATTTGGAGCGATGAAAAGTGGATGAATGAACGTGCGCTTTACCAGCCATGGCGTGCACCTGTTTCAGTTTATGAAGTTCATCTTGGTTCTTGGAAAAGTGGTTTGAATTATCGCGAGTTAGCTCATGAGTTAGGTGAGTACTTACAAACTCACGGCTTTACCCATGTTGAATTTTTGCCGGTTACCGAACATCCTTACGCTCCGTCATGGGGCTACCAGGTCACTTCATACTTTGCGCCGACCGCCAGATTTGGCTCTCCAGATGAGTTTCGATACTTAGTTGACCACCTACATGGAATCGGAATCGGGGTAATTCTCGATTGGGTTCCAGCACACTTTCCAAAAGATGAGTGGGCTTTGGCAAGGTTTGATGGCACCGCCCTATATGAACATGAAGATCCCAGATTGGGAGAACACCCTGATTGGGGCACATATATCTTTAACTTCGGCCGCAATGAGGTGCGCAACTTCTTAGTAGCCAGTGCGCTTTATTGGCTACAAGAGTTTCATATTGATGGATTACGAGTAGATGCTGTTGCTTCAATGCTTTATCTGGATTACTCGCGTGCGGAGGGTGAATGGATTCCAAATGAGTTTGGCGGACGGGAGAATTTCGCTGCGGTTAAGTTGCTACAGGAAACCACCGCTACTGCCTACAAACGATTCCCTGGAATCATGATGATTGCCGAAGAGTCCACCGCATGGAGTGGCGTTACCAAGGCAACCTCAGCTAATGGCTTGGGCTTTGGATTTAAGTGGAACATGGGCTGGATGCATGACACGCTGCAATATTTATCGCATGAACCGGTGCATCGGGTTTATCACCATAATGAAATTACCTTCTCAATTCTCTATGCCTGGAGCGAAAACTTCCTTTTGCCGCTCTCCCATGACGAAGTGGTTCATGGAAAGGGCGCATTAGTTAATAAGTTCCCCGGTGATCGTTGGCAAAAATTGGGCACGCTTAGAGCGCTTTATGGATTTATGTGGGCCCATCCCGGCAAGAAATTACTTTTTATGGGATGTGAGTTTGCTCAAAATGATGAGTGGAGCTCTGAACACTCACTTGATTGGCATCTAACTCAATACCAAGAACATAACGGAGTTCAAAAGTTAATTGCAGATTTGAATGCGCTCTACAAAGGTTCGCCAGCTCTGTGGCAGAGAGATATTAATCCTGAAGGATTTCAGTGGCTTGTTGGAGATGATGCGGCTGGCAACACCTTAGCATTTGTTAGATGGTCTGAATCAGGTGAACCACTAATCGCTATTACTAACTTCTCACCAGTTCCTCATGAAAATTACCGCATTCCACTTCCCTTGGGTGGTCAGTGGCAAGAGGTGTTTAACTCTGATGATCAAAGTTATGGCGGCTCTGGAGTCACTAACTCAAATATCGATACCGTAAGTGAAGAGTGCCGTGGATTTCCCAACTCTGCAGTTATTCGTGTTCCGCCTTTGGGAACTATCTGGCTGGCGCCTAATAATTAATGGCGGGGTTTGCTGGCAGCCGCGACAAAAAAGGCTACAAATATCAACATCGCCCCAGGAATAGTCATAGCTATAGGGATTGAGGTTGCGCCGGCAACTACTGAAATTACACCACGTCCGATAAAGGTTAAGACCTGATTGAGTGCTCCCAGCTCCGCAATTGCCACCCCGCCGGGCTTGTCCGAGCGAGCGCTTGCGTAGCCAAAAAACAGCGGTCCAATAAATGAAATTCCAATACCGCTTAAGAAGAAGCCTAGGCAAAATATCGTGTAGGCCAATAGTGAATAATTTTCTTTCAACTGCATGCTTAGGCCAAGTGAGACAATAAAAATGGTTCCGCCCATGACCGCAAAGGGCTGTATCAACTCTTTATCGGACCGTTCCCCTTTGAATCTTTGATAACTCAGGCGACCCATAATCATCGCTCCCATAAATAGGAAGTATGGAATAACCGCCAAAGACTTAGAGACTCCAAACTCCTGTCGAGCCATGATCGTCGCCCAGTCTCCAACAGAAATCTCCAACATCAAGGCGCATAGAAATCCAAGACTAACAACCCAATCGATACTTATTGAGGAGACCATCTTCCTAAAAGTGACAACCTCGTCATCTTCGGTTATTTCATTGCCTTGCAGCAATAAAGCCTTCGATCTATTGATTGCTCTCATTTTTAAGGAAAACACCATTATCAATAATGGGATTATGTGCCAATTTAGAGAAACTCGGGATGAGATTAGCAGCGCGATAAAGGCGGTGGTGACGGCACCTGCACTCCAGAGTCCATGAAGCATTGGAATAATTTGCACACCGGTCTCTGCTTGACGATGTAGAGCCTGCGCGTTGATTGCTATGTGATATGAAGCCCAAGCAAATCCCGAAATAATATTTATAACTATATACAAAATGGGATTGTTAATTTCAATCATCATAATCATTGCGATATATGTGACTGTAGATCCATAAACCATAACTTTGTAAACACCTAATCTATGAACAATATGACCCATAGTTAGGTGCGCGGTTAAAGCTCCAATTGATCCCGAACTAACGATGAATCCAAAATAGGTAGTCGAAACATCAAGATTGGCCTTGATATCAGGCAAGCGGGGAACTAAACACATAATGCCCAGTCCGAAGAGGAAGAAAAAGGCCTGTAAATCCCGTTTTTCTTGTAGTTCCATTGGTCTACTCAAAATAAGGCGCTCGCTAACTGGGTTCGGGCTCGAATCAACTCTGGTTCAGAAGGATCAACTAATTGGAAAAGCAATAGTAGATGTTCTTTGGCCCGCTTACGCTCATCACCACTTGAGTTTCGAACCACAGTAATCAATCTCTCGAAGGCAGATTTAAC
This sequence comes from Actinomycetota bacterium, assembly GCA_046047175.1. Classification (GTDB taxonomy): domain Bacteria; phylum Actinomycetota; class Actinomycetes; order Nanopelagicales; family Nanopelagicaceae; genus MAG-120802. The sequence goes on along the minus strand of JBJOIM010000021.1, from coordinate 8,096 downwards.
TTCACCTTGTGCAATCTCTATGTCAGCCGCCATGACCTGTTTTTCGACCGAGTTTAAATCTGCATTGGCTTGAGAGATTGCGTCTTGTGGTTCGACCTCAGCTATGCGCAGCATCAACTCGCATTGCGCTAAGCCAATCTTTGCCATCTGCTCATCCGGCCGACGCTGTAACCAGTTTCGGTAAGCCATCGCAGCTCCCGAGTAATCACCTTTTTCTAGCGCGCTTAAAGCTGCAACCTCTTCAGGCTCCATTGGTGCCTCTTGTACTTGTGGCACCTCAACCTGTAGTCCGCGCTCCTTTGCTAGATCAAACAACTTTGCAATCACCAATGCGATTTGCTCTTTTGGATACGGACGATCAAATAGCGCGAGAGGTTGCTCCGCTATAAATGCGATGGCATATGGAACCGAGGGAATCTGTAGGGCCTGCGCAAGCTGTGGCTGGGTATCTGCATTTATGCCGCCAAAAATCCAACTCTCGTTATCAGCTTTTGACATCTCCGCCATCAGATCTCGCAATTCGATCGAGGCTTGACTGCGCGGTGAATAGGCCAAAAGCACCACAGGTTTTTCAGCAGATAGCGATACAAAATCACTCATAAAGTTTTCAACCGTCGCCTCTTTGGCTTGACCTTGAGTTACCTCTTTACTAGTTGGTTTTGCCAAGGAGCTTAAATCAAAGGCACGACCAAAATTCTGTGGCAATGGAGGCATGCTCATTAGCGAATTATCTACCCGAGTCCATACGCGAAGGCAGAACCTGGGCTATGTAGTCAGAGGTTGCGAAATCTAGGCCTAAATCATGGCCTGCTTTTTCCCCCAAGTACCAACGATGCTCCAAAACTTCGTGAAATAGCTGCGCATCCTCGATACGACCCTTTAGATTCTTAGGGACTGAGTTAACGACTTTATAAAAAACTTCATCGAGCCATCTTTGTGCTGATTCTGATTTATCAGGTGTTTTGTCAATTTCACGGGAACGAAAGCGGTCAAATGAGGCCAAAATTCTTTTGGCTTGAAACTCCTCAGTCTCCAAACCCATCAACTCTTTCAAGCGCTGTGAGTGATAGTTCGGCGCAACCAGCTTGGGAGTAAAGGTCAAGGTCGATTGATCTCCCGCCAACTTGATATCTACCTCTTCAACTGCAAACCCAATATCCTGTAGCGAACGCATAGCCTTTTCTACTGCGTGCCGATCATTGGCAGGAAGTATCTGTGGTTCACTCAGCGCTTTCCAGATTTTTCGGTAACGAGTAATCACTGATTCGCTTGCTCGAATCGGATCCATTGCCGGAAACAAGACACCAGCCAATTTCAAATCCTCTAATTCGGCAGCTACATTAAATCTGGCTAAATCTAAATCATGCTCCCTTTGCCCATTACTTAAATGTTTTTGAAACTCTCCGGTTTCAGCATCGACCAAATAAGCCGCGAATCCATCAGCATCACGACGGAAAAGCGTGTTTGATAAGGAGCAGTCGCCCCACCAAAAACCAAGTAGGTGCAGTCGAACCAGCAAATAAGCTAGTGCGTTAGCCATATTGGTAATTTCATGTTGTGTCACTGAACCACTTAAAACAACTCGATATGGCAAGGAGTAAGGCAGGAATCTAGTGACAATCGCGCAGGGCAGTTCGTTACCTTCAGCATCTCTGCGTCCATCAACCACCGCGATTTGAGAAACTGCAGGCGCTCCCCTTAAACCCAACTCTTTTAGCGCTTCATACTCACGAACTGCGAACTCCTCCACCGTTTCTTTAACCGCATATATTTCGCTATCGGGCTCGGGAGTCGATCGGACCAAACGCACAATGTGACGGGAAATTCCGCGCTGAGCGGTAAGAGATGGGTCCTCGGGCCAATTCTCCAACGGTTGATCCCATGGCAAACCAGCTAATGCCGCGATTTCCTCGCCTACGCCAGTTATATGTAATTGGGATTTTTTTGTTACCACTGCCTCATTGTTTCAGGCTTTAGACTAGATACATGGCGCAGATTAAGCGAGTGTTGAGGAAAGTCACACCAAAATCACCCCAGGCAAAGCAGGTTGAGGATTTTGGCATTAAAGGTGCTCCCCTAAATACCCAGCATCCTTTCTATTTTGGCTTTCTCGCTACTTCTGGCGCTTTGGTAGCAATAACTGTTTTGCGCGCATTGCAATCGGCTAGCCAAGTCTTTGTTCTAATAATCATTTCTCTATTTCTCGCAATGGGTCTTAACCCTGCTGTTGAGGCGCTGCAGTCTAAGAAGCTAAAACGCGTTTCTGCCGTAGCCGTCGTTGTTATGTCTGCATTGGCGATGGTGGCTTTGTTTGCTCTTGTTGTTATCCCGCCCGTATTTAGCCAGGCCAATGATCTAATAGATAGCGCTCCGCAATTACTGGATTCTTTACGTAACAACGCTACTTTGAATCAGTTGAATAATGAGTACGGTTTTATCGATTCTCTAGAGCAGAAATTTGAAACTTGGATCTCAGATGGACAATTGCTCACTGGGGCCTTTGGCGGTGTTCTCGGAGTGGGCCGAACTGTGCTCTCTGGAGCTTTTTCAGCCTTAACTATCATGGTCTTAACACTCTACTTTCTTGCCTCTTTGCCCTCTGTAACAAAGATTTTTTACCGTCTCGCACCCGCTTCTCGCCGCGAGAGAGTATCCAGAATTGGGGATGCAATAATTTCCAGAGTTGGTGCTTTTGTCGGTAGCCAGGTTTTAATTGCTGCACTGGCCGCCATCTTTGTCTTTGGCTTATCTCTCGCCCTCGAACTCCCATATGCCGCTGCTTTAGGTATGGTCATTTTGTTTGTGGCATTAATTCCATTAATCGGTCATTTCATCGGCGCTAGCATCGTCACCTTAGTAGCCTTAACTCAATCTCCCAGCAAAGCCTTACTTGCAATTCTGCTTTATACCCTTTACGTACAGGTTGAGAACTACCTCATTACGCCTCGCATAATGAAGCGATCACTTTCTATTCCTGGCCTAGTGACTATTGTTGCAGCCCTGCTCGGCACATCTTTATTGGGATTAGTCGGTGGATTGCTTGCGGTGCCAATAGCTGCAGCGACTCTTCTTATTATGGATGAGGTAGTTTTTCCTAAAGCCGATAAATCTTAAGTTTTTTTCTTAATACTCAGTCGGTAATGGGAGTCGTGTCGGGTTTAACTCATTAACGATCTCGCTCAAAACGCGATATACAAATGGTTCGCCAACCCAAAGATGTTTTGCATCCTCAACTGCAACAATCTCAATCTGTTTTATTGGAGCAAATCTAAGTCGTGCCTCAGCTGGCTTTAAATAGTCATCAAACTCTGGGACCAGGGCCAAGACCCTGCGACCATCTTGGTTCCAAAATTCCAGATCTTCTTCAGTTGAAAATCGCAGTGGTGGCGAAAGTAAAATCAATCCCCTGACTCTTGGGTCTCTGGCGAATTTCAATGCTAAATCCGTACCAAATGACCAACCAACTACCCAGAGAGATTTAACACCAACAACATCAAAGCAGTAATTGACGGCAGCGATGACATCTTCTTTCTCGGTAATCGCGTTTCCAAAGCTACCCTCGCTCTTGCCTTGTTCGCTTTCAGTGCCGCGGGTATTGAAGCGAATAACCGTAATACCAGCCATCTCCGGTAAACGATTAGCCGCTTTCTTAAATATGTGACTATCCATCATTCCGCCATGGGTTGGTAGTGGATGTAAACACAATAAACCTAAGGAGTGATCGCCATTTGATGGGCTGGCTACCTCCCCGATGAGCTTTAACCCATCTGATGTGAGGAAGGAGATAGGGGTGCGAATCGCGGGCAGAACGGTGCTGGGTCGAATCAATTCCGCCATACCTGTAAGTTTAGTCATTGAATATGAAAACCTTCGAGTCTCTAAATCCCGCAACTGGTGAGGTTGTTGGAGAGTTTCCTATTACCTCAGCAAAAGAGGTTAATGAAGCGGTAGATCGTGCCAAGGTTGCTGCTGAAAAATGGTCACAGTTAAGTTTTCGCAAACGAATGGTAATTCTTAAAGATTGGTCCTCTCTTCTAACTAGAGAGATAAATACAGCAGCAGAGTTAATCCATCGCGAGACTGGCAAACCTGTCAGCGATGCTACGTTAGAGACCGCGTTAGCAATCGAACATATCTCTTGGGCCGCGAAATACGCGCCAAAGGTTCTCGGTCCACAAAATAGACCTTCTGGATTACTAATGTTCAATCTTTCAGCACAAGTCCAAAGAGTTCCTTTTGGCGTTGTTGGCGTTATCGGTCCTTGGAACTATCCGATATTTACGCCGATGGGTTCTATTGCATATGCCTTGGCTGCTGGAAATACCGTGATTTTTAAACCAAGTGAATACACACCTGCGATTGGTGTTTGGCTAGAGCAAACCTGGCAGCGGATTGCACCCTTTGCTGATGTATTTACCGTAGTAACTGGAACCGCTGAAACTGGTGTCGCCCTAACTCAGAGTTCTGTTGGAAAGATTTCTTTTACTGGCTCTACTAAGACGGCGAAAAAAGTTGCCGCTACCTGTGCCGAGTTAATGACTCCTGTGGTTTTGGAGTGTGGCGGAAAAGATCCGGTCTTGGTTGATAGAGATGCGGACATAAGCCGTGCCGCTGAAGTAACACTATGGCATGCCATGTCTAACGCCGGACAATCCTGTATTGGCGCCGAACGAGTTTATGTTCACAAAGATGTATCCGAAACTTTTACCCGAACCATCGTGGAGTTAGCAGGCAAGATCAAACCTGGTTATGAAGATGGCGCAAACTATGGTCCGGCCACGATGCCCTCACAATTAAAGATAATCAAATCTCATATTGATGATGCGGTTAAGCGTGGTGGCGAGTTCTTAGTAGGCGACAAAAATGCCGTTAAGGGTGGATATGTTCAACCAGTAATTTTGCGTAACGTTCCTGAGGATTCTAAAGCAATGACTGAGGAAACCTTTGGCCCAACTTTGGTAATAAATACCGTGCGCAATATGGATGAAGCCGTTGATCTAGCTAATGCCACCTCATATGGCCTTGGTGCTGCGGTTTGGTCAAAGCGAAACGGCAAGAAGATCGCCTCTCTTTTGCAGTGCGGAATGGTTTCAATTAACTCGGCTTTTTCCTTTGCGGCGATTGGTTCAGTTCCTTTTGGTGGCGTAAAGGACAGTGGTTATGGCCGCATTCACGGCGCGGAGGGATTACTAGAGTTCACATATCCCAGAACTGTTGTAAAGACTAAGTTCAATATCCCATTGCAGTTCACCACATTTGCCCGAACTGGTTTTGCAGATAGAACCATAATTAGATTGGTAAATATTCTGCACCGCCGGCGTCGTTAATTTTTGCTTATAAAAATCTTTACTAACAAGAATCAATATCGAGGTGCGTTTCTAGTTCTTTCTATTTTTGGCTTGCGTTTGTCGCGATTGTTCCAACAAGCTGTGTGCCAGTGCCTCCGTGATTCAACATCATGTTCCAGCCACGCAACGGTATGTGGAGTAGCCATCGGAATCAATTGATCACACCCTGGGCAGCGATATGGTTTTGTGGAGCTGGAGCCGGTAATGCGGCGGACCATGTAGATGCCCTCTAGATGCTCCTCGATGCTTTGATGAGAAGCCGCTATCTCTCTATCTGAGCCGTGAGAAGGGTTATCTTTGCCACGCTTTCTGGGTTTATTTCTCCGCGGACTCACAGGGATATTCTCCATGAATTAAGGCAAGATTGCGCTTATGAGATTTAGGCGGGTCTACACATCATCTTTAGCGGCATTAATTGCGCTCATAATGATCTCTGTTTTCACGCCCAATGCGACTTCAGGTGAATTAAAGGTTGTTGCAAAGAAGACCGCGAAACCTATTCCCTCCCCCTCACCAAAATGGCCACCAAAGGGCTTCACCGGCAAGGATGGAGTTTTTGCAAAGGTTCCAAGCAGTAAAGAGTTAATTGGTTTGCTTTCAGCCAAGCGCACTTTGCAGGCTGTAGTTAAGAAATGCGAAGAGTTTGCCTGCGGTGCTGTGATTGCAGCAGCTGATACCGGCTGCAAATGGTGGGAGGTTAATTCAAATGTATTCCGTGTTAGACCCGAGGATCTAACGAGAGAGAAAATTGGAACCTTAATTACTTATACAAAAGGCAGCGAAAAACGCCAGCAAAACACCATTTTCTTAATCTCTACTGAGCCGGTCACCCTCGGAGTTTCAATTAGTGGCATAAAAGTAACCTGTCATCGAGACAGCGCCAACCAACCAAAGCCTGGGAACATATACAAATCCTTGTTGCCAGCTACGCCAACCCCTACTCCGGAGAGTTAATTTGTTAGGCGGGATAGATAACACATTATTTTTCTCATCATTTGCTGGATTTGCAGTACTTGGTGTTTTAATTCTTTTGTTGCGCTGGGCATTTTCTAGAGGTTCATCATTGATAGAAAAACCTAGTCAGGTTGGCGAGGAGGGCGAATACGGATTACTCAAAGTAGTAGCTGCGCCATCTAATCACATTGAAGGTGAGATGTTGCGACAGAAACTAGCTGCCCATGGAATTAAGGCAACCCTAACCCAGACTAAATCTGGACCAAGGTTGTTTGTTTTTCCAGATGAGGAAAAGGCCGCCGCTGCGATTTTGCGCAGTTAGCGATTCTTACCTGGAACCCAGAGTTGATCTCCCAACTCACGATTTTCATACCGAGCCAAAACGAAAAGTAAATCTGATAAACGATTTAGATACTTTGCGGTTAATTTGTTAACTCCTTCACCGAAGGAGTGGATTGCCTGCCATGTGCAACGCTCTGCTCTTCTAACTACAGTGCGAGCAACATGCAGATGAGCCGATGCCGGAGTTCCTGAAGGCAAGACAAATGACTTTAAAGGCGCCAAGTTGGCGTTATAAACATCAATCTGCTCCTCTAGATAAGAAATCTGAGACTCTAGAACACGCAATGGTTCATGTGCGGGAGCATCAACTACCGGAGTACAAAGATCGGCGCCAACATCAAAGAGGTCATTTTGAACCCGCACCAGTAATTTGCGGATCTCTGCATCTAACTCTGGAATTGTAAGTACGACACCAATATATGAGTTGGCCTCATCTACGGTGGCATAGGCCTCTAAGCGGGGGTCATTTTTGGAGGTCCGACTCATATCTCCTAGAGAGGTTGTGCCGTCATCGCCGGTTTTTGTATAAATTCGAGTCAGATTTACCATGGGGTGAGCCTATTCCAGTCGTTACTATGACACCACTCAGAGATTCGAGATTGGCTAGGCTACAAATTGGGCCACAAAAGTTAGAGCTAGAGAGGGTGGATATCTAGATGCACTCCTATCCTCTTGATCGATTTCGCGTAGTTGGCGGCGGTTCATTAAAAGGCGATGTGACCATTACTGGTGCCAAGAACTCTGTTTTGAAACTTATGGCGGTCACCTTATTGGCCAAAGGTAATTGCACTATCCATAACGTGCCGGACATTGCAGATGTCGCGATGATGGCAGAGCTCCTCGAACGACTTGGCTGTAGGGTGACGCGAGATCTTCAAAAACAAACCGTAAGTATCGATGTTCCGGAAACCCCCGGCTACCGTGCAGAGTATGAATTGGTTCGCAAATTACGGGCCTCGATTAATGTGCTTGGCCCATTAGTTGCTCGACTTGGAAAAGCTGAAGTTGCCTTGCCTGGTGGAGATGCGATCGGTTCTCGCGGTTTGGATTTTCACACCAAAGGTTTAGTTGCGTTAGGTGCACAAGCACATAGCGAACATGGATACATAATTGCATCAGCGCCAAATGGATTGAAGGGTGCGGAGATAACTCTAGATTTTCCGAGCGTTGGTGCAACTGAAAATATTATGACAGCTGCGGTATTAGCAAAAGGCCTTACCGTCCTAGATAACGCAGCACGCGAACCTGACATCGTAGATATCGGCAATTTTCTTATTGCAATGGGTGCTGATATCGAAGGTCTAGGAACCCCCACCATAACTATTCGCGGCGTCGAATCCCTCTCCGCATCGGATCACACCGCAATCTCAGATCGCATCGTTACCGGCACATGGGCCTTTGCTGCGGCAATGACTCAAGGTGATATTTCAATTCACGGTGCCCGCCCTGAAC
>JBJOIM010000020.1:0-16710 GCA_046047175.1 Actinomycetota bacterium | reverse complement strand
GAAAAAGCGCGAACTGAATTAAGTAGCACAACTGCAAATGTTTCAGATTTGGAAACCCGCTTGAAGCATGAAGATGACCGTGTAGCCGCAGCCCAGAGAGCGATCGCTGACTATCGAGAGGGCACCGCTAGACAAGAAGGCCATATCAAGAGTTTGCAATCACGTATCGATGGAACTAAATCTGAGATTTCACGACTAGAAAAAGCCTTAGGCGAGGCAAATTCTCGTGTTGAAGAGGCCAAGAGAGATTTTGCCAGATTAGAAAGTGAGGTCGCCGGCTTAGATGCGGGCGAGCTTGGGCTAGATGCAGAGTTTGAAAAAGCTAAACAGCTCTTGAATAGTTCAAAATCTGTTCTGGAAAAGTTGCAAAGTGATTTATCTCGTGCGGAGCGAGATAAGAGTGCAACTGAAGCAAAGGTTGACGCCCTACGTCAGGCGACATTACATAAAGATGGCAGCGGTGCCTTATTAACAAATACCCGCGGAATAGAGATTCGTGGCAGTGTTGCATCTTTAATTACAGTTGAACCAGGATGGGAGAGTGCGGTATCTGCCGCTCTCGGCTCCATGGCAAATGCTTTGGTGGTTCAAGATGCTTCACAAGCAATCTCAGCTCTTGCCTACTTGAAATCTGAATCTGCAGGTAGTGCTGATATTTTGTTTGTAACTGATGGAGATGCAGTTCAAGATTTAGACACAAACTCTGGATTCACATCTCTAGCTAGCAAAGTTAGCTCTGCGACTTTGAACAACATAATCCCTAGATTATTGGCGGGTTATGTTGCAGCTGATTCGCTTAGCCAGGCTCAAGAGATCATCAGCTCCAATAAAGGGTTGATCGCAGTTACCCGCGATGGAGATCTAGTTGGCAGAGGTCGCGCGAGCGGCGGATCATCCTCCAAATCTTCTTTGATTGAGATAACCGCGATGATTGAAAAGAGCGAGGTAGATCTACAGAAGTACACTCATGAATGTGATCGAATTAAGTTTGAAATATCGACCGCTGAAAACAAAGTGCGGGCTGATCAAGCAAATTACGACCAAGCGCTAGCAAAATTAAATGAATCTGATGCTGCGATGGCAGGTTTGGCTGAGCAATTGGGGGCGGCGGGCCAAAGCGTTAGAGGTAGTACCGCTGAGGTAGAACGTTTGGCCAACTCAATCAACGAGCTCAAGCTGGCTATTCGAGTTGATGAAGAAGAGTTAGCGGTAGCGCAAAATGAGTTTGGCAAGAGCGAAGAACCATATGAGCCTGATCTGGCTCAACTGGAAAATCTACGTGCCTCTGTTGCCACCGCCAGAGCGGTGGAGGTTGAGGCGCGTCTTGGACTACGCACAATCGAGGAAAGGGTGGCCGCTATTTCACAGCGCGCAGCTGCACTCGAACTTGCGGCGCGCAATGAAAGAGAGGCCGCGAGCAAGAGCATTGCACGACGTGAAGCCCGCGCTAGAGGAGCGGTTACTGCTCAGGCAATCGCTGATGCTGCATACGAAGCTTTAATACAGATTGAAAACTCAATTTCGCGGGCCAATGCAGAGCGGGAAAGATTGGAGATTTCACGTTCTAATCGTGATGGTGAGATTTTGGCAATCCGTGCTCAGGTTCGTGAGTTAACCACCGAACTAGATCAACTAACCTCAAGTGTGCATAGAGATGAGATTGCACGTGCTGAACAGCGTTTGAGAATTGAGCAATTGGAAAGCAAAGCTATGGAGGAGTTTGGAGTTGACTCCCAGACTTTATTCAATGAGTACGGCCCAGATAAGGATGTCCCAACCTTTATTGAGGATGAAGTGGGCGATCTAATTCAAGGAGATTTAATTCCTTATGTTCGTGAGCAACAAGAGAAGCGCTTAGCAACTGCAGAACGCTCCTTGGCTCTGCTTGGAAAGATTAATCCATTGGCTTTGGAAGAGTACTCATCGCTTGAAGAGAGATTGAAGTACCTTGCCGAGCAGCTAGAGGATCTAAAGAAGTCAAAGAAGGATTTGTTGGACATCATTAAAGAGGTTGATGACAAAGTCCAAGAGATTTTTGAAGAGGCCTATCGTGATACAGCTAGAGAGTTTGAGAAGATTTTTGCCCGCTTGTTCCCAGGTGGCGAGGGTCGTTTAGTGCTGACTGATCCAAGCGATCTACTGAATTCCGGTGTTGATGTTGAGGCGAGGCCGCCTGGAAAGCGAATCAAGAGACTCTCTCTGCTATCCGGTGGTGAGCGATCATTGACCGCGGTTGCCTTATTGGTTGCTATTTTTAAAGCTCGTCCTAGCCCGTTTTACGTAATGGATGAGGTTGAGGCCGCTCTTGATGATGCAAACCTTGGTCGTCTTTTGGGCGTACTTGAGGAGTTAAGAAAAGATTCTCAGCTCATCATTATTACCCACCAGAAGCGCACGATGGAGATTGGCGATGCCTTGTATGGAGTAACCATGCGTGGCGATGGCGTTTCGGAAGTAATCTCACAACGTTTGCGTGAGAATGAAACTGAATCTGTCTAACGATGGGATTGTTCGGCTCTTTTCTCTCTAAATTTTCCCGTAACCGCGCCTCTGTTGAGGACATTGAAGAGTTTCGCAAAATTCTCATTGAATCAGATTTGGGTGCTTCAGTTGCAGAAGAGATTGTGGATTTAGTAAAGAAGGAGAAGTCAGAAAATCTAGAGGCTGCAATTGCAGAGCGTATTAAATCTTTTTTGAGCACTGAATCTAGAACGCTTAACCTACAAAAAGATGGCTTAACAACAGTATTGGTTGTAGGCGTAAATGGAACTGGGAAGACTACAAGCACTGCAAAACTTGCCAATCTATTAAATATCTCAGGATATAAAGTACTTTTGGTAGCAGCTGACACTTTTCGAGCAGCAGCGGTAGATCAATTGATGACTTGGGGCCAGCGTATTGGGGTGGATGTTGTACGAGGAGCGGAGAACTCAGACCCAGCTGCAGTTTGTTTTGATGGCGCTACCAAGGCCAAAAATGAAGGTTACGATGTTTTACTCATCGATACTGCTGGCAGATTACATACCAAGAGCAATTTGATGGATGAACTAGGAAAGGCTCGGCGAGTAATAGAGAAAGTCACGCCGGTAAATGAGGTTTTATTTGTTTTGGATGGAACAACCGGGCAAAATGGAATAGCCCAGGCTCGGGTCTTCTCCGAGAGTGTTGCGCTCACGGGCATGATCGTGACCAAGGTGGATGGCTCAACAAAAGGTGGAATTGCCTTAGCAACTGAGCGAGAGTTAGCTCTGCCGCTGAAGTATGTCGGGGTTGGGGAAGGGATAGGGGATCTGAAGGCTTTTGACCCTGATTCCTATATCGCAGAGCTACTCAGCTGATTTTTAACACCTCTGTAACAAGCACCGCGAAACTGTCACCAAATTGAAATCTTTTGTGGGGCCGGATCCGTAACATGTAAGGGGCAACCTCCTCCCATTCTCAATGTAGAGAACTACCGACAATTTGGTATTGGGAGATTGAAATGGATCAAGTAGTAGTTAATGCCGGCGATACCGCCTGGGTTTTGGCTAGCTCTGCTCTTGTCCTCTTAATGACACCGGGATTGGCATTTTTCTACGGTGGCATGGTTAGAGCCAAGAGCGCCCTAAATATGATGATGATGTCGATGGTCACCATCGGAGTTGTTAGCGTTTTGTGGGTTATTTATGGATTTAAATTAGCTTTCGGTTATGAAGCAAATTCACAATGGTATGGCTCACTTTCTCTCTCGGGATTAGGCGATGTAGTAAATGAGTTGACCAATAATGGTGGTGTTTATCCAATTCCGTTGTTGGTATTTGCCGCTTTCCAATTGATGTTTGCGGTGATTACCCCAGCACTAATATCTGGAGCAATTGCAGATCGAACAAAATTTGTGTCTTGGATTGTGTTTGTAGCAATTTGGGTTACCGTCGTTTACTTCCCAGTCGCGCACTGGGTATTTGCTTTCGGTAACAAAGAAGGAGACACAGTTACTGGAGCGGGTTTCTTAGCTTCACGTGGAGTCCAGGACTTTGCCGGCGGAACAGCTGTTCACATTAACGCCGGTGCTGCTGCGCTCGCCTTGGCCATAGTCCTTGGGCGCCGTATTGGATGGCAAAAGAGCCCAATGCGTCCACACTCATTGCCACTTGTACTGCTGGGTGCCGGTTTACTGTGGTTTGGCTGGTTTGGTTTTAATGCCGGGTCTGCACTTGGTGCAAACAACATCACTGGTTTGGCCTTCATCAATACTCAGGTAGCAACCGCTGGTGCGCTGCTGGGCTGGATACTTACAGAGAAAATTAGAGATGGACATCCAACAACACTGGGTGCGGCATCAGGAGCGGTTGCTGGATTAGTTGCTATTACACCTGCTTGCGCATTTGTTGCACCATGGGCGGCAGTAGTAATCGGCTTTATCGCTGGCGTGGTTTGTGCACTTGCTGTTGGCTTGAAATACAAACTGGGTTATGACGATGCGCTAGATGTAGTCGGTGTCCACCTTGTCGGCGGAATCATCGGCAGCTTAGCAATCGGCTTCTTTGGTTCCAGTGCTGTGAACTCTGTCGGATTGGATGGAATCTTCTATGGTGGCGGAACCGATCTACTAGCAAAGCAAGCGCTAGGTGTCGGACTGGTATTTGCCTACTCATTTGTCGCAACTTTGATAATTGGGTTCGTAATTGAAAAAACTATTGGGTTCCGCGTGCAAAGTGAAAAGGAGCTAATTGGTGTAGATCAAACCGAACACGCTGAAAGCGCCTATGAAATTGGTGGAATTCTTAAGGGAGGTCGTTAATCATGAAACTTATTACTGCGATTATCAAGCCAGGAAAGTTTGATGAAGTTAAGACCGCTCTAAGAAATGCGGGTGTAAAGGGCATGACCGTCTCTGAAGTTTCAGGTGTAGGACGTCAAGGTGGTCATGTTGAGGTCTACCGCGGTGCGGAGTATCCAATAGATCTAATTCAAAAGGTGCGACTTGAAATCCTTGCAGAGGATAAAGAGGTTAATGATCTTATTGATGTGATTGTTAAGACCGCTTCGACTGGGTCTATTGGTGATGGAAAGGTTTGGACTACAACCGTTGAAAATGTGGTTAGAGTTCGAACTGGCGAAAAAGGTGAGACCGCTATTTAGTCTCAATTAGTTATCTGAAAAATGGGCGCAGAGCCAGGATTCTGCGCCCATTTTTCTTAAGCACACCGCTTTAGTAGGCTTTCGGCCATGTTTGAAACGCTTAGCAACAAGTTCTCCGAAGTATTTGGGGCTTTGCGTAACAAGGGCCGTATTACCGAATCAGATATTGATGATGCCGCTCAGGAGCTACAAAACGCTCTGCTAGAGGCCGATGTGGCGCTCTCCGTGGTCGAAAACTTTGTAAAACGGGTTAAAGAAAAATCTCTCACCGCTCTTCCAGAGATAAGAAAGTCAACAAATCAATCCCAAGAGATCTATTCGATAATCAATGTAGAGTTAATTGAGATCTTAGGTGGAGCAGCCCGCCGCATCAGATTTGCAAAGAATCCACCAACGGTAATCATGCTGGCGGGTTTGCAGGGTTCGGGAAAGACCACTCTTGCCGGCAAGTTAGCAAGTTTTTTGAAACAGGATGGAAATACACCATTACTTGTTGCCGCTGATTTACAGAGACCAAACGCTGTAACCCAACTTTCAGTTTTGGCTGAATCCCTAAAAATTCCAATTTTTGCACCTGAGCCCGGGAATGGTGTTGGAGATCCGGTTAAGGTTTCACGAGATGCCATTACCTTTGCCAAAGAAAAGCTTCATAACGTAGTAATCATTGATACCGCCGGACGTCTTGGCATCGATGAAGAGTTGATGGAGCAAGCTCGTAACATTAAAGCTGCGGTGAATCCAGATGAAACCTTATTTGTTGTAGATGCAATGATCGGTCAAGATGCGGTGCGTACTGCTCAGGCCTTTGAATCCGGGGTTGGTTTTGATGCGGTTGTTCTTACCAAGTTAGATGGAGATGCCAAGGGCGGTGCTGCGTTATCTATTACGGAGATCTCCGGAAAACCTATCCTCTTCATATCTAACGGAGAGAAGCTCTCTGATTTTGATTATTTCTATCCCGATCGCATGGCTTCGAGAATTTTGGGCATGGGCGATATCCAAACGCTGGCCGAACAAGCGAAAAAGGCTATTGATGGAGAAAGTGCGAAGAGGCTGGAGGAAAAGTTTGTATCAGGAGAGGATTTCACTCTAGAAGATTTCCTTGAGCAATTACAGGCCATGAAGAAAATGGGCTCAATGACTAAGTTGTTGGGAATGTTGCCTGGGGCCAACAACGCAGCCATGAAAAAACAAATTGACTCTCTTGATGACAAAGAGTTGGTGCGCACCCAAGCGATTGTGCAATCCATGACTCCACAAGAGCGACAAAATCCAAAATTACTAAATGGTTCAAGACGCGCTCGAATCGCTAAGGGCAGCGGCAGAACTGTTACTGAAGTGAACTCCTTAGTCGATCGTTTTGCCGCCGCTCAAAAGATGATGAAGCAGATGCGCTCTGGCGGTGGCATGCCAAAGGGGATGGCTGTGCCGCAAGGCATGGCCTTGCCGGCTGGAGTGCCTGCAGGAGTTGGTGGCGGAAAACCCCAAAACCCCAAGAAGAAATCTCGTTCGGGAAATCCAGCAAAGCGAGCAGCTCAAGAGGGGCGCTGAGGCCGAATTGGGCATATGAGTGGCGGCATGGCAATATTGGCCTCCTGTTCAAGAGCCCTCTACCTCTTGACCGGCAACCATTAACCAGAATTGATGGAAATTCACCTGGCATCCCACTCGGGTTTGATTTCATCATTCGAACGATTATGCAAGGAGAAAGCCTTCGTGGCCGTAAAGATTAGATTGGTACGTCTTGGAAAGATCCGTACCCCGCACTACCGCATTGTTGTCGCTGATTCCCGCAAAGCACGCAATGGTTTAAAGATTGAAGAGATTGGTCGTTACTCACCAGCCTCTGAGCCATCCTTGATTCAAGTTAACTCAGAGCGTGCACAACACTGGTTGAAGAGTGGTGCACAGCCGACCGAAGCTGTAGAGGCGATTTTGAAGGTAACCGGTGATTGGCAGAAGTTCAAAGGCATTGCAGGAGCAGAGGGAACACTGAAGACCCTTCCAGCTCGTGCTGATAAACGTGCCGCTTATGAAGCAGCTGTAAAAGCAGCGATGAATGAGCCAAAAGATGGCGCAACCACAATGAAGAAGCGCGCCGCTGAAAAGTTAGCTGCTAAGTCAGCACCAGCAGAGGAGAGCGCGGTTGCAGAGTCAGCACCAGCTGAAGCTGTTGCCTCCGAAGAAATTGTTGCTGAGACTCCAGTTGAAGCTGCACCAGCAGCAGAGGCTGAAGCACCAGCAGAGACACCTGCAGAGTAATCAACTGTGATGATCGACGAAGCTTTAGAGCATCTCGTTAAGGGAATCGTTGATAATCCTGAAGAGGTAGTCATCTCTGAAAAAGAGGGAAGACGTGGCACAACTCTTGAGGTGCGGGTTCATCCTGAGGATATCGGCAAGGTGATTGGCAGAAATGGACGCACCGCTAAAGCGTTGCGCACCGTTGTCTCAGCATTGGCCGGACGTAGTGTCCGGGTTGATTTAATAGAGGCGGATGAAGCGCGTTAATAGCGCTTTTTTCTTTTGTTACTAGTAGTAGGACGCATCGGCCGCGCACATGGAGTGCGCGGCGAAGCTACGATTGAAATCCGAACAGATAATCCTGAGTCCCGTTTCTTTGTCGGTGCAAAGTTGCAGACCGATCCAAAGGAAAAAGGCCCTTTAGTTATTAGAGATGTAAAGGTTCACAGCGGAACACTGTTATTAGCTTTTGAAGGAGTAGCAGATCGCACTGCGGTAGAGAAACTGCGCAATGTTTTGTTGATGGCAGATGTTGATCCAAAAGAATCAAATGTTTCCGAAGATGATTTTCATATCTCTCAAATACTCGATTGCACAGTGATTGATGAATCTGGAAGAGAGTGGGGCAAGGTGGTTGATGTTCTTCAGCTACCAGCACAGGACACACTAGTTGTGGAACATGAAGGCAAAGAGGTGTTAGTGCCTTTTGTTAAAGCTTATGTTCCAGAGGTAGATATTGACGCAAAGCGGTTAACTATCATTAATTTTGCGGGTCTGCTATGAAGATTACCGCCATCTCAATCTTTCCAGAGTATTTTGCGCCGTTAGAGCTATCCCTAATCGGTAAGGCAAGAGAACAGAAGATCATTGATTTTAAAACTGTAAATCTGCGGGATTACACCTACGACAACCATCACACAGTAGATGACACGCCTTACGGTGGTGGCGCGGGAATGGTTATGAAACCGGAGCCTTGGGGTGAAGCAATCGATGCGGTAATTGAACAATCTGATCAGGTAATAGATTTGGTGATTCTTACACCTGCCGGAAAACAATTCAATCAAAGAGTTGCCGAGGAGTTTTCGCAATCTGAACACTTGCTTTTCGCGTGTGGTCGTTATGAGGGAATCGATGCACGAGTCGCTGATTATTACCGAAGTGTAGAAAAAGTAAGAGTCCATGAGATTTCAATTGGGGATTATGTATTAAACGGAGGAGAGGTTGCCGCGATGGTGATTATCGAAGCGGTAACTCGATTAATTCCGGGAGTTATTGGTAACCCCGAATCACTTGCAGAAGAGTCACATAATGAGCTCGGAAGTGTTGAGTATCCCAATTACACGAAGCCAGCTCTTTGGCGGGGGCATTCTGTGCCTGAGATCTTGTTATCTGGTAATCATGGAGAGATTGCAAAGTGGCGCGAAGCTCAATCAAAATCACGTTCAAAAGGCGAACCCCGCGAATAACTGAGTTTTTCCGGAAAGTTTTGGATTTCATGCGGGAATAATCGCGACACGCCGAGTGTTGGCCAGGACACGAGCGTGGGTTTTGGGCATTATCCGCCCGTGCACATCTAGCGGTCATGCCTATGACAGCTGGTCGAACTTTGGAATGGTGGTGAGAGATCAATGGCAACGGATTACGACACGCCCCGAAAAACCGATGAAGAGTTACATGAGGAGTCCCTTGAAGAGCTAAAAGCTCGACGAGCAGAGGCGCAATCAGGACAGGTTGATCTCGATGAGGAAGAAGCAGAAAACGTCGAGCTTCCAGGAGCGGATCTATCTGGAGAAGAGTTAGCGGTTCGCGTTGTTCCAAAACAAGAGAATGAATTTACCTGTTCTCGTTGTTTCTTGGTGCATCACATAACTCAGTTAGCTAAAGGCGAAGGCGCGAAAGCTATTTGCAAAGATTGTATTTAATTCTCAATCGCTTTCTTTAATTTCTCTGGATTCTTGGTGCTTACCAACCAATAAGGGGTTGGATCCCTCTGATCATTCAGGGTTATTTTGATGCCGCCTTTAACCCAAAAACGTAGCGCTAGGAAAGCGGCTGGATTTATCCCCGGTCCGCGCAAATATCGCATCTGTTCCTCATTTAATGGCTCAACGCCAGCGAGATATTGTTTCTCGATCTGAGCTCTACCAACTTTGAGCTTCTCACTAACAAATTCAATTCTGAGCTTTGTAAACTGATAAAAGAATCCTGTTAGAGCCAGTGAAACTAATAGTGCAATCCACGCCGCAGAGTTTCCCAGCGCGGCCCATACCGCTAGAGCAATTGAAAGATCGAGAGAGAGAATTAGGAACCAAATCCAGAATGGCCATTTAAGAGTCTCTTTCACGGTAGGAGAGTACTTGTCTAAATCCTTGCCAGTAGTCAATTGCGCGGTGCCAACAGGGTAACCTTGCTCCTATGTCTCGTGGTCTGAGTATCAATCCACCAGCCGGCGCAAAGGTGCCAGAACGTCATCCCCAAGCACCTGCACCTGGCTCATTGCTTGGCTCACATAATCAAGATTGTTATGGATGCGGAGCGTCACATCCTGCAGGATTGCATCTCATCGCGTACTCGGGTGAGGGAATGACAATAAATGCAAAGTTCACAGTTACCGAGCTTCATCAAGGTGCTCCGGGTTTAGCTCATGGTGGCTTGCTTTCTTGCGCATTTGATGAAGCACTAGGAAAGTTAATGTGGCTGGTGAGACAGCCTGCTGTTACCGGAAAACTGGAGACCTTATTTGTGGCGCCTGTACCTGTCGGGACCACACTATTTATCAACGCTGAAATAGTTGGACAAGAAGGTAGAAAAATCTACTGTAAAGCTGAAGGTCGCTTGGGCTCTAACGAAGGAGCAGTAGCGGTCGAAGCTGCAGCCATTTTTATTGTCGTGCCAATGGAGCATTTCATTAATAACGCCCCGGAGGGTTTTAGAGAGGTTCTCACCGGAAGAACAGATTTATCGATCGATAATGAGTTTGAGATAAATCCATGAAGGTACTAATCACAAAACTAGATCCAGAGCTTCCAACACCTTCCTACGCAAAGCCAGGTGATGCTGGAGCTGATGTCTATTCACGTATTGATTGTGAGATTAAACCTGGGGAGAGGAGCTTAATTCCGACTGGAATTGCGATTGCAATGCCAGAAGGTTACGCCGCCTTTGCCCATCCTAGATCGGGGTTAGCGATCAAATACGGGGTCGGCATTGTCAATGCCCCAGGAACCATAGATGCTGGTTACCGTGGTGAGTTACAGATGATTTTGATAAACCATGATCAGAAGGAAAGTTTTTTTATAAAACGTGGCGATCGCATCGCACAGTTGGTGTTTCAGAAAGTTGAGAGAGCTGAGTTTGTTGAAGTAGTTGAGCTGCCAGGTTCTAATCGAGGTAGCGGTGGTTTTGGATCAACGGGGAAATCATGACCGAATCCCATGATCATGAGGCTGACAAAGCCAAGATTGTTAGCGCTCTTGGTGGTAAAAAAGGTTTAATTGATTCTGGCTTGCCCGCTTTGGTTTTCTTGGTGGCGTTTAATTTCACTAAAGAGGTAACACAATCTTCATATGCTGCTCTTGCTCTGTCTCTGATATTGACTTTGATTCGCTTGGTAAAGCGCGAAACCATTCAACATGCCATATCAGGTGTTATCGGCGTAGCTGTATGTGCCTGGCTGGCTAACCGTTCTGGAAATGCAGAGGATTTTTATCTTCCTGGATTATGGACCAATGCAATCTACGGGGTTGCTTACCTAATCTCCATATTGGTGAGATGGCCTGTAATTGGTTTGATTGTTGGACCGTTACTAGAAGAGAACTTTCGCTGGCGTAAAGATCCGGCCCGCACAAAGGTTTACATCAGAGCTACCTGGCTTTGGGTAGGAATGTTTGCCATTCGGTTGTTAGTGCAGTACCCCCTCTATCTAGCCGAGAATGTAAATGCACTAGGCACCGCTCGTTTAATTATGGGGTACCCATTATTTATCGTGACCGCTTGGGCAACTTGGCTGGTTATTAAGAGTGGACCCAAACTGCAGGAGGATCTAAGGGTTAACCCTTAAGTACGAAACATCCTTTTAATTGTTCCTCAGCCGCTGCAGAGGCGACAAAGATCAATTCATCTCCAGCAGAAAAAACATCATGGGCAGATGGCGCGATTACATGACCATCTCGAATTATGGCTGCCAAAGAAGCATCATCTGGGAGTTGGATCTCCTCCACACTTTTTCCGAGACAGGAAGAGTCATCAGGCAGGGTTAGTTCAACGAGATTTGCCTCTCCGGCCTTCAATGAGAATAGTCGCACCACATCACCAACAGAGACCGCCTCTTCAACCAGGGCAGCGATTATTCGAGGAGTTGATACAGCTACATCTACACCCCATGAAGAATCAAACATCCATTCATTTTTCGGATGATTTACTCGTGCAACAACTCTGGGAACACCATATTCAGTTTTTGCTAATAGTGATGCAACAAGGTTTACCTTGTCATCGCCAGTTGCAGCCACCATTACCTGACAGGTATCAAGCTTTGCCTTATCAAGAGAGCTTATCTCGCAGGCATCAGCCAATAACCATTCAGCTGAGGGAACACTTTCCATCTTTAGAGATTTAGGATTTTTATCAATTAGCAAAACTTGATGGCCATTAGAAATAAGTTCTCGGGCGATAGCACGCCCCGCGTTGCCGGCTCCGGCTATAGCTATTCTCATTACTCACCACCAGGGGCTTGGCTTAATGATTTTTCAGTTGCGGCAAGGTTTGTGTCCTCGACCATTACATGGACGACATCGCCCTCTTGCAAAACAGTATGTTCATTTGGAATTATGCCTTCGCCCAATCTGGTAATGAAGGCGACGCGACAAGAGGTGTGTTGCTCGATTAAAGATGCTGGCTTGCCAAACCACTCTCTATGTAATGGCATTTCGGCTAGTTGCACCTTTCCTGATGCATCCTGCCACTCTGATCTAGAACCTTGCGGCAAAATACGTCGCATAATCTGATCAGTGGTCCATAAAACAGTAGCTACAGTAGGAATTCCAAGACGTTGATAAATCTCGGCGCGAGCTGGATCGTAAATACGTGCTACAACACTGGCGACACCGTAGTTTTCCCGTGCTACGCGAGCAGCAAGAATATTTGAGTTATCACCATTTGAAACCGCAGCAAATGCATCAGCTCTTTCAATTCCAGCTTCTAGCAATGTATCTCTATCAAATCCGACCCCAGCGACTGTGAGTCCATTGAAATCAGCGCCCAGTCTTCGGAAAGCTTCGCGATCTTGATCGATTACCGCAACTGAGTGTCCGAGTGCTTGAAAATCTTTAGCCAAGGTAGAGCCGACTCGTCCGCATCCCATGATGACGATATGCACAAAAGGAGAATCTACACCTTTAGGCTAGTTACCTGGAAATCTGCGCCATTTGTCGCGGTTAATTGCGAGGGAGAAGCTGTGGAAGTTGGCGACCAAGTTGAGGTCGAAGTTAACTCAATAGCTCATGGCGGTCATTGTGTGGCTCGATATAAAGGCCAGGTGATCTTTGTCAGACATGCAATTCCTGGTGAAAAAGTTGTTGTTGAAATAACCGATAAGAGCAAGAACTTTGCCCGCGGCAATTGTGTAAGGGTCATACAGCCATCCCCTCATCGCATTAAACCCAATTGTAAGTTTGCACATCCTGCTGGTTGCGGCGGATGCGATTTTCAACATATTGAACTAGATCATCAAAGAACTCTAAAAGCGGAGATCATTCGCGAGCAGTTTGCTCGCTTAGCCAAATTGGATATTTCGATTGAGGTTGAGAAGGTGGAGCCAACTTCAAACTGGCGCAGCCGAATGGAGTTCACGGTATCGGAAAACCGTAAATTAGCGCTGCATGCGGCTCGAAGCAATGAATTGGTTGAAATCGATTCTTGCAACATTGCGCATTCGAATATAGATATAAATGAGATTAATAACCGGCGTCTTCCAGTTGGGAAGAAAGTTGATGTGGTTATCTCTTCGGCGGGGGATAGAGAGATAGTTATAGAAGGCAGAGAAAACTTAGCGCTTATTAAGGAGAACTCATCAGGTTTTGAGTTTTCATTAAATCCAATTACCTTCTGGCAAAGCCATATCAGCGCTCCGCAGATTTTGACTGATGCGGTCAGAAGTTATGCAGAGTTGAATTCAGGTGATCATCTATTTGATTTATACGGCGGTGCGGGTCTATTTACCGGATCGCTAATAAATGAAGTAGGGCCAGGCGGGAGAGTTACCTTGATTGAATCTGATGAGAACGCCATCATTGATGCGCGTAGAAACTTTGCGACCATGGAAAATGTTGAGATTGTGCAGGCCCGGGTAGAGAGAGCGCTTAAGGATTATCGCGCTGCCAATGTTGTAGTTCTAGATCCGCCCAGAGCTGGTGCTGGTGCTGCTGTGATTACTGCAATCGCCAAACTCAAACCACGGAATATTGTTTATGTTGCCTGCGATCCAGCTGCCTTGGCCCGAGATACCTCTTATCTGCGGGATGCCGGATTCGAGTTAAAGGCGTTGCGGGCCTTTGACCTCTTCCCAATGACGGCTCACATGGAGTGTGTGGCGCGTTTCATGCCAGCCTAGAGTGGGCTCGCCAATTAGAACTCCATTTAGAACTTAAGCAAAAAATCATGGCGAGTTAGTATTCGGCCATGAGCAAAAACTCCTTTGATGCACAGGGCACCCTCGAAGTTGCCGGTAAGAGTTATCAGATTTTTGATATCACCAAACTTCCAGCCGCCACCGATCTGCCATTCTCACTAAAGATCCTGCTGGAAAACCTGCTTCGCACAGAGGATGGAGCCAACATCACCGCCAAGCAGATCGAGGCTTTGGCATCATGGAACCCTGATTCACAACCTGACACTGAAATTCAATTCACTCCAGCTCGCGTGATCATGCAGGATTTCACCGGCGTGCCTTGCGTTGTAGATCTAGCAACTATGCGTGAAGCGATTGCTGAACTAGGCGGAGATCCCGCTCGAGTTAATCCACTTGCACCAGCTGAGCTGGTAATTGATCACTCAGTTATCGCAGACAAGTACGGCACTAAAGATGCTTTTGCACAAAATGTTGAAATTGAATATGAGAGAAACACCGAGCGTTATCGATTCCTGCGCTGGGGCCAAAGTGCATTTGATGAGTTCAAGGTTGTTCCACCAGGAACCGGCATTGTTCACCAGGTAAATATCGAGTATCTCGCCCGCGTGGTTATGACGAGAAATGTTGGGGGAGTTGAGCGGGCCTATCCAGATACAGTTGTTGGTACCGACTCACATACGACCATGGTTAATGGACTTGGAGTTTTAGGTTGGGGAGTAGGTGGAATTGAGGCGGAGGCGGCACTACTAGGTCAGCCCGTGTCGATGTTGATTCCACGTGTAGTTGGATTCAAATTAAACGGCTCACTTCCAGTTGGAACCACCGCAACTGATTTAGTTTTAACAATCACAGAGATGCTGCGCAAACATGGTGTAGTAGGAAAGTTTGTCGAGTTCTATGGGCCTGGTGTAAGCGCTCTACCAATGGCAAACCGCGCGACAATCGGAAATATGTCCCCAGAATATGGCTCTACCGTTGCAATCTTTCCAATTGATGAAGAGACAATTAAGTATCTAAAACTCACCGGTCGAACCCCAGAGCAATTAGAACTGGTTGAAAAGTACGCCAAGCGGCAGGGTATTTGGCATGATCCAACAGCGACTCCACGGTATTCAGAGAATCTCGAGCTTGATTTAGCTCAGGTAGTTCCATCAATCGCAGGTCCAAAACGGCCACAAGATCGAGTTTCTTTGAGTGATGCGAAGAGCGCTTTTGCAAAAGCGGTTCCAACTTATCTTTCTGAGAAATCAGCACGGCAACCAGTACCGGTTACTGTTAATTCAAAATCAGGAGCGGTAACCAATGGCTCCGTTGTAATTGCCTCAATTACCTCTTGTACCAATACCTCTAATCCCAGCGTAATGATTGGTGCTGGGTTGCTCGCCAAGAAGGCGGTAGAAAAAGGATTGGTTAGCAAGCCTTGGGTAAAAACTACTTTAGCGCCGGGTTCAAAGGTGGTAACTAATTATTATGAAAAAGCTGGACTTACTCCTTATCTAGAGAAGTTGGGTTTCAACCTTGTCGGTTACGGATGCGTAACCTGTATTGGAAACTCCGGACCACTTCCAGTCGAAATAAGCAAAGCGGTAAATGAGAATGATCTCGCAGTTGCTGCCGTTCTTTCAGGTAACCGAAATTTTGAAGGTCGCATCAGTCCTGATGTAAAGATGAATTACTTGGCTTCACCACCGCTAGTAGTGGCTTACTCGATTGCTGGAAGTATGGATCATGATTTTGATATAGATCCACTCGGCAAAGATTCCAATGGCAATGATGTATTTCTAAAGGATATCTGGCCATCAACCGCTGAAATCCAAACTGTCATCGATGAAGTGGTTTCCTCTGAGATGTTTAAAAAGGATTACTCCAGCGTATTTGCCGGAGATGAGCATTGGACCTCTTTGGATACACCCACCGGCAAAGTTTTCGAGTGGGATTCCAACTCAACATATGTACGTAAACCGCCTTACTTTGAAGGAATGCCGCGTCAACCCAAGCCGGTCACTGATATCAAAGCCGCTCGGGTACTAGCTAAGTTAGGTGATTCTGTTACAACTGATCATATTTCCCCAGCTGGTTCAATAAAGGTTGACTCTCCAGCCGGTAAATATTTGGCTGAACATGGTGTTGCAAAAGCGGATTTCAACTCATATGGATCGCGTCGTGGTAATCACGAAGTAATGATTCGCGGCACCTTTGCAAATATTCGATTGAAGAATTTGCTGCTAGATGGCGTGGAAGGTGGATACACCAGAAACTTCTTGGCAGGTGGGGAGCAGACCACAATCTACGACGCATCCATGGCTTATCAATCTGCTGGAGTTCCACTAGTTATATTGGCTGGTAAGGAGTATGGCTCTGGATCTTCTAGAGATTGGGCAGCAAAGGGAACCGCTTTGCTGGGAGTCAAAGCTGTAATCGCTGAATCATTTGAACGTATTCATCGTTCTAACTTGATTGGAATGGGAGTGCTTCCGCTGCAGTTTATGGATGGGGAAACCGCAGAGAGCCTCGGCTTAACTGGAGAAGAGGTTTTCTCGATCGAGGGAGTGACCGCACTCAATGATGGCTCTATTCCGAGCACGGTTAAGGTGAGCGCAGGCGATAAGAGTTTTACCGCAAAGGTACGCATCGATACCCCAGGTGAGGCGGATTACTACCGCCACGGAGGAATCATGCAGTACGTGCTCCGCTCGCTCTTATCCTAAATCTCGTTACCA
>JBJOIM010000019.1:0-24721 GCA_046047175.1 Actinomycetota bacterium | reverse complement strand
GTAAAAAGTAGGAAATGGGGTTCCATCATTTAACCGCGGTGGCGTTTCAACAACCGCTGGGTTTCCGCAAGGACAGCGGTACGCCACAGCGTGAACATCCCTAGGGGCGCGACCCAACTGCACCTCAATTGCACTCAAATCATCAGCGTCTGGTTTATTAATCACGGGGTCGGCGCTCCAACTCCAACTGAGGTAATGGAGGAGATAACCCTGGAGTACCAAGGCACTCCCAGAGGAAAGTCCTGATTAATAGGGGCCGCAGTTGAAGTTCCATCATCAACCTGATTATTAACTCCCAAAATTATGTACTGCCGCTCCCCTGGCAAGACAAAATGTAAACGGTCTCGAGCTTGAGATTTTATGTACTCAGGATCGCGCCATCTCTGCAACTCAGCGCGCGCCTCTTCTAACTTCTTACGGTTTGAATCAACATCTGCCTCTAGAGCGCTGATCTGGGCTCTTTGTGCAAAGTAATGCTGCGTTGGCGGAGCCAGAGTTACGGCAACACCAAAAAGCACAATAAATAAAATTAATAACCGAGTAGAGATACCACGCTTTTCCGCAAACCCCTCAAGAGCCGAACGCAGCTTTAACTTTCTGCGTCTCATATCCGCTTTAGCGAGAAGTGAATCTCGGAAAAGCTTCGCGGCCCGCGTACTTTGCCGCTGAACCTAACTCCTCTTCAATTCTTAGCAACTGATTGTACTTTGCAACTCTTTCGCTACGGGCTGGCGCACCAGTCTTAATCTGTCCGCAGGATGCTGCAACAGCAAGATCTGCAATGGTGGTGTCCTCGGTTTCGCCTGATCTGTGGCTCATCATCGAGCGATATCCGGCCTTATGCGCCATAGCTACCGCATCTAGAGTTTCAGTAAGAGTGCCAATTTGATTCACCTTGACTAGAAGTGCATTGGCGGTTCCTTCGGAAATACCTCGAGCCAAACGGGCTGGATTGGTGACAAATAAATCATCGCCCACCAATTGAACTCGCTGCCCTAACTCTGTAGTTATGGCTTTCCAACCTTCCCAATCATCCTCAGAAAGCGGATCTTCAATTGAAACCATGGGATAGGAATCAACCAATCCTTTGTAATAAGCAATCATCTCGGCAGCGGTCAAGGAACCACCTTCGAAGGCGTACTTTCCATCTTGATAAAACTCAGTAGCTGCAACATCCATAGCTAGTGCAATCTGGCTGCCTACCTTGTAACCAGCTTTTTCTACCGCTTCAACAATTAGATCAAGGGCTGCACGATTTGAATCAAGATTTGGCGCAAAACCGCCTTCATCACCAATGCTGGTTGCTAATCCCCGCTTCTTTAAGACCGCTTTTAGGTTGTGATAAATCTCTGCTCCCCAACGAAGAGCCTCTTTGAAGGATTCGGCACCAATAGGAGCAATCATGAACTCTTGAATATCAACATTGGTATCTGCGTGAGCACCGCCATTAAGAATATTCATCATTGGAATGGGCAGTAGGTTGGCTGATGGACCGCTTTTGCAACTGCTAATGAAACTCCGAGAATCGCATTTGCACCAAGGGATGATTTGTTTACTGTGGCATCTAAATCAATCATGGCTTGATCTAGACCACGCTGGTCAAAGGCATCTCTTCCAACTACAGCTGGTGCGATTTTGTTCTTCACATTCGCAACTGCATCTGCGACACCCTTGCCTAGATATCTAGATCCACCATCACGTAACTCGGCGGCTTCAAAGGCGCCTGTTGATGCACCAACTTCAACGGTTGGATTTCCACGAGAATCGAGAATCTCGCGCGCATTTACGGATTTAATGTTGGTCACGGGCGCGCAGTCTAGCCTGAAAAGCCGCGATTACTTGCGTTGTGCTTCTTGCTCGCTCATATGAGCTCGGTACTGCATCGCCGCTTTACGCAGCGCCACCTCGGGATCCACATCATGAGTAACCGCCCACGAGATCAGAGAAAGTAATTGCTCACCCAACATCTGCTCATCAACCGGTGTTTCAGCTGGAAGTTCTGGCATCTCAAGATGATTTTTCTGTGCCCGATAAATTAGTTTTGCAGCTAAAGGCAACGCCGGCTGTCCTGTCGGGACACCATCATGAGCAGAGGTGCGACCCTTTTCCTCTCTTTTAATCCGCTCCCAGTTTTCTAATACATCGCCGCTTGAGGCCACCGCTGTATCTGAGAACACATGAGGATGCCGCGATATCAACTTGTCAGCAACTGATTTGGCTACATCATCAATATTGAAAGGTTGTGATTCATGCTCTTGCGCTATCCGAGCGTGGAAGTAAACCTGCAGCAAAAGATCGCCCAGCTCCTCACGCATATCAACGCGATTTTCACTTTCTACAGATTCGATGAATTCGTAGGATTCCTCCAGCAGATACTTCAGTAGCGATTCATGGGTTTGCTCTGCATCCCAAGGGCAACCACCCGGCGAACGAAGTTGATTCATTACCTCTGCAAGGCGAATCAGATTTTCGTAAGCCATGAAGTTTTACTTATCTGTTACGGCGTCACCCGCAGCTTCTGTAGCAACTACAGAGAGTGTGGACTCATCCCACTTTCCATATCGAGGATTAACAGTGACATTCAGCGCCTTAGCTTTATCTGTAACCAAATTTTGAATGAAGGTATTGATTGTGTTTTCATCTGCACCAGCTGCAGATTGTTGTTCAGTCAATTTACGCAAAATCAGATCGCGACGAAGAACATCATCAAGTGATGTAGAAGGAATTGCTGCGCTGACTAGGACATTCGGCAGATTGGCTTCGCCACCGATGTTGGTGTAAATCTCTATCTTGTACGCCTCGATCTCTGAAGCGCTGATTTCAATATTCTCATCTTTAGCAACATCTTCGATGATGGCGTTTGAAATCATGTAAGAGAGTTGTGAGCGGGTCAACGCCTCGCCATCCTCAAGCTGCATCTGTGAGGTATCAACACCATCACGTTCTTTTAGGATTAGGTCAACCTGTGACTGCAAATCAGAGAGAGCAATCTCTTTGTCGCCAACAGTTGCTGCTGAATCCACATTTGAACATCCGGTAACCGCTATTGCAACGGCCAGAAGAACAGCTAGAAATCTCTTCACAAACTCTCACTTTCGTTTGGGGCGCTCAAGCAAAGTCTGCGCTAACTCAAAGGCCCATTCAAGGAGTGAAGTATCTCCTATTTCATCTGCTGCTGACTCCCACGCTGCGCTCTGCGGGCGGGCAATCATCACTACCTTTGTCACAGATTTCACAATTGAGCCCGGATAGAGACGATTTATCTTAAGTTCTAAGGACTCACTGGGCTGTAGTGGAGCCACCTTTACATAACGGCCCTGAACCGCAAAATCGGTGATGCCATGTGATTTAACAAAGGTGCGCAGCTTTGCCACCTGTAATAGCGCCTCCGCTTCATGTGGCAAAGCACCAAATCGATCCACTAACTCCTCTTTAATTGCATCAATCTCTGCATCATCTTTGGCATCAGCAAGACGTCGATAGAGATCTAGTCTCAAACGATCAGATGGAACATACTCTGGTGAGAGATGAGCGGTTATAGGCAGCTCGACCTTGCACTCTAAGCTCTCTTCGACTCCATCAATAACTCCACGCTTATACTCATTAACCGCTTCCCCAACCATTCGCATGTAAAGATCAAATCCCACATCAGCGATGTGACCGGACTGCTCACCACCAAGTAGATTGCCGGCACCTCTAATCTCTAAATCTTTAAGCGCAACCTGCATGCCAGCACCTAACTCAGTGTTTTTGGCAATTGTTGTTAAACGATCTAGCGCTAACTCGCTTAGTGGTTTATCTGCAGGATATAAGAAGTAAGCATAAGCACGCTCCCGTCCCCGACCCACTCTGCCTCGTAATTGATGCAACTGTGATAAGCCAAAGACATCGGAGCGTTCCACTATCAAGGTGTTGGCGTTAGCAACATCTATGCCATTTTCTACAATTGTGGTTGAAACTAGAACATCGAACTCTCGATTCCAAAAAGCAACTACTACCTGTTCGAGTGCCGCTTCATTCATCTGACCATGAGCTACAGCAACTCGTGCTTCGGGCACTAATCTCCTAATCCTGGTAGCCACTTCATCGATACTTTCTACACGATTGTGAATATAGAAAACCTGGCCATCTCTTAATAATTCTCGGTGAATGGCTGCTGCGACCTGCTTATCGTCATATGCGCCCACATAGGTGAGTACCGGATGTCGCTCCTCTGGTGGTGTTGCAATGGTTGACATTTCACGTATGCCGGTAATTGCCATCTCTAATGTGCGTGGAATCGGGGTAGCTGACATCGCTAAAACATCAACGCTGGCCCTTAATTTCTTTAATTTTTCCTTGTGCTCAACTCCGAATCTCTGCTCTTCGTCAACAATTATTAGGCCCAGATCTCTAAAGGCAACATCTTCCGATAACAATCTATGAGTTCCAATCACTACATCAACCGCACCGGAGGCCAACTCCTTTAAAGCATCATTAATCTCTTTAGTTGAGTTAAAACGAGAGAGACCAGCTACCTTTATTGGAAATCCCGCGTACCGCTGTGTGAAGGTTGCAAAGTGTTGTTGGGCCAATAGAGTTGTAGGAACCAACACCGCCACCTGTTTGCCATCTTGTACCGCTTTGAATGCAGCTCGAATAGCGATCTCTGTTTTGCCATAGCCAACATCGCCACAAACTATTCGATCCATGGGATAAGGCTTTTCCATATCAGCCTTAACCTCATTAATTGTTACCAGTTGATCGGGAGTTTCAACATAAGCAAAGGAGTCTTCTAACTCTCGCTGCCAAGTTGTATCGGGAGAAAATGCAAACCCTGGTGCACTAGTACGGGCTGCATACAAACGGATTAACTCCCCGGCAATCTCTTTTACCGCTTTCTTGGCTCTTGATTTTGCCTTTATCCAATCGCCGCCTCCGATGCGATTAACAGCAGGGGTTTCACCGCCGACATATCTTGTTATCTGTTCGAGAGCATCAGTTGGGACATAAATTCGATCTGCGGGCTGTCCCCGTTTTGAGGCAGCGTACTCAATAACCAGATACTCGCGAGAAGCACCGGCAACTGTTCTTTGCACCAACTCGATGTATCTACCTACACCGTGCTGCTCATGAACCACATAATCCCCACTCTTTAGTTCTAGGGGGTCAATGCTCTTTTTGCGCCGCGATGGCATGCGGGTAGCAGAGATTCGGTTGTCTCTAGAACCTGTTATCTCCGCCTCTGTTATAAATAAAATTTTCTCTACAACATCTTTAAAACCTTTTCTAAAAGCTGAGCTAATCAAATAGAGGCTACCTCTAACCAGCTTGGTATCTATTTTTTCCTTAAGCACCGCTGGAACATCAGCTTCCTGGAAAATGTCTCTATATCGCTCCTGTAGACCATGCCCGACAACTGAAATAACTACCAAATATCCATCTGCCAAGTGATTCTTCACATCAGAGATGAGTTTTTCTACCTTATTCCGGTAAGGCTCAATATCTACGAACTGATTGACTTGCGGATCTGATTCAAATCCAAAGGAGTTGATACTGCTCCAAGATATGCCTCTGTCCGAGGCCAAATCCTTTAACTTATCCAGTTCTACAAAGGCACCGATTTGTAGCTCAGTACGCAACGGTATTTGCGGATTTACCGCATCAGATTTGCTTGTTAAAGCGATATTGGACCAAGCGGCCGCTAAGAACTCTTGGTTAGTGCTGATTAGATCCTGCACTCGAGATTTAATCCGCTCCTGCTCTAACAAAATAACTTTAGAGCCTTCTGAGATGTACTCAACCAAGGTTTTCATATTTGGAGTAAGGACTGCCGCAAGAGACTCGATTCCCTCTACGTAAATACCCTCCTCTATCTTGTTGCACATACCAAGCAGCTCTGGATACTTAACCCTCAACTCGCTTGCTCGAGCTTTGACTTCATCAGTAATTAACACCTCACGGCAGGGAATTAGAGTTAACTGAGAGTCAATCGCCTCGAAACTTCTCTGATCGCTGATCTCAAAGTATTTAAGCTCATCAATCACATCACCAAAGAATTCGATACGCACTGGATGTGTTGAAAGCGGAGGAAAAACATCGATAATTCCACCTCGAACCGCAAAATCACCTCGTCGCTCCACCATATCGACTCGGTTATATGCTCTTAATACTAATTCCGAGATTAGATATTCAAATTCAATTTCTTGACCTCTAGAAATCTGCAAAACAGGTAGCTCTATTGCAGAAGCAACAATTGGTTGCACTAAAGCACGTGCGGAGGTAACTACTACTTTGGCCCGATTTATGTTGAGCAAGGTATAAATTCTTCTTGCCACGGTGTCACTGTTAGGGCTCAACTTTTCATGGGGCAAGGTTTCCCAAGCCGGAAACTCCATAACTCCATCTATTAACTCTGATAACTCTTGCGCTAACTCAGTAGCGCGTTGACTGGAATGCGCCACCAGCAGGATCTGCTTCTCTTTGGCCTCGTCAGCGACTAGAAAAGGAGTTGCCGATGGAATTGCAATCAGGTTCGCATTTTTCGATTGCAATAGGTTCTGGGTTGTTTCAGATAGCGAGATGAAAGAACGTAATCTCATAGCTAAAACCTCCTTAACCTGCTCAAATAAACGGCTTAAAGCCCCGCCTGAAAAAACCAGGGGGGCTGACGAACTTGAAGGAATTCTATCGTGCCATTATTAGCCGGTGTCCGGGCTAGATAAATCTCAAGATAACGCCTCTTTACGCAGTGATGTTAGAAGATTAGGCGAACTTCTTGGCCAATCCTTGGCCCGTCAAGATGGTGAAGCTCTCCTTAATCTTGTGGAGCTAGTTCGCAAATCAGTGCGTGAGGGTAATGGCGAAGACTTATTGAAATCCATCTCCACTGCAGATTCAGTCAAACTCGTGCGTGCCTTTAACGTGTATTTTAATTTGGCAAATGTTGCCGAACAGGTACATCGCTCCAGAGTTTTAGCTGATGAGCGCAACAATGGTGGTTCATGGTTATCGCGCGCCGTAGATCATATTCTGGAGGCAAAGAACTCAGGTCATGATTTTTCCGATGAACAGTTGCGCAAATGGCTGGAAGATTTTCAGGTTCGACCCGTATTTACCGCCCATCCAACTGAGGCGGCGCGCAGATCTGTCTTAAGCAAACTTTCCACTATTTCAGAGTTACTAGATCAAACCGAATCACCCGCCCAGGAAAGAAGATTGGCAGAGGCTGTTGATTTGTTATGGCAGACAGATGAGCTGCGCTTAGGAAGACCAGAGCCATTAGATGAAGCGATTAACGCTCTTTATTATTTAGATGATCTGTTCCGGTTAACAATTCCGGAGGTACTTGATGATTTCGCCCGCGAATTGAAACGGCTAGGCATAAAGCTACCTCCCACGGCAACACCATTCACATTTGGTTCTTGGATTGGTGGCGACCGTGATGGCAACCCAAACATAACCCCGGAGATAACTAAGCAGGCCATCGTTTTGCAGATGGGCCATGCAATACGGGTAACCCTTGAAGCTTTAGATGAACTGCGTCAGGCGCTATCAATCTCAACAAAATTGGCCGGAACTTCACAGCCGCTCTTGGATTCAGTTGCACAGGATCTACAAAAACTGCCTGAGATTGAGCCAAGATTCAAGCGGATAAATGTGGAAGAGCCATACAGATTAAAGGCAACCGCGATTCGACATCGCTTACTGCTTACTCGGGATCGACATGTTAAAGGCAGCGCACATGAGCCAGGTCGAGATTACGCAAATACCCAAGAGTTAATTGATGATTTGATGCTGATGTATAACTCCCTGCTTGCCAATAGGGGTGAATTGATTGCTCAGGGATTATTGGAGCGAACCATCAGAACCATCGCGGCTTTTGGCTTAACACACGCCACGATGGATGTGCGAGAGCATTCTGGGGCTCACCAGCGCGCTATTGCTGCTCTTTACCCAAGTGAAAATTATGTTGATTTAGATTCGATGGGTAAGTGTGATTTCTTAACGGAACAATTAGAGGCGCAAAATGTAGAAAGCTCAAAACTGGATGAGCAGGATGCGAAGACTTTGCGCACCTTCACAGCCATAAAAGAGTTACAGGAGAACTTTGATCCTTCAGTGGTTGAGACCTACATAGTTTCAATGACTAAGGGGCCAGAGGATGTTTTGGCTGCGGCATTACTAGCTAAACAAGCTGGTTTGATTGATTTGAGTAAGGCAGTTGCAAGGGTGGATGTTGCACCATTGCTAGAAACAGTTGCGGAGCTGCGCGCTGCAGGGGAAATCCTAGAAAGACTTTTATCAAATCCGACTTATCGCAAAATCGTGGAACTTCGGGGCAACGTTCAAGAGGTGATGTTGGGCTACTCTGATTCAAATAAGGATGCGGGAATTGCCACCAGCCAATGGGAGATTCACCAAGCACAACGAAAACTCCGTGATGTGGCGCGTAAACACGGCATCAAATTAAGACTATTCCATGGTCGAGGTGGCTCGGTAGGACGTGGCGGCGGACCAACTTACGATGCGATTATCGCGTTGCCTTGGGGAACCCTTGATGGTCAAATAAAAATGACAGAACAGGGCGAAGTTATCTCTGACAAATATGCACTGCCTTCCTTGGCCAGAGAAAATGTCGAACTAACCCTCGCTGCGGCGTTAGAAGCCACAGTTCTAAACCGCGCTGCCCGTCAATCCCCTGAGGATTTAATTAAGTGGAACACTGCTATGAGCGCGATTAGTGATGCGTCATTCACTTCCTACCGCTCTCTAGTTGAGCATCCAGATCTACCAGCTTATTTCTATCAATCCACCCCAGTTGAACAGCTTGGAAATCTATTTCTAGGTTCTCGTCCATCTAGACGTCCCGATGCCAGCGCCGATCTCTCTTCTTTACGTGCCATTCCCTGGGTTTTTGGTTGGACTCAATCTCGTCAGATTGTGCCGGGTTGGTTTGGTGTCGGAAGCGGTTTGAAAGCCGCTCGCGAATCTGGTCATGAACAAACTATGCAAGCAATGTTGCGGGAGTGGCATTTCTTCCGCACCTTCATAAGCAATGTTGAGATGACTCTGGCCAAAACAGATTTGGTGATGGCCCGAAAGTATGTAACCGCATTGGTAGATCCTGCGTTACACCACTTCCTAGACACAATCGAGCGGGAGTTTGAACTAACCGTCAAAGAGATCTTATTGCTTACAAAAAAGAGTGAGATTCTTGGCGACCAAGAGATTTTGGCCCGCACCTTGCAGGTCCGCGACGCTTATTTGGCTCCACTTCACTTATTGCAGATCTCTCTATTGAAAAAAGTACGTAGCGAAAACGCTGAACCACTAATTACTAGAGCGCTGTTGTTGACCATAAATGGAGTCGCCGCCGGTCTACGCAATACGGGCTGATTACGAATTAAAGTTTTGCTGCGTTTTCTCCAAACCAAACTGCACCAAAGATTCAATCGCCTGCCCACCAGTAATTAAGAACTCATCGATGCTCTTTTTCTCTGCGCTGGAGAAAGGCTTTAAGACAAAATCGGCTGGATCCTGCTGCCCTGGAGGTCTGCCAATTCCAACTCTTAATCGATAGTAATCTGCAGAACCCAAAGCTGAGGTGATGCTCTTGAGGCCATTGTGGCCATTGTCGCCACCACCAAATTTCACCCGAATTGATTGATAGGGAATATCTAACTCGTCATGAGCGATGATGATGTGATCGCCCTTCACCTTATAAAAATCAGCTAGCGCCTTGGTCGGCCCACCCGATTCATTCATATAACAACGAAGTGTCGCGACTACTAAGGCGGGTGCATCGCCTCCAAGACCTAATTTGAATTCCGCGACATTGGCCCGCGCTTTGTGCGAGGAGAACTTACTTCCAGAGGTAGTCGCCAGATGGCTAACTACCATCGCACCAATGTTGTGTCGAGTTTTCTCGTACTCAGGACCGGGGTTTCCCAAGCCAACAATCAACCAACGATTAGTTGATTGATTGTCAGAGCCTGAAGATTTACGGCCAAACATAGATAAAGGTTAACCGTAAAGCGTTAAGAAAAGTGTTAGCTGGACTTAGCTTCAGCAGCACCTTCAGCTGGTGCAGCAGCTGCAGCTTCGCCTTCAGCAGCAGCCGCAACAGGTGCAGCCTCTTCCGCTGTCGCGCGAACAGATAGGTGAACAACAACCATCTTTGGATCACTCTTAAGAACTACGCCAGCTGGTAGAACAACATCAGCAGCGGTCTTGGACTCGCCTGCAGGTAGTCCTTCAATATCAAGATCAAGAGAGGTTGGAATTGCGGTTACATCCGCCTCAACTTCAATGGTGTTATGGACGTGCTCCAAGATACCTTCCGGATCATGCTTTCCATGGGCGTGAACTGGAACGTTAACAACAACGCGCTCCCCGCGGCGGACGATAATCAAATCAATATGCTCAAGAGTTCCCTTGAGTGGATTTCTAACAATTGACTTTGGAAGAACCAACTCTTGCTTGTCACCAAGATTAATGTTTAGCAAAACGTTTGAGGTCTTAATCGCCACTCCAACTTCACGAGCTGGAAGTGAGATGTGGGTTGGCTTCTCGCCATGACCATAAATAACCGCTGGCACATTGCCATCGCGACGGATTCTGCGTGATGCGCCTTTTCCGAATTCATTACGGATCGCGCCTTGGATTGATACCTCTGCCATTGTTAAGCCTTTCGTCGATAACGGGGTTTACCCCTCGCCTTAAGTGAGCTGAAGGCTACCTAAACTCTTAGTTATCGCCAAATTCGCTTGCGAAGCAGTAGTAGAACCAGTAAAACCAAAGCCCCTGCGGCCATAAATGGCAAATATGCAAGAGAGGAGCGTTCCCGCTCTGGCAAATCTGGATCAATTGCTCCGGTACTGCGAGGTAGCTCGATGGTGGCTACCACTCCGGCATGATCAGATGGAAAGCAAAGCTCTGCGCCGCAACTCCAAACCCCACTGCCGTCGGGATAAACATTGCCGATGATTTTAGAGCTAATAGTTGCGTACACATTCTTGGTAAATATGTAATCCAAACGATCAGTAAACCCATATTGATTTCCAAAATCGTAGGCAAACTTCTCGCGTTTCTTATCTGGACCATTTAGTAATGCGCTAGCACCCCATGTGAAATAACGCGGGTTACTGGCATCTGGTGAAGCATTTTCAAATCCCGCCTCAACCATCGTGCTGTAGGCGTTGCACTTTGCCCCACCTGGTGTTGGACAAATCTCGCTGACTACCGGCTGTTCACCAGGATTTGGTTCTTTGGCAACGCGTGGATCCCTGGGATCGGCGTTGAAATCCCCCATAACGATAACCGGCATCTTGGCATCTTTAAGATCAGCAACCAATTGTTGTGCTTGCAGCGCAGAGTTAGGAATCTTGTTTTCATCCCATAGAGATTCTAAGTGGGTCGTAATGACGCGAACAACAGAATCACGCACTTTGAAATCTACCCAGGTATATCCCCGGTAAATGGTCATCAATACTGGAACGATTGAATAAGTGGCGTCATACTCGGAGTTACCTACTTGAATCACTTGCTGCTTAACATCATCCCGAACTAATAACGCATCTCCGATTGTGAAGCCACAAGCCGCGCTATCTTGTTTAAAAATGGGTTGGAAAACCTCAGGATCATTTACCTTGGTAAGAAAAGGAACGGGCGCGATCTTGTATCCCGGGTTAAACGCCGCTTCACCACTCGCGGTTGCCAATGAATAACCCACACCAGTCTGCTTGGTGGCGGCAATCAGCTCATCTAGGAAATTAAATACCTCAACCTGATCGCTAAATAAATCCTTTTTGCAGTACCAAATTGTCGCTTCTTGAATACCAATAATTTCGGGCCGATCCTGTACCGCTTCCCGCGCTAACTTCGGAGCTCGCAGCGCAAAGTTGGTTTGTTTCATCTGATCCCACATAAATTGAGCAGCAGCTGGGAAGTTAGGAATCTTTTCTAGTGCTACTCCAACATCTGCACCAAGATATAAATTGCGGGACATAACAGTAATTCGATACGGCTCCTCCGCACTTGCCGGAATTAAAGGTAGAAAAGTTAACGCACAAAAAAGTGCGATAAGTTTTTTAAGAGTGGCCATCAAAAAGGCTGGTGACTGATCCGTCCTCAAATACCTCGCGAATTGCTCTGGCTAACAACGGTGCAATCGAAAGAACTGTGAGATTTGGGAAACGGCTCTCTTCTGGGATTGGCAGAGTGTTTGCGACAACTACTTCGCTGACTTTGGAGTTACGCAGACGATCTGCAGCTGGACCTGAGAAAACCGCATGTGTAGCGGCAACAATTACCTCTTTCGCCCCAGCATCGTAAAGTGCATCCACCGCTTTAGTAATTGTTCCAGCGGTATCGATCATGTCATCGATTACAACGCAGGTTTGGCCTTCAACCTCTCCAACTACACGGCCGGTAACAGCCTCATTTGGAATTCGCGGATCTCGAGTCTTATGGATAAATGCGATTTGGGTTCCACCCAAGAGATCGCTCCAGCGCTCTGCCACTCGAACTCTTCCTGAGTCAGGAGAAACAATGGTTAGGCGAGAGCGATCAACTTTAGAGCCAACGTAATTTGCTAGCAGTGGCAGTGCAAATAAGTGATCAACCGGTCCATCAAAAAATCCCTGAATCTGTGAGGTGTGTAGATCAACAGTCATCAATCGATCTGCGCCAGCGGTCTTGAATAGATCCGCCATCAATCGTGCAGAGATTGGCTCACGGCCGCGGTGCTTCTTATCCTGGCGGGCATATCCATAAAACGGCACAATCACAGTAATTCTTTTTGCAGAGGCACGCTTTAGCGCATCAACCATGATGAGCTGCTCCATGATTTGTTTATTTACAGGAGCGGAATGGCTTTGAATTACAAAGGCATCGCAACCTCTAACGCTCTCCTCAAAACGTACAAATATTTCACCATTAGCAAAGTCATAAGCACTAGTTGGAGTAATGGGCACTCCAAGTTCTGCTGCTACCTCTTCAGCCAGCTCTGGGTATCCACGTCCGGTAAAAATCCGGAGTCGCTTTTCGGAACTGAGACGTAGTTCGGTGCTCATTTCTGCCCTTCTTTTTTGGCTGCTGCCTCTGCGGATTTGGTGCCCTTACGTTTCTTTAATACCCAACC
The DNA here is from genome assembly GCA_046047175.1 of Actinomycetota bacterium. GTDB lineage: Bacteria > Actinomycetota > Actinomycetes > Nanopelagicales > Nanopelagicaceae > MAG-120802. Next base: position 11,598 of record JBJOIM010000019.1, on the reverse strand, counting down.
AAGAATATTGCTTTGCTTTGCCCGAGCGATACCGAGCGCGCCAGCTGGAACATCCTCTGTGATTACAGAGCCCGCGGCCGTGTAAGCACCATCACCAATCGTGACCGGTGCTACCAACATTGAGTCGCTGCCGATTCGGACATGATCTCCAATAACGGTCTTGTGCTTGTCGACCCCGTCATAGTTCACAAAAACAGTTGCCGCTCCGATATTTGTTTCGCTGCCGATAATGGCATCTCCAACATAAGAAAGATGAGGAAGCTTTGAGCCATGACCGACAGTTGAATTCTTGATTTCAACAAAGGAGCCAACGCGTACCTGATCTGAAAGTACGGTTCCACTGCGTAAATGGGTATATGGACCAACCTGTGCCCCGCTACCGATTACCGCCTCTTGGCAATGAGATTCAAACACCTTTGCTGCTTCGCCGACCTGACAATCGATCAAAGTAGTACGAGGACCAACTACCGCAGATTTTCCAATCTTGGTACTGCCCTTGATTGCAGTGCCCGATTCGATATGAACATCAATCTCAATCTCAGCGGTTACATCTATCCATGTACTCATTTGATCAACAATGGTGACGCCACTTTTCATTAAGGCTTCACAGATTCGTGCATTCATCAAGAACCCACAGGTAGCCAACTGCTGCCGATCATTTACCCCAAAAACCTCGGTGTAATCCGCGGTCATAAAAGCCGAAACTAATTTGCCTTCTGATTTAAGGATGGCAATCACATCTGTCAAATACTCTTCTTTTTGCGCATTGTGAGCGGTCAATTTGCCTAAAGCCGCGATTAAATCCGGCGCAGAAAAAACATAAACCCCTGAGTTAATCTCAAGGGTTTGCTTTTGCTGCTGTGAAGCATCTTTCTCTTCGACAATCTGCGCCAAATTATTGTTGGCATCTCTAATGATGCGACCATAACCAGAGGGATCTAACATCTCAGCGGTCAATACAGTGGCGCTAGCTCCAGAGCTTTGATGTGCGGCAAGTAAATCAAGCAGAGTTTTTCCAGTTAGTAATGGTGTATCTCCGGCGCAAACTAAAACCGCACCAGTTCCGGAAAAACCTTCGAGCGCTAACTTGGTGGCGTGACCGGTGCCGCCCCGTACCTCTTGGAAAACAGTTTTAGCATTTGGAGAAATTTGAGCCAGATGATTTGTTACCTCATCTTTTGCCGCTCCAACAACTACCCGAACCTCATTTGCTTGTAGCGGTGATAAGGCATGCAAGACATGTCCAAGTAATGAGCGACCTGCGATTTCATGTAGGACTTTGGCACGAGAAGATTTCATCCGGGTGCCCTCGCCAGCTGCGAGAACGATGGCAAGATCCAGTTTGCTCAACTTCCCGCCTTTCATGCTCGTAAGCCGCAGTCTAGTTAAGTGGCTCCTCCACCAGGTATCGATCCTGGACCCTGGGCTTCAAAGGCCCATGTGCTAGCCACTACACAATGGAGGAACCTGAATTCTATTGGGTCAGGCTCGCTGCTACTAACCGCGGCGGTGCAGGGTTAAGCGCTCTCAATCACCCGGGCGCCTGGGACTGGACCTGCGGCCCGAACCACATTTCCAACAACGCCACTTGAGGTCAGCGCCACTACTAAATCAAGTGCATGATCCTCATTCTCTGCCAAGAATGCAACGGTTGGTCCAGAGCCAGATACCAATCCACCCAAAGCTCCGTAATCCATTCCAACATCAAGTATTAAACGTAACGCTGGCTTTAATGAGCACGCTGCTGGTTGGAGATCATTTGATAACGCTTTACCTAATGCGATCGCATCACCTGCACCTAGCGCCTGCATTAAAGAGTCGCTGATATGTGGTGGTGCAACCTGCAATCCTTCCCGCAATCGATCACACTCTTGATAAACAGCAGGAGTTGATAAACCAGAGCTGGAAAGTGCCAAAACCCAGTTGTAATTTCCGCGGGACAACACAGGAGTAATTTGATCTCCACGACTTCGACTCAATCCCAAACCAAATAATGAATCAATTCCAACAATTGTGGCTCCAGCATCTGCGCTACCGCCTGCCATACCGCCAGCAATGGGAATTTCTTTGGTTAATGTAATTGCTAATCCATCAGTAATCTCAAACTTCTTACACATTAACTCTGCAGCTTTAAAAGCCAAATTGTTTTTATCAAGTGGAAGCAGCTCGCTTACTTTTCCAGAAGCGGCTAGAGATATTCCTGGCTTATCGGAAAAAGAAATACGAACATCATCAAAAAGTGAAACCGCTTGAAAAACTGTGGCCACTGGGTGATAACCATCTGTCTGAAGTGGACCAACCGATAGTTGTAGATTGATCTTGCCGGGCGCACGCGTCACCACATATGAGGGCATGTGGCGAGCGTATTACTTTGTTCTCTTTAACGCCTATCCAATTGCTTGGCGATAGCGGCAAATTTCTCTATTGAAAGGGATTCACCGCGAGTTGTGGGCTCCACCCCTGCCGATAACAAAGCCGTCTCCGCCGCTGTGGAACCGCCATAAATATCAGCATAAATCGCCCTCAACATCTTACGGCGCTGTCCAAATGCGCGATCTATTAACTCAAAGGTGCGCCGGCGCAAGCTCTCATCCCCTAGCGGTTCATGTCTTACAAACTTCACGAGCGAGGAATCGACATTAGGAACTGGCCAGAAAACCGATCGTGACACTGAATCAGCCAGAATCATGTCGCTCCACCATGCCGCTTTAGCGCTTGGCACGCCATAAGTTTTGCTGCCAGGTTTTGCCGCCAAACGCTCAGCTACCTCTGTTTGCACCATAACAACCCCCGAGGTTATCGAGGGAAACCGCTCTAGAAAATTGAGAAGCACCGGCACTGACACGTTATAGGGCAAGTTCGCTACTAGCTTTGTCGGGTTTCCTGGAATATCAAAAACCTGCAATGCATCTTGGTTCATTATGTGCAGATTGCCATCGGCAACGCCATGTTCTTTTGCGGTGATGGGAAGTTGCTTTGCCAATCTTTCATCAATTTCAATCGCGGTAACTTTATTAGTGGCTTGCAAGAGTGCCAAAGTTAGAGAACCTAAACCAGGGCCAATTTCAACAACATGATCACCTTGACTAATTACAGCTAAGCGCACAATTTTCTGACAGGTATTGGCATCGATAACAAAGTTTTGTCCCAGCGATTTTGCGGGATGTACATCTAACTGCTCAGCAAGGGCGCGAATCTCGGCTGCGCCCAAAAGAGAAATACTCATGATTTAAATGGTCCGAAGATTCGTTCGGCATTGGCGCTAATTGCATTAGCTAACTCAGCTAGTGGTTCATTGCGCTCTGCTGCGATATAACGCAAAATATTGGGTATTTGGGCTGGGGTATTTAGAGCACCACGATGTGGTGTGGGCGCTAGAAATGGTGAATCGGTCTCTACTAACAACTGATCTAATGGCACCAGCTTTACCGCCTCCCGCAACTGCGGAGCGTTTTTAAAGGTCACGGTGCCAGCGAAAGAGAGTATGTACCCCTTATCGATGCACTCCCGCGCCATATCCGCGTCACCCGAGAAGCAATGAAACACGGTCTGATTTGGCGCACCGACCTCATCCAAAGTATCTAGGACTGCGCGATGAGCATCACGATCATGAATCACAAGAGCTTTGTTATGTCGCTTGGCCATTTCGATATGTCTTTTGAATGAGTACCGCTGCTTATCCTGTAGCTCGGGCTCAGTGCGAAAGAAATCTAATCCCGTTTCTCCAATTGCTCTAACTCTCGGGCGTGAAGCTAACTGATCAATAATCGCTAAATCTTTTTCTAAATCCTCAACAACAGGTGCTTCATTGGGATGCAGCGCAACCGCAGCTAATACCTGGTTATTCCAAATCTCAGCTAATCGCACACACCACTCAGATTGTTCAGCTGAGTAACCGACCTGAACAATTCGATCAATACCGACTGATGCGGCTTCATCTAAAACTCTTTTAATTTCTGGGTGATCTGGTTCGGTGTTTGTAACAATCTCTAAATGAGCATGTGAGTCAACACATTTGACGGGAAGTGGTTCGGGAAGTGGAGCGGGCTGTCTATCTAAATCTCGATTGTGACGATCAGTCATTTAAATTAATTAACTCTCTAGCTCTGCTAGTCGAGGAAAGAGTATCTCGCCTTTTGTGATCTTGGCTCCTGCTGGTAGCTGTCCCCACTTGGCAACCTCAGAGATTTTCTGAGCTTCGATTGCTCCCAAACCCTCTGCGGCACCTAGCGAATCCCAAAGCTTTTGGGTTGAGATCGGCATTATTGGATGTAACAACACCGCTAAAGCTCGAAGCGCCTCTGCGGTGTTGTAGAGAATCTCATCTAACTCAGCTTTGCGTGCTTCATCTTTTGCAACAGCCCAGGGCTTTTTAGCGGTGACATAACCATTGACCTGTTTGCAGAACTCCATAATCTGATTTATCCCGCCTTGGAAATCCAACGCGCAAATGGCTTGATCGGCTGCTTTAACAGTACTGTCTAATGCAGCAGAGAGTTCATTGTCTTTCGCAACTGCAGGCAGGGTTCCAGAACAATACTTTTCCACCATGGCCGCTAGGCGGGAGGCTAGATTTCCGAAGTCATTGGCTAGCTCTGAGGTATAGCGAGCGGCCATATCTTCCCAAGAAAATGAGCCATCACTACCAAATGGAATCGCACGCATGAAGTAATAGCGGAAAGCATCAACGCCAAAATGTTTGGTGATATCCGACGGTGCAATTCCAGTTAATTTACTCTTGCTCATTTTTTCGCCGCCAACCAACAACCAGCCATGCGCAAATACCTTCTTTGGAACTGGCAGCTCGGCAGCCATCAACATTGCCGGCCAAATAACAGCGTGAAAGCGCAAAATATCTTTTCCGACCAGATGAACATCTGCTGGCCAAGTCTTGGCAAAGAGCTTGCCGCCATCAGAATCTGCTGGATCTGTTAAACCCACAGCGGTCGCGTAATTTAATAACGCATCAAACCAAACATAAACCACTTGCTTGGTATCCCAAGGAACTGGGATTCCCCAGTTAAATGTAGAGCGAGAGATTGATAGATCAGATACACCGCCTTCCAAAAATGAAATCACTTCATTTCTAGCACTGGCAGGTTCGCAGGCTTCAGGGTTTTTCTGGTAATGCTCGAGCAATGGTTGAACAAAAGCAGAGAGTTTAAAAAACCAGTTGGTTTCGCTAAGCATCTCGACAGGCTTGGAGTGAATCTTGCACTTTCCTTCATCAAGATCGCCAGGAAGTTTGAACTCTTCGCAACCTACGCAGTAAGGACCTTCATACTTACCTTCGTAGATAAAACCTTTTTCCATCAAGCCTTGCAAGAATTTTTGTACCCGCTCCATGTGCCGTGGCTCTGTCGTGCGAATAAAGTCATCGTTGGCAATCTCGAGATGTTTCCAAACCGGTTTCCAAGCCTCTTCAACCAATCTGTCACACCATTGCTGTGGCGGAGTGTTGTTGGCCTCTGCGGTGCGCATGACCTTTTGGCCATGTTCGTCAGTGCCAGTTAAAAACCAAACCGACTCACCTTTTTGGCGGTGCCAGCGGGTCAATAAATCTCCGGCTACTGTCGTATAGGCATGACCAATATGGGGCGCATCATTTACATAGTAAATAGGCGTGGTCAGGTAGAAGGATTTGCCGGACATGGTGCGCAGTCTATCTATTTATCTAGCACCATGATGTCAAAGACTTTGCGCTTGGGTAGATGTAGCTCTTTGGCGACTATCGAAATCGCTTCCTTTCGGGTAATTCCAGATGCTTCATAATGCTTAACTAAATCAGCGATCTCCGCATCAGATTTCTCTGCTGCATCTGGGACATATCCTGCAATAACAATAGTGAACTCACCCAACATCTCTTTACTGAGACTCCACTCATGAAGTTCCTGCGCCGTTCCCCTAACAGTCTCCTCATAAGTTTTTGTAATTTCTCTACATATTGCCATCTGTCGATTAGCACCAAACTCCTCTTTGATTGCCGCAATCGTTTCAGTGATGCGATGTGGTGCTTCAAACAAAACTAAAGTACGGATTTCATTTGCGCGCTGCGCAAACCATTCCTGTCTTGCTCCACTAGTGCGAGGAGGAAATCCATCAAAAGCAAAACTATCGGTAGGTAATCCCGATAAAGCGAGAGCTGCCAATACCGCACTCGGTCCTGGGATAACTGTTAATTTAAATTTGTTATCAATCGCCATTCGAGCGGCCCGAAATCCTGGATCACTAACAGATGGCATTCCGGCATCAGTTACTAACAAAACTTTTTTGCCCGTACTCAGAGCATCGTTGATTTCTGCTAACCGCTCGCTTTCATTTCCCTCGAAAAAAGAGATTATCTGGGCCTGACAATTTAGATTTAAATCCTTGCAAAGTCGCAAAAAGCGACGGGAGTCTTCAGCTGCAACTAAATCTGCGCTCGTTATTGCCAGCTTTAACCGTTCGGAGGCATCTCCGATATTTCCTAGCGGCACAGCAGCCAAAATCAACTCGCTCACACCACCATTATGGAGGTGTTTTTGGTGATGAGTATCCTTGTGCCTGATGAAGCGGCCCCATCTCCTCGCGCTACTTTCTATTTTGCTATTTAGCGCTTTAACTAGATTTATAAATCTGGGCCGGCCCTCAGAGTTGGTCTTTGATGAGGTGTATTACGTTGATGGGGCAAGGGATTATCTAGCTCACGGAGTCGAACTAGATAGCGGTGCGGCGGAGTTCATTGTCCATCCACCTGTAGGCAAGTGGTTAATAGCGCTCGGAATACAGGTGTTTGGTGACAACCCATTTGGCTGGCGGTTCTCAGCAGCCTCAATCGGAACCATTTCAATTCTGTTGGTTTATCTAATCGCAAAACAACTTTTTAGATCTGAGTTTGTTAGCTTGGTCGCAGCGGCCCTGATGTCCCTGGATGGATTGCATCTAGTTATGTCACGCACGGCTTTGCTGGACATCTTCCTTTCATTTTTCATTTTGCTTGCCTTCTACCTTTTAATCAAGGAAAAGCTCTGGTGGGCTGGTGTTGTATTTGGTCTCGCGCTCGGCACAAAGTGGAGTGCGGTTTATGTTCTGGTCGCTGTTGGCATTTATCTTTTGATTGCGAAGCGCCGCTTTATATTAACTCCAACTCAATTTGGCTTGCTGCCTTTGGCGGTCTACCTATCTAGTTGGTTCGGCTGGTTCTTAAGTTCTGATGGATGGAGTCGTAGCTCCAAAAGCAACCCTCTAGCATCTTTGTTTAATTATCACTCGGAGATATTGAACTTTCATACCGGATTAACAACTGATCACTCATATCAAGCCAGCGCATGGAACTGGTTGATTCTCGGTAGGCCCACCTCATTCTTTTACGATGATCCCAAGAGTTGTGGAGCAGAAAGTTGTTCGCAGGAGGTCCTAGCAATTGGAACTCCAATACTTTGGTGGGCCGGACTAATAGCGATCTTTGTTGCAATCGGATACTTCATATATCGAAGAGAGAAGAGCAATGGTTTGATACTTCTCTTTCTACTATCCAGTTATCTACCGTGGTTGGCCTTCCCTGAACGCACTACCTTTTTCTTCTACGCTATTGCCTTTCAACCATTTCTAATTCTCTGTCTTGCATTTGTATTGAGTAAGTTCTTAGAAGATGAAGTGACCAGAAAAGTTCGCCAGCAGTACGCATTGGTTGGGGTTGCTCTAGTAGCGCTGTTTTTTGCCTACTTTTACCCGATTTTTGTGGGGCAGATAATTAATTACTCAGATTGGTATGCACTGATGTGGTTTAGTAGCTGGATCTAATTACTGACCAGCAGCGCGGTATTGCCGCAGATGCTCTTCCATTGCATCTGCTTGTTCTTGATCAAATATTTGATCAGATTTAGGAGCCATGGCATCTCGCATGGCACGCTCCTGAGCTTCACTCCAGGCACCAGGCACAGTTAAATCAATAGTGCGTCGTTGTGGTGCCGCCTTTGGAGCATTTACATAACTTGGTGTAGGTACCGCAGTTGGCTCCCATGTTTCGCGGGATTTCTCTGCGCTGCCCTTTGGCAAGATCACAATGCTCTGTACCTCTTGAGAGTAACTAGCCACTCGCTCTGACAGAGGAGTCCACTGTTCTTCAGAGATATTAAGAGTTGTCTGAACTCTCTTAGCTCGAGCGATTAACTCTGAATACTTTCCAGAGGAAGGCTTGGAATTATTTTGTTGGCTTAGCTGTGCGCGATTGAGCTCTTCCTGCATTGTAAAAATCTGATGTCTAGCATGAACAACATAGAGAACAAATGCCGATACCGGAAGTGCGATAGCTGATGAAGAAACTAACCCAATCAATGCAAAGGCAGTTATCAAAAAGGTTAGGCCACTAATTCCAGCAAAGGTAATCCTGCGATTAGCAATCTGTTGTTCCCGTTTTGCAACCAAAGTTTCATAATCTGGTACGGCATTACCTGAGGTAGCACCAACTACCTTCATAGTTTTTTCAAATTTTTCTACGGTTCGGCCAGAAACCTCTTCATGGTTAGAGATCCACCGGGGCAGGAAGTAAGCAATCCACATGCCTACGATGATTAAGTAAATAAACCCTGATCCCACGAGTGATAACCCTAAAGGCAGGATTCGGACTTTTAGGGTATTTCCCCCCTAATTCCGGCAAGAAATTTTCAGTTGTTTACAACCGTGGATTTTCTTTTACATAACAAAGATGGTCTCGCCAAGCACCATCAATATGAAGATATCTGGGACGAAGCCCTTCAAAAACATAACCAGATTTTTCTGCAACCCTTTTTGAAGCGATGTTCTCAGGTCTTAGATTAATTTCGATTCTATGTAAACCAAGTTCCTCAATTCCATACCTAGTTAGCTCTCGGACCGCCCTAGTTGTGAGCCCTTTGCTGGCATATCTCTGGTCAATCCAATAACCAATATGCCCGCCACGATAAGCGCCGTAGGAGATGCCGCCCAGAGTTATCTGTCCGATTAACTCTTTATCAAACCAAATCGCAAGTGAGATAGATCTACCAGCACGACCCTCTTTATTGTGAATCTGCACCATCTCTATATAGGTAGGGAGGTCCTTGTTCTCTTCCGCAATTGGCGAGGTGGCCTCCCATGGCGTGAGCCACTCCCGATTCCTTCTTCTTGTGGTCAACCAGGAGCTTCGATCCCGAATCCTTAAAGGGCGCAAGGTGAGCTCCCCATCATTAAGAATCAGGGGCCAATTATTTCTAGAAACACGCGCCATAACAGATTTTTAGTTGAAGCGCCGTTCGAGAAGCAGTACCTCTACCTCTGCGCCCGCACTTAAAGCAGTTACTGAGTCAGGCACCACAATTAAACCGGTCGCATCGGAAAGCGTGACTAGTTCTTCTTGATTCTCTAGAGCAGAAACTGATCTCATGCCACTTCCCTCATCAGATAGAACTGCACGGACAAAAGAGGTTTTGCCAATTTCACCAGTGACATCATTTTTTAATCTTGCTTTAATCACTGGACGATAAATGTCATACAGCCCCATCATGCTGCGAATCATTGGGCGGACAAAAAGTTCGGTAGAGATATAGGCATAGATTGGATCACCTGGCAAAACCACTACCGGTGTGCGATCCGGACCAATACTTCCAAAGGCATGTTTGCCAGTTCCTTTAATCAGCGGGGTTAGTTCCCGAACCTGCCCGATCTGCTGCAAAACTGAGTAAATCAAAGCAAAAGAGTCATCATGGCTCTCACCGCAGATCACAACTAAATCTGCACGAACTAATTGATCTTCAACTACATCTTTTAATTGTTCAGCTGTTTCCGGAATGGTGTGCACTCGATAACCCACCGCCCCTGCTTCCTTTACCGCTGTAGTCAACAGCCAGGAGTTGGTTTCATACTCATCTTCTCGATCTCGCAAAGGAGATCCTGGTTCAACTAAATCAGCTCCAGCTGAGATAACTACTACTCGCGGTTGTGGCCGGGTCGGTAGATGATCTAAACCTGCAGAGGCCGCTAATCCAATTTGAGTGGAGCGAATTCTGGAGCCGGACTTCATAATGGTTTTATTGTTTGCGATTACATCTAGCGCCAAGGTGGCGCCATGTGCATCCATCAATGGCATATCAAATGCCGCTAGGGGTCTTGCTAGCGCCAATAACTCATTAGCAAACTCTGAGAGTTTTATCGTTTCGCTCACGCCGCAACCATACTTTGAACCTACGCTATTCCCGTGGATATCACCGCTAAAAAAGAGGCGAAACGAATTAAAGCTGAGATGCGAAAAAGGTTTCGTGCCGAAAGAGAGTTTTTGGTGGTGGAAAGTGATTGGCAACATCTTTTAGCGACCCAAGAGATTTCCCAGGCAAAGGTGGTCGCCACTTATATTTCCTATGGATTTGAACCAGATACCAAATTTCTAAATCAGGAGTTACAAAGACTCGGTAAAACTGTCCTGACTCCTCACATGTTGGAGGATAAAGATTTACAGTGGCAAACCACAGAAGGTGCGGTTTACTCCGGAGAAATTGATGTTGTGATCATGCCCGCTCTACACATTGATCGAAATGGCAATCGTTTGGGACAAGGCGGCGGCTCCTATGATCGGGCATTAACCCGAACCAAAGCTTGGCGAGTGGCTTTGGTTTATCCCGGAGAGCTATCTAGTGAAGAGGTTCCCCACGAACCGCATGATCAAAAGGTAAATGCAGCAGCCACCGCAGAGATCTTGGTTCGATTTACAGCACAGAGTTGAGGTTGCGAGCCATCACCAATCTTTGAATCTGATTGGTGCCTTCGTAGATCTGAGTTAACTTTGCATCACGCATCATTCGCTCGACCGGATAATCACTTACGTAGCCATATCCACCAAGCACCTGAACCGCATCAGTAGTTACCTTCATTGCAACATCGGTTGCGTAGCACTTTGAGGCGGCAGAGAAGAAGGTTAGGTCATTTGTTAAGGATTCACTCTTGCTGGCTGCGGCATAAGTTAGTTGGCGGGCCGCCGCAATCTCCATCGCCATATCAGCCAACATGAACTGAACCGCCTGGAAATCAAAGATCGACTTGCCAAATTGTTTTCTCTCATGAGCGTACTTGGTGGCAACTTCAAAGGCACCTTGCGCAATTCCCAAAGCTTGGGCGGCAATAGTGATGCGTGTGTGATCCAAAGTCTTCATCGCTAATCCAAAACCAGCGCCGATCTCACTAATACGACGGTCATCACCAAACTCGACATTGTCGAAGTAAACCTCGCGGGTTGGTGATCCCTTAAATCCCATCTTCTTTTCATGAGCACCAAATGAAACTCCTGGATCGCTCTTCTCAACTACAAATGCGGTAATTCCCTTTGCACCCTTTTCTGGATCAGTGGAAGCAAGAACGGTGTAAAACTCAGAGAAACCAGCATGTGAAATCCACTTCTTGCTGCCGTTTAAAACCCAGCCATCACCTTTGCGAACCGCACGAGTCTTCATTCCGGCGGCATCTGAACCAGCCTCTGACTCTGACAAGCAGTAAGAAAAACCTTTTCCTTGCGCCAGTGGAGTTAGCCATCTCTTCTTCTGCTCTTCACTACCACCTAGCATTAACGGAACTGATCCCAATTTGTTAACCGCTGGAATCAAAGATGATGAA
>JBJOIM010000018.1:0-13854 GCA_046047175.1 Actinomycetota bacterium | reverse complement strand
ACTCAATCTAAAGACTCTTTCTATGGACAACATGAACCAGAGCGCATGGGGGTTGCCAAAGATCTACTAGAACGTTGGAAGGCATGGGAGATCGGTGGCGCTTTGTGCTCCGAAATGGAGGCCTCAGCGCTTTTTGTAATTGCATCGATGCTCAGAGTTAGAGCTGGTGGGGTAATGATGGTGCATGGCAAAGAGCCAATGCCACCGCTTGATATTTTGCTGGAAACCGCGGTGCAAGGTTTACGAGAGCTAATCGCTGCCGATAAGGCAGCTGGTCGCCCTGTAACTCTGTAGCTTACTTTGTAATTGCAGCAGCTTTAATCGCATCCAGCATTAGAGTCCAAAACTTCTCGAAATCCAATTCGAGCGCAACATTGCAGTTGGCTTCTTGACCAAGACGATTGTAGATATCTACTACGGTGGCGCCGCGGGTGAGTGGTCCACTTAATTCGACTTGGACATTTACAAACCTGGATTTCACGACACTACGATCAATCATTAGAGCGATAGCAACGGGATCATGAAGAGGTGGATCCGGCATTTCAAAAACCTCATCGTAGGTTTTGGCAAAGAACTTGAGCAGGCCAATTATGGTTTTGCTTAACTCGGTCTGCATCGCCTCTAGTTGGGCAAAAATTGTTTTGGTAACGAGGGCTTGGTGGGTTACATCTAGTCCACACATCGTCAGCGGCAATCCGCTTCTTAGTACTACATCAGCAGCCTCGGGATCCATCCAAATATTGAATTCGGCATACGGGGTGCGGTTTCCTCTGCTCGCACTGCCTCCCATGAAGACAATCTCAGATATCTGACTCTTTAACTGTGGATACATCTTCAAAAACAGAGCGATATTGGTTAGTGGGCCGGTAGCAACCAGAGTAACCGGCTCGGGATTTTCCGAAAGTAATTTTGCAATTAGATCTACAGCGTGCAGATTTGATAGTTCAATACTTGGTTGTGGCAGCTCTGCGCCATCCAATGCAGATTCACCATGAATATCATGCGCCTCTTCAACGGCACCTAAAATTGCTTTACCTGCACCCTCTGCAATAGGAACATTAATCCCGGCCATAGTTGCGACACGGCGTGCATTTAGTGTTACCTTTGCAATTCCACCATTGCCAGAGACTGTTGTAATGCCAAGCAGCTTTAGTGATGGGTTATGAGCCGCCAAGATCATGGCTAAGGCGTCATCATGGCCGGGGTCGCAGTCCAAAATCAAAGGTATGGGTTTCATGTCACAAGGGTAGGGGTAAAGCGAATACATAATCTAGTAAAACGCCCTTCTCAATCTGATTTCAACTAGATAGTATTACCGCATGCTTCTGACCGATAGCAGCGAGAGCTCAATCAAGAGTTTTCTAAAAAATCTTTCACCAGTTGATCAAGTTGGTGCGGATTCACGAGCTGCAATGTTGGCGACAAGAAGTATTAAAACCTCTAGCAAACTTTGGGCGATTGATACCGCAATATCAATGATTGATCTAACAACATTGGAAGGTGCAGATACACCGGGCAAGGTTGCTGCACTTTGCACAAAAGCTGTAAGACCTGATCCAAGCGATAATTCAGTTCCTCATGTTGGTGCAGTTTGTGTTTACAACGATATGGTGAAAATTGCCCGCGAACATTTAGACAACAATGGCGGAAAAGAAATTCCAGTTGCTGCTGTTTCTACCGCATTTCCTTCTGGTCGTGCCAGTCTTGATGTTAAGAAGCGGGATACCGAGGATGCGATCGCCAGCGGTGCGACCGAGATTGATATGGTGATTGATCGTGGTGCCTTTCTATCTGGAAACCTCGAGAAAGTATTTACTGAAATCGTTTGCATTAAGGAGATTTGCGGGGATAGGGCCCACTTAAAGGTGATTTTGGAGACCGGTGAGCTAGTTACCTATGACAATGCTCGAAGGGCCTCTTTTCTTGCTATGGCCGCTGGAGCGGATTTCATAAAGACCAGCACTGGCAAAGTTACTCCCGCTGCGACCGCACCAGTCGTTTTAGTGATGCTAGAAGCGGTTCGTGACTATTTTGCAATGACCGGAAAGAAAATTGGCGTCAAGCCTGCAGGCGGTATTCGCACTACCAAAGATGCCATCAAACAATTGGTATTGGTAAATGAAACCGCTGGTCCAGATTGGTTGGATCCAAAGCTATTTCGTATCGGAGCTAGCGCTCTACTCAATGATTTACTTATGCAACGCATGAAGATGAAAAGTGGACAGTACTCCGGAAGAAACTACGTGACATTGGATTAATGATGAAATTTGAATATGCCCCGGCGCCTGAATCAACCGCAATTGTTGATATTCAATCGGATTACAACCTCTATATCGATGGAAAGTTTGTACCTTCTAAAGGTGGCAAGAGATTTGAAACCATAAATCCAGCAAATGAAAAGGTTTTGTCCCGAGTCACCCAAGCCACCGCTTCCGATGTTGATAAAGCGGTAAAGGCAGCATCTGAGGCATACCGTAAAACCTGGTCCAAGTTGACCGGCGCTCAACGTGGTAAATATCTTTTTAGAATTGCGCGAATACTGCAGGAGAGAGCTCGAGAGTTTGCCGTTCTTGAATCGATGGACAACGGAAAACCGATTAGAGAGACTCGAGATACCGATATCCCACTAGCCGCTGCACACTTTTTCTATCATGCTGGCTGGGCAGACAAACTTGATTACGCGGGATTAGGTAAAAACCCAAAGCCGCATGGTGTGGTTGGTCAGATAATTCCATGGAACTTCCCAATGTTGATGTTGGCTTGGAAGGTAGCGCCTGCATTAGCTACGGGAAATACCGTTGTTTTAAAGCCAGCCGAGACCACACCGCTAACCGCTCTCTTATTTGCAGAGGTGTGCCAACAAGCTGATCTGCCAAAAGGTGTTGTAAATATTCTGACCGGAGATGGCGCAACTGGAGCTGCCATCGTTAATCACCCTGGTATCAACAAGATTGCATTCACAGGCTCAACTGAAGTTGGGAAGATTATCGCTAAGAGTGTTGCTAGCTCTAAGAAGGCTTTGACCTTAGAGCTGGGCGGTAAAGGCGCCAACATAATTTTTGAAGATGCTCCAATCGATGAAACAGTCGAGGGAATAATTAACGGCATCTACTTCAATCAAGGTCATGTTTGCTGTGCTGGCTCTCGTTTGCTGGTCCAGGAGAACATAAAGGATGAATTACTTGAGAAGTTAAAGCGCCGCATGTCCATGATACGTGTGGGCGATCCACTTGATAAGAACACTGATTTAGGTGCAATTAATTCACAGGCCCAGCTAATGAAAATTAGAGAGTTGGCAGAGTCTGGAGATGCAGAGGGTGCGGAGCGCTGGTCACCGCAATGTGAGTTACCAGAGAAAGGTTTTTGGTTCCCCCCAACATTTTTTACTGGTGTATCTCAAGCACATCGCATCGCTCAGGAAGAGATTTTTGGACCGGTTCTCTCTGTTATAACTTTCAGAACTCCAAGTGAGGCGATCGAGAAGGCTAACAACACACCTTATGGATTGTCGGCTGGTATCTGGACCGATAAAGGCTCCCGAATTCTTTGGAGCGCTCAGCAGTTAAAAGCTGGCGTGATTTGGGCAAACACCTTTAACAAGTTTGATCCAGCGAGCCCTTTTGGCGGCTACAAGGAATCGGGTTGGGGACGTGAAGGCGGCAGACATGGATTATCCGCTTATCTAAAAGGAGATTTCTCATGAGAGTTGATGTGAGAAAAACTTATAAGCTTTTTATTGGCGGACAGTTTCCAAGAAGTGAATCTGGGCGTAGCTATGAGTTATTTGATACAAAGGGAAATTTCCTGGCAAACCCTGCGTTAGCTTCTCGAAAAGATTTACGTGATGCTGTTGTCGCTGCAAGAACGGCATCCGAGAAATGGGCATCGGCTTCGGCGTTTAATAGATCTCAGATTCTCTATCGGGTTGCAGAGGTGATGGAGGGTCGTCGTGATCAGTTTGTAACTGAAGTCATGGCGCAAGAGGGTGTTACAAAGGCTCAAGCTACAAAACAAGTTGATGCCGCAATAGATCTTTGGGTTTGGTACGCAGGTTGGTGCGACAAGATTCCTACAATTTTCGGCTCCACAAACCCAGTTTCTGGATCTTTTTATAACTTCACTACTCCAGAACCAGTAGGGGTAGTTGCTGCTTTTATCGACGGGGGTACATCACTCATCGATATCGTTCATGGCATAGCTCCAATTTTGGCTGGTGGAAATGTGGTTATCGCTATCGCAAATGAGGAGTATCCACTCTCCGCGATTACTCTCGCTGAGGTTATTGCGACCAGCGATGTTCCTGGTGGAGTAGTTAATGTCTTGACCGGCAAGACAGAGGAGTTAGCTCCTTGGGTCGCTTCACATATGGATATTGATGGCGTGGATGGATCTGGCCTTCAACCATCAGCATATGAAGCTCTAAAGAGAGATGGCGCGGATAACTTGAAGCGCATTTACCGCTTTAAGGCTGAGGGATCACCGCAGCGCATCATTGGTTTTATGGAGAATAAAACCGTTTGGCACCCAATCGGGATCTAGTTTTTTACTAAAACTTTCTCGTAACCTCTTAAGGAAAAAGTTGGTCTTCTAATCGGTTCGGTAGCCAGTTGTAGATTTGGGAAGCGTTTGATTAATGCCGGTAGTGATACCGACATCTCCATACGGGCTAATGGAGCGCCAATACAAAAGTGGATTCCAGCTCCAAAACCGATGTGAGGATTGGTCTGACGAGATATATCGAACTCATCTGCGTTTTGGAAAACGGTTTCATCTCTATTAGCCGATCCCAACAAACTTACGATTTTCTGCCCAGTCTCTATGGCGACTCCAGAGATTTCAACATCGCTGGTGGCGGTTCGCTCGAAGTACTGCAACGGTGAATCAAATCGTAAAAACTCTTCTATCGCACTCTCGGAATACTTATCTGGATCACTGAAAAGCAAATCACGTTGTTTTGGGTGATTTAGTAGTGAAACCATCCCATTTCCAAAACCATTTACGCTAGCTTCATGACCGGCATTTAGTAGCAGTACACAGGTAGCAATAAGTTCGTGGGTTGATAACTTATCTCCAGCATCATGAACCTGAGTTAGCTCAGTAATTAGATCATTTTGCGGATTTTTCTTACGGTTCTCCATTAATCCATGTACATATTTGGCGAACTCATTTGCGGCTTTTTGCGCTTCAATTTGGTGATCTAGAGGTGGGTTTACCTCATACATTTTGACAATTGATTGGGACCAGGGACGCAGCAAATGCTCATCCTCTGGTGGAAAACCCAAGAGCAGCGCGATTACCTTTACTGGAAGTGGTTCTGCGTAATCCGCTATTAGATCAAACTCGGTGGATTTGGAATCAATTTGATCAAGGAGCGAGTCAGTTATTTTCGCAACCGCATCCCTCATACCTTCAATACGGTTTCGATTAAAGGCTTTGAGAACCAAGCCACGCAATCTGGTGTGCTTTGGTGGCTCGCTGTCCAAAATAGAGTCTGAGTGAAGCCAGTTGAAGACACTCCACTCTGATTCTGGAACTCGATCCTGATAAATCCGGCCCAGCCCTTTATTTCGTAACACCTCATTGGCATCACGATGGGTTGCGGCGAGGAATACCTTTAACTCCGGATGCCAAATGGGCTGATTATTTTTGCGGAGCTCAGCTAAGTGAGGGTAGGGATTTTCAATTACCGCAGAGCTGCGAAAATCAATCATGTGACAAATCCTATCCTTCTGAAACCTGGGCAAAGGCGGCGGCCTGCGCTTTTTTATTCATCTCTACTAAATCCTCAATACTCCAATTATGAATGTTGCTCATTAATTCATACTCTCGACTCAAAGAGGTATTACTCATCAATCTATTGTCGGTATTAAGAGCGATGTTAAAACCTAAATCATGAAGTACAGCTGCTGGATGGCTCTCATAATCTGCCGCCGCTCCAGTTTGTAGATTAGAGGTCGGCGCCATTTCTAAATGAATCTGCAGATCTCTTATCATCTTGGCATCATCAGAAAGTTTCGGAGCATCTCCAGATAAATCAATCTCATCAATTAATCTAACCCCGTGGCCAATTCGCTTGGCGCGGCAATTATTGATTGCATCTTTCATAGATTCGAAGGGAGCTGCTTCGCCGGCGTGAATTGTGTACGGAAAACCTTGATCATGCAGCAGATCAAATGCCGCTCGATGATTGCTGGCTGGAAAACCTGATTCTGCACCTGCGATATCAAAGCCAACTACGCCTTTGTCACGGAATTTTAGAATTGTTTCTGCAACCTCTAGGGAGCGATTGGTATGTCTCATCGCGCAGGCGATGAACTTACTCTCTATTTTCCTATTAAGTGATTGAGCCTCAGTGACCCCTTCAGAGATTCCCTGCAATGTTGCCTCAATTACCTGCGAAATTGTGAGTCCACCTCGGGTAAATAACTCTGGCGCTCCGCGCACTTCGGCATAAACCACGCCATCGAGTGCAAGATCAATTACGCATTCCCGGGAAACCCGAATTAGATTTTCATAACTTTGCATAACCGCGATTGTGTAATCAAAGTTCTTTAAGTATTTCTCAAGTGAGCCTTCATTGCAGCTGGCAAAGATACTTTCCTGTAATGAATCCGGCTCATATGAGGGCAATTTCAAATCTATTTGCCGCGCAATATCGATAATGGTTTGGGGCCGCAGGCCACCATCTACATGGTCATGCAGCAGAACCTTTGGCAGCTCCGCAATATCTTTTTCTTGTAACAAGGAACTCAGCAGATCAACTAAAGATTTTCAGGACCAAAGGCCCAAGGTAAAAGATCTGACAACGGTGCAGGACCATCTGGGGTCATAAATTGAGTGTTTGGAGTGCTGTGCTCCCAAAGAAGTTGCCGACAACGGCCGCAAGGAGAGAGCGCATTTCCATGTGCATCAACGCAGTAAATGGCCCGCAGAATTGATCGACCGGTCAAGATCAGGTTTGAAACCAAACCACATTCAGCACAGAGGCCCAATCCATAACTTGCGTTCTCGACATTACATCCACTGACTATTCGCCCATCCTCAGTAAGTGCTGCAACCCCGACGGGGAAATTAGAATATGGCGCGTAAGCCTTTTTCATCGCTGCAACAGCTGAACTTTGTAACTCCTGCCAGTTGATTTCGCTCATGCCGCTAGTTTATTGGGCGGTAAGCATTTTGCGAAGGGTCTCTTCAATCACATCCATTATCTGAGTAGCTTGGGACTTAGCTGTCGAAAGCTCGCCTTTGGTTACTACCTCGATATAACACTTAATCTTGGGCTCAGTTCCACTAGGTCTAATAATTATCCTGGTCCCACCCTCCAAAAACATTCGAACTCCGTTGGTGGGAGGTAGATGATCTTTAGGTGCCTCTAAATCATCAAATTGAATTAATTTGTAGCCACCGATTTGCTCGGGAGTATTTCTTCTAAATTTGCCTAGGATGTCAGAGATCTGTTTGACACTTGTCGTACGGACCGAAATCTGACGAGTAGCGTGGAAACCATGTCTCGCCCAAATTTCATCAAGTAGATCTAAGATGGTGTTTCCTTCCGTGGCCAAGTCAGTTGCCATCTGCACCATCATTAAAGCTGCACTAATGCCATCTTTGTCATTTACTGAGCTGGTATCTACCGCATAACCAAGCGCTTCTTCATAAGCAAAGCAGAGGTTTGGCAATTTAGAAAGCCATTTGAATCCAGTGAGGGTTTCCTGGAATTTAACACCATAATGTTGTGCAATTTTGCTAACGATTGTTGATGAAACTATTGAGTTTGCCATCACTGAGTTTGATGCAGGTTTGTTCCTAGCAATGTATTCAGCGAGAAGTGCACCGACCTCATCTCCGCGCAACATGCGCCAACCAGTTACAGCATCTTTGACCGCGACAGCACAACGATCAGCATCTGGATCATTTGCGATTACCAAATCCGCGCTTTCTTCAGCCGCAGTATTAAGTGCTAAATCAATCGCACCCGGCTCCTCTGGATTGGGAAAGGCCACCGTTGGAAAATCTGGGTCTGGTTGCGCCTGAGCGGAGACCAAAATCGGAGCTGGGAAACCAGCTTTAACAAAGACCTTAGTGAGGGTTTCAGTACCAACCCCATGCATAGCCGTATAGACAACCTTTAACTTTCCAGGATTTTTCGCCAACTTGGCAGTTGCCGATATGTAGGCATCAATATCATCCTCACTTAAAACACTCCATCCACTGGCTCGAGGCAGTGAGGGAAGTGGTGGAACCTGTGAAATTTCATGTGAGATTTGGGAATCAGCCGGGGAGATTATCTGTGAACCATCATAAAAAACCCCGTCCACAGTTCCACCAAGATAAACCTTGTAACCATTGTCTTGCGGTGGATTGTGGCTTGCGGTCACCATAATTCCAACATCGCAGTTAAGTTTTCTAGTAACAAACGCAAGAACTGGTGTTGGTAACGGACGGGGCAAAACGAAAACTTTAAACCCAGCACCCATCATAATTTCAGCGGTATCGCGGGTGAAATCTTCCGATCCATATCGTGCATCTCGACCAATCGCTACTGAGTTCATGCCATGTTTTTTCATGTAACTAGCGATTCCAGCTGCCGTCTTAGTAACTACCGCTCGGTTCATTCGAGATGGACCTGGTCCAAGTGCACCACGTAACCCCGCTGTGCCAAACTCTAGAAAACCAGAGAAACAAGATTTCAATTCAGCTTCATTTTTTGATTTCAATAAATCATGTAATTGAGCTTGGGTCTTTGGGTCAGGATCTTCTGCAATCCATTGTTCTACCTGCTCGACTAAATCTGGAGAAAGCTGATTTTCCATAGCGGAAACTTACTACTGAGCAGCTCGTTTCAATAACTCCAACAAGTAATCCTCGGGCGCCCCAGCCTCGCGTGCGGCTGCCATCATGATTTCTAAATATCTTTTTGAAGGAACTCCACCTTCAAATGAGTTCAAAACATAAACATAACAAAGTGGAGAGCCATCTAAAGTTTCCACTCGAACCCTGATCTTGCGATAGAGATCTGTGGTCACTCCCTCCCACTCATCTAAGGAGTTTTCATCTGCTGTGGTGAGGTCATATATTGAAACAAATACGCTGCCTGATGGGTCTTCAGCAAGGGTGGCTACCGCCCCTTCCCAGCCAATCTCCTCACCACCAAAAGTTAGCCGCCAACCGCGCAACCATCCAGTGCCGCGATGTGGTGAATGAGGTGCGCGCAGCAGCATCTGCCTGGGATCAAGATTTGAACCATAGGCTGCATATAGCGTCATGAGAGTAAATCAAACCACTCGTAACCAAGTTTGTTAACAGCGTTACGGACTAAAGGCAAAGATAGACCGATTACATTTGAGCTTTCACCCTCAATTCTTGAGATGAAAGGCGAACTCAAGCCATCAAGGGTGAAGCCACCAGCAACATTTAGTGGCTCACCAGTGGCCACATAACTCTCAATCTCTTGATCACTCATTTCAGTGAAAAAAACTTTAGTGGAAGCGACATCACTAATTTCCATTTGTTTCTCGGTATCGATTATGCAATGTCCGGTGTGAAGCACGCCGGATTTTCCACGCAGTAACTTGGCACGCGCAATTGCGTTCTCAGGTGTTAATGGTTTTCCTAATGAGATTCCTTCAAACTCGAATGTGGAATCACATCCAATTACTAACGCCGGAGTTGAAATCATCTTGGCTACTGTATGGGCCTTAACAATCGCTAGTGCAATAACTAGTTCTTTTGGAGTTAAAGATGCGTAGGCCTCATCCTCTTCATCTACTCCGCTAACAAATACTTCCGGATTAATTCCGGCGTTTTGTAAGAGTCTTAGTCTTGAGGGTGAAGCAGATGCCAGAACAATTTTTGGCGCCACGGTTTTAGCTTCTACCTAGAGCTCTGAACTTCCAACCTGCAGCTACCCAAGCTTCACGATCCAGTGCATTTCGACCATCAATAATCCGCGCAGATCTCACTAAACCAAGAGCAACTTTGGGATCTATCTCCCGATAAATCTTCCACTCAGTTAAATGTAAAACGATATCGGCATCGCGCAAACAATCATTTATCTCAGTTGTGTAATCCAACTCAGGGTGGCGAATCCGAGCGGGCTCGACCGCCTTTGGATCATGCACAGAAACATTTGCTCCTGCAGCTTGAATCTGCGCGGCAATATCAAGGGCAGGGGAGTCTCTAACATCATCGCTATCTGGCTTGAAAGCTCCGCCTAAAACCGCAATCTTCTTTCCCTTTAGATCTGTCCCAATATCTGCCCGGACCAAATCAATCACTCGTTGCCGAGCCCTCAGATTAATCGAATCAATTTCCCGCAGAAACTCAAGGGATTGTTCAGCTCCCAACTCCTGAGAGCGGGCCATAAATGCTCGAATATCTTTGGGTAAGCATCCGCCACCAAATCCAATGCCGGCTTGTAAGAAACGTGAACCAATTCTGGGATCGTAACCGATTGCTTTTGCCAGAACAGTCACATCTCCACCAGCAGCTTCACATATCTCTGCCATTGCATTGATGAAAGAGATCTTGGTGGCAAGAAATGAATTAGCCGCAACCTTAACTAGTTCTGCCGTCGGCAAATCGGCTCTAATCCATGGCACATTATCGTTCAATAATGAACGATAAACCTCTTGCAAAACCTTTTCAGCTTTGTCAGTGGTAACTCCAACCACTAAGCGATTAGGACGTAAGGTGTCTTCAACCGCAAAACCCTCTCGAAGAAACTCTGGGTTCCAAGCTAGTTCAAGAGAGGGATGAGAATTGGCTAACTCATTTTTTAATCTTTCAGCGGTTCCAACCGGGACAGTTGATTTTCCAACCAAAAGCGAACCTGCTTTTGCAAATTTTGCTACTGCGTTGAAAGCCGAATCCACATAAGTTAAATCAGCAGCAATACCATCCTTCTGCTGAGGGGTACCGACGCAGATAAAGTGCACATCACAATCACTAAGTTGTGAAAAATCTGTTGTGAATTTAAGCCGTCCACTGTTTAGCTCCTGCAAAAGAAGCTCCTCTAAATGCGGCTCGAAAAAGGGAACCCGACCATTTTGTAATTGAGATATCTTGTTGGAATCCACATCCACCCCTACAACCTCGAATCCAAGGGAGGACATTGCCGCGGCATGGGTTGCACCCAAATAACCGGTGCCTACTACTGAGAGCTTTAGCATGGTGCGAAAAGCCTAGCCTTTACAAGGGTTGTCGGCCGCACTGCCGGTCTTGAATTTATCGATAACAGTAGGTGAAGCGGAGGGGTCGGCCTTTACCTTGTCCAGCAGCGCCTCATCATTTTTGATTCTGTTGAATAACTCTGGAGCGAGTACGGGGTCCCATAGGACCGCGCCACTGACACCATTCTTACTGTAGTTGTAATACTTCAAAGGAATAGTCAAAGTTCTGACATTTGATGCAGAAAGATTGCGCAGTTGCTTACCTAGAGTCAGTAGATCAGATTGATTTAATCCCTCATCAGTTACAACACTATCTAAAGCAGATCCAATGAAATCAACCATCTTTACTGGGTTTAGTAAGACTCCCGCGCTGGTGGCTTTCCTCAACATAGCTCCTGCAAACTCTTGCTGGCGCTTCATTCTTCCCAAATCACCTAACCCGTCAAAGTAACGAGTCCGTACATATTTTAATGAGTCAAGCCCATCTAAAACATGACGTCCCGCTGGAAGCACCAAGTGGCTCTTAGGATCATCAATGTCTCGCTTAGTGCAGATTTCTACTCCACCGAGCGCATCAACCATTCTTACAAAGCCCACAAAATTTACTTCAATGTAGTGATCGATTCTTAGTCCCGACATCTCTTCAAAGGTTTGAATCAATAGTGGCGCGCCACCCCAATTAAAAGCAGAGTTAATCTTTGAATAGACAGCTGGGATTAGTTTGCCTTGCGAGTTCTCATGCTCAGGAATTTGGGCATAGGTATCTCTTGGAATCGAAATAATTGCAGCCTTATCCCGCTTTTTTGAAATATGTACTAACAACATGGTGTCAGAACGCTTTCCGGCCGCAACCTCTGTTCCACCCACCCTTAATTTTTTAATCTCAGCCCGCGTTAGACCTTCACGGGTATCTGAGCCCACGATCAGATAATTAACTGCACTGGACTCTCTTTTTGGTCGGTCATCCAAACCAGCAAAAGCATCAACCTTGGGAATTGCGGCTGTAATTCGACCCAGCCCCACCCATGAGATTGCGGAAATCGCCACAATAGATATGGAGAGAATCGTAAAGAAACGAATTGCCCGAGGTGATTTCACAGGGCTTAGCGTAATTGGACGATAGCGTTTGAACGTTATGACCACTCAATTTCGGCACGGTGATAAACCCCACGAGACAGATTTCCCCCCTGTCTCAATCATTCTCACTGTACTCAATGAAGAAACTCATCTAAATAGAGCCATTCAGGCCGCTCTCAACTCTGATTATAAAGGTGAGATTGAGATTGTCATCGCGGTTGGCCCCTCTAGCGATCAAACTATGCAGATTGCACGTGAAATAGATGCGCAAGATTCTCGAGTAAAGGTCATTGAAAATCCTTCAGGTAAGACACCGTCGGGTTTGAATGCAGCGCTTCAGAATTCGAACCATGAAATTGTGGTCCGAATCGATGGTCACTCTGAGATAGAGGTTGATTACATTACTAAAGCGGTAGCAACGTTAAAGCGAACTGGTGCGGTTAATGTCGGGGGAATTATGGCTGCAGAAGGTGTTACCAATTTTGAGAGAGCAGTGGCGCGAGCTATGCGATCGCCAATTGGTGTTGGAGCAGCGAAATTTCATAACGGTGGTTCTGAGGGCGAAACCGACACTGTTTATTTAGGAGTTTTTCAGCGTAACGCAATTGATGCAATTGGAGGATATGACGAAAAGTTTGTCAGAGCCCAAGATTGGGAGATGAATTTTCGGCTACGAGAGAAGGGTGGGGTTATTTGGTTTAACCCAGAACTGAAGGTTACCTATCGACCACGCAACTCAATAAGAAAATTAGCAAAGCAGTACTTTGAATATGGTCGTTGGCGCCGTATGGTTTCCAGAACTCACAAAGGTACGATTAATTTTAGATATTTGGCACCGCCGGTAAACCTCGTAATCAATCTTCTCTCTATCACTCTAGGGGTATTTATAAATCCCATGTTTTTTATTCCAAGCATGACTTATGGTTTGGCAATTCTCTTGTCCTCCGCATATCTTGGAAAAAGTTGGGCGGAGCGAATCAGATTGCCAATAGTTTTGATTACTATGCATTTTTCCTGGGGATTTGGTTTCATTTCATCTCCACGCAACCTAATAAAGCGGTAAAACCTCGGCTCTGCGGTACCCTAAGAAATATGAGTAAAAGAGTTCACTTCCTCACTTCTTTTACAGTGCTCATCACTGCATTGTCACTGCTATCTGGAGTGCCGTTTCTGAGCTCGGCGCAGGCGCGCAGCAATATTCCTACAGAGTTTAGGTTTTTTGGATCTGGTTATGGTCATGGAGTAGGCATGAGCCAAATCGGCGCTCGCGGTCAAGCGCTCGAAGGTAGAACCGCCAATGAAATTTTGAATTACTACTATCCCGGAACCTCGGTAACCCCATTTCCAGACAACCACTTAATCCGAGTTAATATCGCAAACTTAGTGAATTCAGTATCTCTGAAAACTATAGAGCCAACTGGTCAGTTCACTTTGTATCGCGGAGATGTTCCGATGGGTGAAAATCCGGAACCATATGGAATCTATTCAGGTGATACGACTGCGCTATTTACCAATTTCGCTGGAACAGTTGTGCCGGTTCTTTCATCTCCGACCGCAAAGTATGCGCCAATTAACCCGGAGATCGCATGGACAGTTAGATGGGAAA
>JBJOIM010000017.1:0-14077 GCA_046047175.1 Actinomycetota bacterium | reverse complement strand
ATTGCTGAGTTAAAAAAGTTAGCCTCCGAGAATCAAGTTTATGAGTCCTTAATCGGAATGGGTTATTACGGAACGATTACGCC
Source organism: Actinomycetota bacterium (assembly GCA_046047175.1). Lineage (GTDB taxonomy): Bacteria > Actinomycetota > Actinomycetes > Nanopelagicales > Nanopelagicaceae > MAG-120802. Next base: position 13,994 of record JBJOIM010000017.1, on the reverse strand, counting down.
ACCAGTTGTCTTAAGAAATGTTTTGGAAAATCCCGCTTGGTATACCGCTTACACTCCGTATCAACCTGAGATTAGCCAAGGTCGACTTGAAGCTCTGTTTGCCTTTCAAACTATGGTTAGCGATCTAACTGGATTACCAATATGTAACGCATCGATGCTTGATGAATCTACCGCCGCAGCTGAGGCGATGACCTTAGCTAGAAGAAGCTCCAAGCTTCCTGATGATGCATCTTTCTTGATTGACTCGCGTGTACATCCTCAGACCCAGGCGGTAGTAATAGCTCGTGCTAAACCACTGCGCATAAATGTAGAGATAGTTGATTTCTCTGCACCGGTTGAGATTAAAAATGTCTTTGGTGTGTTGCTCCAATACCCAGACACTTTTGGTGATCTACGAGATTTCTCATCTTTGATTACTCAGGTTCAAGCACAAGATGGTTTGGTTGTTATGGCAACTGATTTGTTGGCACTTTCTCTTATTAAGTCTCCAGGGGAGTGGAAGGCTGATATCGCGGTTGGTTCTGCCCAAAGATTTGGCGTACCCATGGGATTTGGCGGACCACATGCAGGATTCATGGCGGTTAGGACAGGATTGGAAAGAGGACTGCCTGGTCGTTTAGTTGGACAAAGTATTGATGCCCACGGTAATCCCGCTCTGCGTTTAGCTTTACAAACTCGCGAACAACACATTAGACGCGACAAAGCCACTAGCAACATCTGCACAGCTCAGGTCTTACTTGCAGTAATCGCAGCTTTTTATGGAGCTTGGCATGGACCAGAGGGTTTGAAAGAGATAGCGATAAGAGTTCACAAACACGCTAGACGCTTTGCAGCAGTTGTAAAAGCCGCAGGTTATGAACTTAACTCAGTAAATTTCTTCGATACCGTTACGTTTAACGCAACAAACGCCAACGCATTAGTCGATAGCGCTCTTAAATTTGGTATGAACGTTAGAAAGATTGATGGCGGTGTCAGTGTTGCCTTTGATGAAAAGACATCAGATGCAACTCTCGAGCGACTGTTTAAAGCCTGGGGATTGCCCTCCTTAAATGAATACATCGGTTCAATTCCAGCTACCCGTGCCACCGCATATCTGCAACATCCCATTTTCAACTCCTATCACTCCGAAACCTCGATGTTGCGATATATCCGAACCCTTTCGGATCGAGATTTAGCTTTAGATAGAACCATGATTCCTTTGGGTTCATGCACTATGAAATTAAATGCCACCACAGAGATGCAGGCGATTACCTGGCCTGAATTCTCAGATCTGCATCCATTTGCTCCGGCGGCGCAGACCCAAGGCACTAGGAGTTTGATTAATCAGCTCTCTAAATGGTTGGTTGATGTAACCGGTTATGACGCGGTATCCCTCCAGCCCAACGCGGGATCGCAAGGAGAGTTCGCAGGTTTGCTAGCAATTCGTAACTACCTTGATGCCAGGGGGGAGGGTGATCGGGATATATGCCTGATTCCATCAAGCGCACATGGCACTAATGCAGCCAGTGCGGTGATGGCAGGAATGCGGGTTGTTGTAGTTGCCTGCGATGACCAGGGAAATGTCTCATTGTCAGATTTGGCGGAGAAGATATCCCAGTATCGGGATCGGTTGGCGGCTCTGATGGTTACCTATCCATCAACCCATGGTGTTTTTGAATCAGCCATAACTGATGTCTGCGGGATGATTCATGATGCAGGTGGTCAGGTTTATGTTGATGGCGCTAATTTGAACGCCTTAGTTGGATTAGCTCAACCTGGAAAGTTTGGAGCAGATGTTTCACACCTAAATCTGCATAAAACTTTCTGCATTCCACATGGCGGCGGGGGACCGGGAGTTGGTCCAGTAATTGCCAGAAAACATTTAGCTCCATACCTACCAAATCATCCTCTGGATCCATCTGCTGGTCCCATAACTGGACCTGGACCTATCAGCGCTGCACCTTTTGGTTCGGCATTAATCTTGCCGATTTCATGGGCCTACATTCGTATGATGGGCGCAGCAGGTTTAACCAAAGCAACTCAAGTTGCAATTCTCTCTGCCAATTACATAGCCAAGAAACTTCATGCTGATTTCCCAACTTTATACACCGGTAAGAATGGTTTCATTGCGCATGAATGCATAATTGATATTCGAGAGATAACCAAGAGAACCGGTGTTACCGTTGATGACATCGCCAAGAGATTAATGGATTTTGGCTTTCATGCCCCAACTATGAGTTTTCCAGTCGCTGGAACCTTGATGATTGAGCCCACCGAGAGTGAGGATGTCGGAGAGATTGATCGTTTCATCTCTGCCATGTTGAAGATTTCTGAGGAGATAAAAGCTATAGAAGCTGGCCAAATGAAGGTCGAAGATTCACCTTTGCGCAACGCGCCACATACCGCTGAATCTCTAGTTTCTGATCAATGGGAGAAAGGTTATTCACGAGAGCAAGCAGCGTTTCCAGAAGGAACTCAGATTGGTCTTGCCAGACGAGGTAAATACTGGCCAACCGTTGGTCGTATCGATGGCGCATACGGGGATAGGAACCTAGTTTGCTCCTGTGAGCCCATTGAGGCGCTGGCCATCAATTAAGTTTACTTAACATAATGTAGATTATCGGCGCTTACCCATAGAGCCAGCCAACAAAATCAACCCACCGAAAACCGCCCAAAACCCAGTTCCTAGCCTGCTGGCTAATGTGTTTTCCGGATTAGAGCTCATCTCCATGCGCAATGTTGCTGGTTCAAATTGATCTAAGGATGCAATCTCATCACCGCTTCGATCTAAATGAACTGTGAATCCTGTCGTACTTACTACCGCAAACTCTTTTCTCAATTCAGCAGCTCTAGCTCGAGTGATTTGAAGCTGTTGTGCTGCCTGAGAGCTTTCGCCAAAGGTTGCGTTATTAGTTTGGGCAATCAAGAAATCCATATTCCTAGCACCCGCTCGGACATGGTCATCATCAAGTACTTCAAAACAGATAAAGCTTTGAAAGGTTTTACCTTTCAAGCTCATGGGCTGCCAACTATCTCCAGGCACGAAATCATTGACGGATTGAGCATAAATGGAGATTTTCTCGGCCAAAGAACGTAACGGTATGTACTCACCAAATGGGGCTAGATCTTGCTTTACATAACGTGCAGCGACAACGCCGTCGGGAGAATAAAGAACGCTGGAGTTTCTCGGACCGAATGGTGATTTCTCAACAGTTCCGGTCAATAGATAAGTGTCAATATCTGCGATGAATTTGCTGAGCTTGTCTCTAGCGATTGAATTAATTGCAGGATCAACATCGACCGAGTTCTCAGGCCATAAGATTAAATCTATTCCTTCTGAATTATCCGTGGCATCTATATGTCTTTGTAACACTTCTAAGGCCCGACTGTTGAAATCAAAACCTAATTTAGTAACACCGCCCTGTACGGCGGCGATATTAAAACCTTGAGAGCTTGCATAACTATTTTGCAAAAATGGCCCGAGGATGAACAACAGAAAAATGCCAATGAAGTATCTAACTTTCCGCAAACTTATCAACGCACAGATAAGCATGACTGAAAAAGTGACACCTGTAACTCCTACAAGTGGATACAGGTGATTTAAAGTATCTATTTGGGTAAAGCCAATTCGACCCCACCCAAACCCGCCAAATGGCAGTTTCATGCGAATTAATTCGACGATTACGAAAGTTGCAGCAAAAACCAATCCTCCGACGAAGTTTTTTCTAACGGGCAACAGAGCAATGAGTGCAAATAGAAGCCCCTCCCCTAGGGAAAGAATCAACCAAGGAACCGCTCCAACATAGGTAGAGCTCCAATGTAGTAATGGAAGAAAAAAAGCTAAACCAGTCACTACAGAGGTCATAAATCGATAAGAAAGAGTTTGCTCTGCCAGTAAATAGAAGAGAATGGCACCGCCCAAAATCGGCAAAATAGCATTTTCAATTGGAGCAAAACCTGACCATAAAAGCAGGCCGGAAAGTATCGATAGGGTTAATCGACTACTTCGCTTCATGATTAACGCCATTTCAAAGCATCAAATAATCGATCAACACTGGTGCCTAAACCGTAATCCTTTTTCATCTCATCGAGATACTTTGCCTGCTCCGGAGTATTAGGAATCTTCAAATCAAAATCTGGCAATCGGATGTCATCAGCGCATCTCACAAGACGTTCTGCAATCTGAGCGTACTCAATATTGGCTAGTATTTTCTTGCGTAATGATTCCGACAATTTTGGATCTCCATTTTGAGCAGCGGCGATTACCCGGTCCATATTCGCAAAATTTCGAGCAATCTCGGCAGCACCCTTTTCGCCAATGCCACGAATACCAGGCAATCCATCAGATGCATCTCCTCGAATCATGGCAAACAAACCGTAGCGATCACCTGGAATGTTGTATTTCTGAGCAATCCAATCAAGATTTACCAGATCATGATTGCTAATACCTTTAGCTAAATAAGCTACATACACATCTCGTTTATCATCTACCAATTGAAATAGATCGCGATCTCCCGTAACTATTCGAGTTGGCCCGGGCTCGCGTTTTGCCATAGTGGCAATAACGTCATCGGCCTCATAATCATCAATTCCAATTAGTGGAATCCCCGCTGCTTCGAAGAAGTCAAGAATCAGAGGGATTTGAGGGGTTAGTAAATCTGGCTCCACCTCATCGCCATCCTCCGCATCAACGCGATTCATCTTGTAATCTGGAAATAACTCCACTCGCCAAGATGGTCTCCAATCCCCATCTAGACATAAGGCCATTCGATTTGGTTTATATGCGTTTATAAGTCTTGCGGTCATGTCAATAAACCCTTTAACCGCGTTAATCGGCTCTCCTGTTGGAGCGACTAGAGTGTCTGGCATACCGTAATAAGCTCGATACCAAAGTGAGGCGCTATCAACCAACAAAAGTGTCACGCCACCACCGCCGAATACGCTATTACTCCCCGATCAATACGCTTTAGCGCATCTTGTATCACGCTTTGCATCTCCGGTTTTGCGTTTCTTAACTGTCCAAGTAGATCAATGATCTGTCGCATCGCTCGAACAAAGTCACCAACAACTATGTCTGTCTCTCTGAGTATGGATTGCAAGGAGTTTCCATTCGCCCAACGATATGCGCTCCAGGATAGGTCAAAGTTTGGTTCACGTGTCGATTGCACCCCGCAACTTTCTTCAAGTGAGGCAATCTTGGACCAAAGAGAGATCACCTCGGGTAAAACATTTTCCAAAGTTCGCGGTAATCGAGGCGTTCTACTTCTCTCCCCCCGGCCTTCATATATGAGTGAGGAAAGTAGGCCAACTAACTCTGGAGCTGGCAATTGCTTGAGTACATCGGAGTGCAGTAGCTCTGCCAAAAATAGGTCGCTTTCTGCATATACCTTGGTCAACGTTATGCCTTTAGGAGTGAGTCGACCCTCTGAGATGTACTGCAATTCAGTTAAAACTTCGCAAACTCGATCAAAGGTTTTAGGAATTACATTGGTTCTGCTTTCCATCCTGGTTTTCAAACCCTCCGACTCTTTTCTAAGCCTTAGGGCTTTTTCCAAGACTCGGGCATGAGCCTCTCTCTCTGGGCAGGCATGACAGGGGTGCGCCTTCATTTCTTTCCTGAATTCAGATATCGATTCATCTAAACGCTGATGATTCATTTTTCGATTTCCATATCGTCTGCGTTGTGAATATTCATTTTCTAGGTTCTTAATCTCTACCCTGTATTTCATGTACTCGGCAAAATTGCCCAAATGACAAACAACCTTAGACTCGATTTCATCAATAGAACTCTGATTTTTGGCTATTTGCTTCGCTAAACCAACTACCGCTTTATCTGCTTGAAACTGCGCAAAGCTTGAACCTAAAGAATCTCGAGCCTTGTCATGACCAAATCTAGATATCAGGTTGGCACTCATGTTGTAGGTTGGATTGAAAGAGGATCTCAAAGGGTAGGTTCTGGTGCTGGCCAGACCAGCAGCCATTCCACTATCTATCTGCTCACTCCACATCACCAAGGCGTTGCCTTCTATATCTATGCCACGCCGTCCTGCTCTACCTGTTAACTGCGTGTACTCCCCCGGTGAGATGATGGCATGGGTCTCGCCATTCCACTTTATGAGTTTTTCAAGAACTACTGAACGGGCCGGCATGTTAATACCTAAAGCAAGAGTCTCGGTGGCAAAGACAATCTTGAGTAATCCTTTTTGGAACAACTCCTCAACGGTTTCTTTGAACATTGGTAACAATCCAGCATGATGTGATGCGATGCCTCGTTCTAGAGCTGCTGTCCATTCATGAAAACCTAATACACCGAAATCCTCTACCGGGAGCTCATGAGTTCGAAGATTGATAATCTGACGAATCTCTTCCTTCTCCTGCGTATTTGTAAGTGATAAACCCTCTCGAATGCAGGAGTTAACCGCGGCATCACATCCAGTTCGAGAGAAAATGAAATATATGGCCGGTAGAAAACCCCTGTGTTCCAGCTTTTCTACCACCTCAGGCCTGGTAAGTGATTTGATTGTTGAGTACTTGCCCTCTTTCCATGATCCGCCCGGAATTCGCTTTATGGAGTTGCGTTCCAAACGGGCCAACTCAGGGTTAACCTTGCCATCGTCTACAAAGAGATCAAGAATCCGATTACCTATCAAAATGTGTTGGTAGAGCGGCACCGGACGAATCTCACTCAAAACCACATCCGTCTCTCCTCTGACGGTCTTCAACCACTCACCAAACTCCTCCGCATTAGAAACGGTTGCCGATAGTGAGACCACCTGGATTCGCTCCGGCAGGTGAATCAAAATCTCCTCCCATACCGCCCCACGAAACTTGTCCGCCAAATAATGAACCTCATCCATAACCACATATCCCAAATCATCAACGGAGTTAACGTCCGCGTAAATCATGTTGCGCAATACCTCTGTTGTCATGACCACGATTCTTGCGCCGCTGTTAATAGAGGAATCTCCCGTCAAAAGACCGACTTCAGATTCGCCGTAAACGGTAACCAGCTCCTGATACTTTTGATTAGAGAGCGCTTTAATTGGAGTGGTATAGAAACACCTGTTCCCAAACTGTTCCGAAAGATAAGTGGCAAACTCCCCCACGATGGTTTTTCCAGCCCCGGTCGGTGCTGCGACAAGAACACTCTTGCCATCTTCGAGGCTGTGACAGCCAGCTAATTGAAAATCATCGAAAGAAAAATCGTAACGTTGCATGAATTGATTCGTTAAATTGTACTTGTTGCGCATTTTCGCAGCGCGATACTTTTCTGCTGGACTCAAGCCATTCATCTGCGCCAAACCTTTAAGGCAGCCTCGAGAATTTCAACCTTCACCGGAAGCGGACCTATCCGCTCACCATCTGCATAGGCGATGGCATCAGAGTCAATTTCGATGGATTTCCCACTCAAGAACTTAACCGCTGGATGATTTATGTGCCGTCCCCGATAAACTTTAGGGAAAACCTTTACCAACTCCAATTTAGATACTGGTCCAACAATCATCACATCGAGAATGCCATCTTGCGGGTCCGATTTCGGAGAGATCAACATCCCGCCGCCATAACTTGTGCCATTGGCAACTGCGATCAACATTGCTTTCGACTCGAAACTAACTCCATCAACTCTAAAACGATAGTTTTTAGGTTTGAATTTCAAGAGTTCTAACAATATCGAGATGTTGTACTTCATCCGACCTTTAACTAAAGGTAAAGCATTTGCTCGCTCGTTGACCAAAGAGTCAAAACCGGTACTTAATATTTGTACAAAATATCTATCTCCTACGACACCGAGATCGACCCTACTTGCCGGTGTACTGAAAAAAATCTCTAGGTTGGAAATTGGATCTTCAATATTTAGCCCTAGGGTTCGGGCAAAGTCATTTCCGGTACCGGCAGGAATAACCGCTAGCGGCAGATTGGATTTGGCCAAGGATTGGACCGCCATATTGATAGTTCCATCGCCGCCGATAACGATTAAACCTTCTAAATCTTGATCTCTTACCGTATGGAGATTCTGCCGGGCAGTGATTGAGTTGTCTCCAGAATAGTCGTAATACGCAAGTTTCTTTTCATTGAGAATCTCGATAACCTGATTCTTTAAATCTACTCCCCTTCCACCACCAGAGGAGGGATTCGAGAATAAGCCCCACATCTCTTAAGGTTCGACGTTATCTATTGGAGTGGCCGCATCTATTGGAGCCGCCTCTTCATCTGCAATTGATCGGCTTTTACGGTCACGTCTCTTATCCACGAGTAGACCAATACCGCCGGCACCAAAATAGAAGGCAATTAACGGTAACGCTAGGGCGGCCATAGAGAGTGGATCAGCGGTTGGTGAAAAGGCGGCTACGAAAAAGGTAATAGCGAAAATCGCAAAGCGCCAAGGTTTCAAGATTGAACGACCCGACAAGACGCCAATCAGGTTCAGGGAAACTAGGAATACCGGGAGTTCAAATGCAATTCCGAAAATCAATATCAAACGGAGCACAAAATCGAGATAATCATCAAAGCGAATCAAGTTGTTCAATGACTCCGGAGTGAATCCAAATAGCACCTCTATTGCAAGAGGTAGAACGTAGTAAGCCAACGCGGCTCCGATTGCGAAAAATGGAGTTGCAGCCGCTATAAATAAAATTGAGTTTCGCTTCTCTTTTCGATGCAAGGCGGGAGCAATGAAAGCCCATAGCTGATAGAGCCAGAAGGGCGCCGATAGAATCACGCCGGTTAGAAATGAAACCTTTAACTGGAGATTCAACGGACCGAGAACACCGCTGATGAACAACGCTCCGCAGTTTTCAGAGCCGTTTTCCTGCGCCAACCTTAAATCACATACCGGACTGGCCAATGTTGCGATTATCTCGTTGTAGTTGACCCAGCCAACTGCGCTGAAGATTACGATGAAGAGCGCAGAGCGAATTACTCGCTTTCTTAACTCACGAAGATGCTCCAAAAGAGGCATTGTGCCGCGATTTTTGCGAGCCATGAAACCCCACTAACGCATACTCATCCCGGGATAGCCAGGAGATTAATTTGAGCTCTTATCTCCGTCTTCGTCTTTCTTATCCTCTTTGTTGAGCTCTTTTACCTCGCTCTTGAAGATGCGTAGCGAACGACCAAGTGAACGCGCAGAATCCGGTAACCGTTTTGCGCCAAAGAGAATTACGACAACTAGAATCAAAAGGAGCCAGTGTGATGGTTCACGTAGACCGAACATTTATAGTTACCTCTCAACTTCACTCGATTAGGCGCCAACGTTATCACGACAGGCGCTGCCTATAGACGGGCCAAATTTAAAATATCGGCATTAGCCAGCTAACTCCCGATACCGCCCTAGAGCGCTTTTCGCCTCTTTGCGCAGGAACTCTCTCATCTTCACAGGGCTGGAGATCACCAAACCAGGCTGAGAGAAAACGGTACGTATTAACCACTCATCTTGGAAAATCTTTATAACGTAAAGGTTATCCCCCAGCGATTTAACATCCTTCATGAGTCGATTGATTAATGACGAATCGGAGTCGCTGGTTCGAAGTTGCACCTCTACCCCACTCTCTTCCTCTTCGGTCGCGTTAAATAACATCTGGCTACCATCACTTTCGACAGCGCTGATTATTTGAGCAATTTTGAAACTTCGTACTGCGCCGACTCTGTGACAAAAGGCATTTAAAGTCATGCCTTGATCACTCTTTACCAACTCTATAGGGGTTATCTCTCTACTCGACACCTCATCTTTGGTGAGATTTAGATACTCGATACTAAGGTCTCTACCAGCTTCAATGGCATGCTGAACTATCCTTTGAGTTCGCTGCTCCTTATCAATCTCAACATGTATGGCATTCTCAGGGAGAGCGCTTTCGAATAGCGCGGAGAATTTCCTTTGCAAAGACTGTATCTCTGCTCTCTTCTCCGGATCTGAAACAAGTTCATGAAGAGCGCTAAGTGCAATTCTGGTGACAATCATCTCTGAGATTGTCAAAGTGCGAGGCTCTGAAAGGTTCTGTGGATCTCTTAGGTAGACGAGTTCATCCTCAAAGGAAATGTCTATCAACTCTAGTGGTGTATATCCAGGCAGGCCACAGACAAAGAGAAGATTCAGATCCTTGATAATCTCCTCTTTGGAAACGTTGAACTCTGTCGCTAGTTGTTTAATCGAGATACCTTGGTGGTCCAAAATGAAGGGAACCAAATCAAGCAATCGGAGCGCTCGTTCTGCTGCATTCTCAATCATGTTGATCGACCAGCTCTTCTAATTTGCGAATTGCTTTATTTCTGATCTCTATCGGTTTCATGAGTACAACTGAGTCAAAGTGCCATAAAGCCTTTTCCAAAGCTGCCTCCGCCGACTCCTCTTGTGTATGGATTAAATCCCATTCGTCATCAAAACTCTGTTCTGATTTCAAATTACTTCGCAATAACTGAGCCCGTCCTTTGCGTACCAGCCATTCAACCTCTATCAATTCACTATTGATCATCACAAGGTAATCGGTAACCGAAAAATCGCGGGGAATTTCATACATCTCACGCTTCTTGTTTACGGAGATTTGGGAGACGATACGAGAGAGTTTGAAGGCGCGAATGTCATTGCGGTCCAAATCCTCTCCTACTAAGTACCAAGAGCCATGCCAGGTACTCAATCCCATGGGGCACACTCTTCGATTCTCGGAGTTTTGACTCTCCTGTTTTTGATATTGAAACTCTATTGAACTTCTCAATGCCAACGCCTTGGCTATTTCAGTCAAACTTTCTTCAACCAGCTCAATAGGAGCGATTACAGAAGGAAGTAGGGCTTCACTTGCCGGATCGCCTGAGAGCAATCTTCGAGATGTTTCGGAAGCCACCTTTTCGAAGCCGCTAGATTCCCAAAGCGCCAGCGCAGTAGCCAAAATACTCTTCTCGGATTCAGATATCGCCTTAAGAGGGAATCGATAACTCTCTGGCTTTATTCGATAGCCAGCTTCATCTTCAAATAACGGATCTTGACTGGCGACCTCAATCTCGATCCCCAAATTGCGCAGATCATCTTTGTCTCGTTCAAACATTCGCTCTTTAGTTTCGGCGCTACCACTATATCCAGCCACTTTTTGGAAGATTTCACTCTTCTTCATATAGCGACGCGAGGCCAAAAGAGCCATAGTTAGATTTACTAACCGCTCGGTTTTGGCTTGACTCATGAGCCAAAGATTAGTGGTCTTAAGGTTTGATTTCTCAGCCTGCCTACTTCTTCGGGATTTGCTTGATAAGGTTGCCAGATGAAAATCCATCGTTCTAACGCAGCCTTGACAGCCTTTTTCTTATCGATCGCGCTGGTTTTAGCCGGATGCACAACAGATGGGGGCTCGCCTTCTGATTCACCAATGGGTCAAAGTTCAGATATTGGAGGAAATATGCCAAAAGTGTCCGGTGCTGCAGGTAGTGCGCCAGAAATTACCGCTCCCCAGGGAAATCCACCTACACAGCTTGTTACTGAAGATATTTTCATGGGCGATGGTGCAACTGCTGAGGCCAACTCAACGCTAACGGTTCATTACACATTGATGGCTTGGTCCACCGGTGAGGTGGTTGAAAGTTCCTGGGTGGGCGAAGCCGCAACCTTTGGTTTGAATCAAGTTATTTCAGGCTGGCAACAAGGCATTCCTGGGATGAAGGTTGGCGGTCGCAGGCTTCTGGTGATTCCACCAGATCTTGGTTACGGCGCTGCAGGCGGCGGACCAATAGGCCCTAACGAAACATTGATATTTGTAGTTGACCTACTAGCGGTCAGCTAATAAATAAGAACTATTCCGCCTCTTGATTTAGGTCCGGTTCGGCATAACCTTTTGAAGGGCGACGCTTGCGGCGAATCGGCGTAGTGCCTTCGGGAAGCTTTCTTGTAAAGAGAAGGAAACCGGTATGTGCGTTCATGCTGTGCATCGGCCTCACGGCTAATCCTTCATGATGCCATCCACGAAGCAGGGTTTCAAAACTTTCCGGCTCTGAAAAACGAAGTGAGCTTTTGATGGCCTCGGCTACTTTTGAAAGTTGTGTGGTTGTCGCGACATAACAGCAGAGCACCCCACCAGGTTTAAGGGCTTGGTAGGCAACATCCAATGCATCCCATGGTGCCAACATGTCAAAAATTACCCGATCGAAACCACCATCGAAGACACCATCTTGAACACGAGAATTAACTAGACGCCAATTTTCGGGCCCGTGACCAAAGTAATTTCTAACGTTGCTACGTGCATTTTCAAAAAACTCTGCACGTTCTTCGTAAGAAACTAACTCACCAGTACCAATGGCCCGCAAGATTGAGATTGATAAAGCTCCGCTTCCTGCTCCAGCCTCCAAAACCCGTGCGCCCGGGAATAGATCGGCAAAACCGACAATAATCGCAGAATCTTTCGGGTAAATGATTGTTGCTCCGCGGGGCATAGAGAGCACATAATCATTTAGCAGCGGTCTCATTACCTGATACTTCGTACCACTACTGCTTTCGACGGTACTTCCCTCATCTAAGCCGATAATCTCGCTATGGTTGATCCAGCCCTTGTGGGAATGCCACTGCCCTCCTTCCTGTAGATAGAAGGAGTACATCTTTCCCTTGTGGTCAGTTAACTGAACCCGGTCGCCACTAGCTAGCTTCCCGCTTCCTAAACTTTTCATCTTAAATCCCCTATAAGAGAGTTGAATCTGCCCACTAAAGAGGCCACATTCGTACCCTCCAATGAATCAATATGCACAACTTTAGGACCAGTTGGAAGTTTAGCAACATGCGGAATGCCTATTACAAAAGCACCTGACTCGATTGCCGCTGTAGTACCAGTTATTGAGTCTTCAAGAATTAGACAGTTTTCAATCTCTACCCCTATTTGGGCCGCTGCCTTTAGATAACCTTCGGGATTTGGTTTCGATGATTCAACATCATTATCTGAAATAGTTACCTCAAAATAATCAGATCCTATGCTGTTTATTGCTGCATCCACCAAGGTGCGACTGGAGGCGCTCACTAATCCTTGTTTGACTCCCAAAGTTTTCAACGCCTTCAAGAGATGCTCTGCCCCGGGAGCGAAATCAACACCCTCAGACATTTGTTCAGCCATGCGTAATAGGAGTTGTTCAGTCAAAGCCATAGGAGGGAAAAGCTCTTGGGTAGCTGCGTCAAGCTTAGATCGCATGTAAGCATCGACCCTGGTCATTGGTCCTCCAACGCAATGAATAGCGTCCTCATCGCTCCAATTCACTCCGAGCGAAGCCATCAACTCATACTCCTGTTGAATCCAGATTGGCTCGCTATCGATTAATGTGCCATCCATGTCCCAGAGCACGGCGGCAAATGGGAAATCATTAATTTGCATTGAAATACTTAGCCTCAGGATGATGGACAATGATTGCAGAGGTTGACTGCTCAGGATGGAGTTGAAACTCTTCTGAAAGTTCAACCCCGATTCGCTCTGGTTCCAATAACTCGCAAAGCTGTTTTTGTTGCTCTAGATCTGGGCATGCTGGATAACCAAAGCTGTATCGCGAGCCTCGGTAACCTTGATCCAAAATGCCCTGTAAATCCTGACTGTCTTCCAAGTTCAGATTTAATTCGGCACGGATTCTTGCATGCCAGTGTTCCGCTAAAGCCTCCGTTAGCTGCACGCCAAGGCCATGCAGCTCTAGATACTCCCGATAGTTATTAGCGGCGAAGAGTTTGGCGGTCGCTTCACTAATAGCTTTCCCCATAGTTACTACATGAAAGGCAACAACATCCAATTCGCCAGACTCTTTATCTTTGAAGAAATCACTGATGCATAATCTGCGATCTCGACGTTGGCGCGGGAAGGAAAACCTAACTCGCTCTTGGCCTTTTAGTACGCCTTCGTGGTGAACAATCACTAAATCGTTACCTTCGCTGTAGCAGGGAAAGTAACCATAGGTAACAGCTGCATTTAACCAGCCATTGGCCAGCGCCTCGTTCAAAAGAGAACGTAATCTTGGTCGACCCTGCTCCTCGACAATTTTCTCGAAAGAATCCTGCTTGCCTTTTAATCCCC
>JBJOIM010000016.1:0-14159 GCA_046047175.1 Actinomycetota bacterium | reverse complement strand
ATTACCCAGCGAGCCGGCAAACGCATCCCCTTCTTTATAGTCGCTGCCAAAGCAACTGCGCAGGTTCCAGTTCCGCAGGAACGGGTTTCGCCACTGCCCCGCTCGTGAACCCGCATCTTCAACTCTCCATTTTCCAGAAACTCAACAAACTCAACATTTACACCTTCAGGATAAGAGTCCTTGGGTCTAACAACGGGAGCATCACTTAGATCTCCAACATCATGCATAGAATCAACAAATACCACCGCGTGTGGATTTCCAACACTTACATTAAAACCATTCCATAACCTGCCATTGTTTGCAGCGGTAATCTCCCCATCGACTACTTGAACCTGGCCCATGTTTACGCTGATATCGCCCTCTTCAGGAACACTTAAAAACTTTGCACCATCTCGGGTCAGAATTGAGAAAATTCCCGCCGGCTGATGACCTCGATCAACCAGGTAACGTGCCATGACTCTTATTCCATTGCCACACATCTCCGCCAAGGAACCATCAGAGTTTCGATAATCCATAAACCATTTGCCATCGCGTTTTGTGATTCGAATTAGACCATCGGCTCCAATTCCGCTTTCGCGATTACAGATGGCTGCTGTCTGCTTTGAGGATATGTTGTTTTTGTCCTCTGGATCAAAAATAATTACAAAATCATTCTCTGTCCCATGCCCATAGGTACCAACCAGATTAGAACTCATATGTTTCCAATATTAGATGCATTGGTCGATAAAAGTATGCGCTCCATTAGCTCTTGAGTGGGAGCCTTCCTTAACCAGGTAATCCGCTCATCACGAGAGAACCAGGTTTCCTGTCTTCTGGCGTACTGCCTGGTCGCCCGCTTGGTCTCCTCTTTTGCTTCTTCCTCGGTGAGCAGACCTTGAGCAAATTTAATTATCTGGGCGTAACCCAAAGCTGCTTGAGCGGTGCGACCTTCAAGTAATCCCTCATTCATTAGATCCCTTACTTCACGTACCAATCCTTGCTCCCACATTTTCTCTACCCGTAAATCAATCCGCTCCTGCAACGTTTCTCGATCCATTACCAATCCAAACTGCTTAGCCTGCGGATACTTTGAACTTCCTGCCCGGGGCAAATTGGCGGTGTATGGCTGACCGGTTAACTCAATTACTTCCAGTGCCCGCACAACACGTCTGATATTTTCTTTGGGAATTGCTGCTGCGGCTGCTGGATCTAGGGCGGCCAATCTTTCATGCATTACATCAGCGCCCAACTCCTCAGCTTCTTTTGCAATTCGCTCCCGCACCTCTGGATCGGTATCTGGAAAGTTGAGATCATCAAGTATTGATTTTATATAGAGGCCGGTTCCTCCTACTACTACCGCCGAAATACCTTGTTCTAATAATTGATCAATTAGATTGCGAGCATCGATTTGATACTGTGCAACAGATGCCTCTTGACGTACCGACAAAACATCAATTAAATGATGTGGCACTCCCTGTCTTTCTGTCATTGTTAACTTAGCGGTCCCGATATCCATGCCTTTATAAAGCTGCATCGAGTCAGCGTTTATGACATGGCCCTTTAACTCTTTTGCTAAGGCGACCGCTAAATCACTTTTTCCAGTGGCGGTGGCACCGCCTATGACAATTAATGTCATTTACCGGGAACGCTCTTCAAAGTTGGAATACCAAGCATCACACCTTTAGCTTCAGCCTCTTTCTTGCGGGCTGCAAATGCATCTCCACCGCGGGTTTTTCGCCAACTCAATGGAGCGCCTTTTGCCAAAACAAAGTGCGGCTTGGCACTACCAATGCCCACATCAACAAGATCACCAGGGCGAATACCTTCTAACGCATCAAAGTGCACCAATCTGAAATCACGGCTCTTTCCGCTCGCACGGCTGCCCTCAACATCGGTAACTAGAACTTCGGCGGTTTTGCCCACTACCTCTTGATTTACCGATTGGGAGAGCGTGTTCAAATGCTCATGCAGCCTGGTGTAACGCTCGGCAACTATCTCTGGTGGGATTTGATCCGGCATTTCAGCGGCCGGAGTGCCTGGTCGCTTCGAATATTGGAAGGTGTAAGCCGCTAGAAAACGTAGTTCGGTGCAGAGATCCATCGTTTCTTGAAAATCGCTCTCACTCTCACCAGGAAATCCAACAATGATGTCAGTGGTGATTGTGGAATGGGGCATCGCCTGACGTACCTTCTCAATGATTCCACGGTAGCGATCTACCCGATATGAGCGGCGCATAGATTGCAGAATTCGATCAGAACCAGATTGCAATGGCATATGTAGATGTGGCATCACATTCGGGGTTTCTGCCATCGCCTCAATCACATCATCGGTGAAATCTCGGGGATGCGGTGACATGAATCTAATACGATCTAAACCTTCGACTTTGCCACACTCACGAAGTAATTTGGCAAAGGCGGTGCGGTCGCCAAAATCCACGCCGTAGGCATTTACATTTTGTCCCAACAAGGTTATTTCATTTACCCCATCAGCGACCAACGCGCGAACCTCATCGAGAATATCTGCTTGTGGTCGATCCTTTTCTCTTCCGCGCAAAGCAGGAACTATGCAAAAGGTGCAGGTGTTATTGCAGCCCACAGAGATCGAAACCCAAGCTGAAAAGGCAGAGTGGCGTCGCGCAGGCAGTGTGGATGGGAAATGTTCCAGCGCCTCTTTGATTTCTATCTGTGCGCTCTGCTCGATCCGCGCCCGCTCTAGAAGTGCTGGTAGTGAACCCACATTATGGGTACCAAAAACTACATCTACATAAGGAGCTTTTTTAAGAATTGTTCCTTGATCTTTTTGAGCTAAGCATCCCCCGATGGCTATCTGCATATCGGGTCTAGTTTTCTTAGTTGGGGCCAGAAATGACAGATGGCCATAAAGTTTGTTATCAGCGTTTTCTCTAACCGCGCAGGTATTGAAAACCACCAGATCAGGTTCAACACCATCTTGAGCTGGAACATAACCAGCTGCATCAAGTGAGCCTGCAATCCGTTCAGAGTCATGGACATTCATCTGGCAGCCCAAGGTCTGAATCACATAGGTACGAGTGGTACTCACAGGGGACATCGTACCTATGTGTATGGAATAGATATTTAGGAGCGGGTAATTCCTAGCTCTGCGAGAACTCGATTGACGATGTTTCCAGAGAAACCTCTTCTCGATAGAGCTCCATGCATTCTTCGATAAGCAACCTCTGGAGCAAGAGAGCGAACCGAGCGGGATTTACGCTCTGCAAACTGCATCGCATTGGCAAACTCAGAGTCATCAGAGATATCGCTGGTGATCCACTCAATAATCTCATCAGCAATTCCCTTAGAGCGTAGCTCCCCAGCAATAATTCGCTTTGAGACCTTTTTAGTGCGTTGCCTAGACTCACTCCAATAACGAGCAAACTCATAATCATTTATGAATCCCTGCTCTTGAAGGCGAAAGAGCACCGCGTTAGCGATCTCTTCCTCTATGCCCCGTTTTTTTAGAAGGGTAAGAAGCTCCCCCCTACTCTTCGCTCTTCTGCCCAAAGCCATAAGGGCAATCGTTTGAGCTACGGAGTAGGGGTCGCTTTCTAACTCTTCTAATTGTTGATTAGAACTCGACATCAGCTGCGGCTTCATCGATTGCAGCAACTAGCGCTGGATCGATATCTGACGCGGCGTAATGCGCCCGAATCTTGGCCTCAATCTCATTGGCAAGATCTGGGTTATCAATTAAGAATTGACGGGAGTTTTCCTTGCCCTGACCGAGCTGGTCACCTTCATAGGTGTACCAAGCACCGGATTTCTTTACGATGCCAAGATCTACACCGAGGTCAAGTAATCCACCTTCACGTGAGATTCCAACACCGTAGAGAATGTCAAACTCTGCCTGCTTGAATGGGGGCGCCATCTTGTTTTTAACAACTTTGACGCGGGTACGGTTACCGACCGCTTCTTGTCCATCTTTAAGGGTTTCGATGCGACGGATATCCATACGAACTGAGGCGTAGAACTTAAGAGCTTTACCGCCGGTTGTAGTCTCTGGTGAACCAAAGAAAACACCAATCTTGTCACGTAACTGATTGATAAAGATTGCGGTGGTCTTTGATTGACTTAATGCACCAGTAATTTTGCGAAGCGCCTGTGACATCAAACGAGCTTGTAGACCCATATGTGAGTCACCCATCTCGCCCTCGATTTCAGCACGTGGAACAAGTGCAGCAACTGAGTCAACAACAATCAGATCAAGTGCACCAGAACGCACCAACATATCCATAATCTCAAGAGCTTGTTCACCAGTATCTGGTTGTGAAACCAAAAGTGAGTCGATATCAACACCAAGCTTCTTGGCGTACTCTGCATCAAATGCATGCTCTGCATCGATAAAGGCTGCGATGCCACCGTTCTTTTGGGCATTTGCAATCGCATGCAAAGTTAAAGTTGTTTTACCTGATGATTCAGGTCCAAAGATTTCAATAACGCGGCCACGTGGTAATCCACCAATTCCTAGAGCCATATCCAAGGTAATAGAACCGGTTGGAATAACTTCGATAGGTGTAGCTGTGCGCTCGCTCATCTTGATAACTGAGCCCTTACCAAACTGACGCTCGATTTGAGCAAGCGCGGTGTCTAGGGCTTTCTGCCGTTCGGCAGAGGGTTTGGAACTATCTACAGGATCTTTGGCTTCTTTAGCCACAGTCTTGCCTCTCTTCTACTCGTAGGTTGGTCCAGAAGGTACGGAAAACCACTGACGGCTAACCCTTAAGGTCGGCGGAAATGTGGAACCGCTCTGGTTGGGCATAACAGCTCGCCGCTGTTATGGATGAAGTTTACCGAACATTTGTTCTAATGACTTTGGGGACACGCCGTGCCTATCTTTAGGGATGGCCGAGCTCGCCCCGTTTAATACCCCAAGACCCGCGGAATATGCCCCAATTCCAAAGCCGTTAAAACGCCGGCAAGCCAAAAGGGTTTCTCTTCCGGATGGACCCCGCTCGCCCTTACTCACTTTTCAATTTCAACAGGACACACCTGGTTTTCTGCGTCAGGCGCGAGATAAGTATGGTGATTGCACATCCTTTTTCCTGGGCGGTCAATTGTTCATAGGTGCGTTTGCGCCAGAGATGGTCCATGAAGTCACAGTTAGCAAGCAGCATCAATTCATCAAAGGTGTTGGCTTTGATCGAATGCGTAAGGTCCTGGGAACTGGACTGCTGACCAACGAAGAGCCGATACATCTTCGCCATCGCCGATTGATGCAATCACCTTTTCATATCAGCAAAATCTCTTCGTATGCCAACACGATGATTGATCTAACTCAAAAACATATTTCAGGTTGGAAAAATGGAGATGTTGTTGGAATCGGTCCAGAGATGATGGCGCTCACCTTTGACATTGTTGCTGACATACTTTTTGGTACTGATATTTCAGCTGATACTGAGCGAGTACAACGAGCGATGCATGTTGCGATCGATCGCATTGAACGCACAATGTTGCCAGGATTGGATCGGTTCGACAATCTAGGTATTCCATACTTTAGAAAATTTGGAAGCGCCGCAAATGAACTTCACGAAGTTGCCACTCGCATTGTCAATGAAAGAATTGAGAAGGGCATAAAGAGAGATGATTTGATGGGCGTACTTCTCGAAGCGACCACACCAGATGGCGAGAGATTATCGGCAAGAGAAGTATCTGATGAAACGTTGACTTTGATTTTGAGCGGCCATGAAACAACGGCAAATGTTTTAACCTGGGTTTTTTCATATCTCAGTCAGAATCCACAGTATTGGCAGCACCTGGCAACCGAAGCTGATTCAATCTTTGCGCAACGAGATAGCGAGGATTTTGCTCGCATACTTCTTTCTGCTCCTTGGAGTAGCGCAATCTTCAACGAGGTGCTGCGTCTATGCCCGCCGGTTTGGATAGCGCCCCGTCGCGCACTGGAGGATGTAATGCTGGGAGAGTTTGAAGTTCCCAAAGGCGCACATGTCTTGATTAGCCAATATGTAACCCACCGGGATGCACGTTACTTTTCTAATCCGGATTCCTTCTCACCAGAGCGCTGGTTTAATGAGTTTGAGAAGAGCCTGCCCAGGGGTGCTTACTTTCCATTTGGAGCAGGAACTAGAAAATGCCTTGGTGACCAATTCGCATTGCTGGAGGCTCGCATAATCATCTTGGAGATTGCCAGCCGTATGCGGCTAGAGCTGCAATCTGCATTCCCAACCGCTCAACCCCGCGCAACGTATCGGCCCAAGGGAATCGTTCCTATGAAGGTAAACCTTATTTAAGCTGAGTGGAGATATCTGGGTTGTGTTTAACAACTGCACGCCAGATATCGGCCGGTTCCATACCCATGGCTAAAGCTTGATCCACGGTCTGTCCTCCCAGCTCTGCCATGACGAAATCT
The DNA here is from genome assembly GCA_046047175.1 of Actinomycetota bacterium. Lineage (GTDB taxonomy): Bacteria > Actinomycetota > Actinomycetes > Nanopelagicales > Nanopelagicaceae > MAG-120802. Next base: position 7,796 of record JBJOIM010000016.1, on the reverse strand, counting down.
TTGGCGTAAGAAGGTGCCCAATCAGCGCCGAAATGCTCCGTCATCCTGCGACGTAGCTCGGTGATTCTCATAACGAGTTTGGATTAGAGGATTGCAGCTAAACGCTCTGCTTGTTGCTTTGAGTGCTCGAGCGAAAGTGGCGCGGTTACTTGTCCCATAAACCAGCGCAATATCAAACCCACTCCAACAACATCTGTTGCAAAAATCTTTGCTAACTGAGAATAAATCTCTACCCAAATCTTGTGATCGCTGGCGGTTAGCGCGCTAGCCATAATCTCGCCATCTCTTTGCAAAGCGGTTTGCAAACCGGCGTGCTCTGAAATCTCTCGGGAGATTAAGTAAAGCGCCTCTGCACGTGACTGCGCCACCAAAGCCAAAGTTGAAATTCTTTCCAGCTCGGTTTCGACAAGGGCTAGAAAGACCTCATCTTTATCCCGGAAATGATTGTAAAGAGAGGCACGTGAAACCTGAGCGCGATCTGCAATTTCAATCATGTTTGTTGCAGAGATACCACTTTCAGAGAGTAAAACTTTTGCCGCTTCCATAATTGCCGCTCTGGTGCGACGATGAATTGTTGATTGATGTTGGTAAGTTGATCTTGCGCTATTTGTACTCACTTAAAGCGAATCCTTATCTTCAACCTACTGCGTTAAGCAGCGTTGGTATCGACAACGGTAAGTACTGGGGATTCGTGAAGTTTGACTAGAGATGTAACTTCAACAAGTACGGCGGATAGGGAGAGATTTAATGCAATGCAAATTGAATTCAATAACTCTGAGGAGGCTTCTTTCTGGCCGCGTTCGACCTCTGAAAGATAACCAAGAGAGACGCGAGCCTCTTTTGCAACATCACGCAAGGTGCGGCTTTGAGCGATTCGGGCCTGGCGCAGGGTCTGGCCGATGTGCGTACGCAAAAGTGTCATAACCCTGTCCTTTCTTTGAAGCCGAATTCTTACTGTCTAGAGCCAAGGATACGCGCGAGCACCCCAACCGCGCTTTCTACCGCGCCGCGTCGCACATGATCCCGATCCCCTGAAATCGCTAATTTCACAGTTTCTTGATGCTCTGGCCCAATAATCGCTAGCCAAACGGTTCCCGCCTCCACTCCATGAGAAGGGCCGGGTCCGGCAACTCCGGTCAAGGAAATCGCCCAGGATGATGAGAACTTTGTTCTTGCGCCTTTGGCCATCGCTAGCGCAACCTCTTCAGAAACCGCTCCAAACTCATCTAGAAGCGAGCCAGGAACAGAGAGCTCATCTATTTTGATTTGATTTGAATAAGCGACGATAGCTCCATGCAACACGTGGGAAGCCCCTGGAACAGAAACTATCTCGGAGGTTAAAGCTCCCCCAGAAATTGATTCGGCGCAGGAGATTGTCTCGTTGCGTTTCTGCAATAGAGCAACTATCTCTTGAGCAACAGCATTCATGATTTAGCTTTGATTACATCTCGCAAATATTGATATCCAGAGGTAATGGTTAGCAGGATTGCTACTCCCAGCAAAATATCACGGGGCAAAAATAAATACTCTGGCAAGGGGAGAATGTAGAAACCAACCGAGAAGTTTTGAAGTAGTGATTTAATTTTGCCTCCTTTGCTGGCGGCAATAATCCCTCTTTTTAAAACTGCAAAACGCAAGATTGTGACACCAACTTCGCGCGCCAAAATCACAATGGTTACCCACCACGGCATCTTGTCCAATACTGATAAACCAATAAGTGCGGTAGCAATAAAAGCTTTGTCCGCAATTGGGTCAAGTAATGTTCCGAAGGCTGAAATTTGATTTCTGCTTCGTGCGATACGGCCATCTAAAACATCGGTCATGCCAACCACAAAGAACATGACCCAGGTGATGATCTGCCAATCTGGATCATTACCGCCATTTTTGAAAAGTGCCCAAGCACAAAATGGCAGAGCCAGGATTCGGGCAATCGTTAGGAGGTTGGGAAGATTCATAAAGGTTGCGCAACCAAATCCGCACCAGCTACATCGACAACGACCGCATCTACGTATTGACCGACCTTGTAGCCCGAGGTTGGCCGTCCTGGCGTAGAGATAAAGGTTGTGGAATCAACCTCTGGGCCCTGATGTTCGGCTCTGCCCTCTTGAGTTTCCTCATCCTCAATTAGGACTCTGACCTTTTGCCCGATTCGTTCGGCGGCACGCTGGTTTACCAGCTCCTCAGCCAATGTTGTTAGCTGGTTGGTGCGGGATTGAATCAGATCGGGATCAACTTTATTTTCCAACTTCAGAGCCTCTGTGTTGTCCTCATCTGAGTAAGGAAAGATTCCAATTGCATCTAAACCAGCAGCATTGATAAAACCGACTAGTTCCTGGTACTCCTCCTCGGTTTCGCCCGGGAAGCCAACTATGAAGTTAGAGCGAATACCTGATTCTGGATTCAAAGCTCGAATCTGAGTGATTAAGTGCAAAAACTTCTCTGCATCTCCAAAGCGACGCATTCTGCGTAGCAATGTTCCAGAAGCATGTTGGAAGGAGATATCGAAATAGGGAACAACTTTTTCGGTAGCAACCATGGCTTGCAAAAGTGTGGGTCGGATTTCTGCTGGTTGTAAATATGAAAGTCTAATGCGCTCAATGCCATCAATCTTTGCTAACTCAGGCAGCATAGATTCCATGACTTTGAGATCACCAAAATCTTTGCCGTAAGAAGTTGTGTTCTCACTAACCAGAAATACTTCGCTGACACCATTTTCTGCCAACCAAGCCGCTTCCTCCAGAATCTCGGTTGGGCGTCTGGAGACAAAGGCACCGCGAAATAGTGGAATGGCGCAGAAAGAGCATCGCCGGTCACAGCCTGATGCAATCTTCAGCGGAGCCATCGGTGAGTTCCCCAAACGTTTGCGGGAAAAGGTACTGCCCTGCCCCATTGAAAGCGGCGACTCATTCAAAACGCGAGTGGTTTGTCTCGCTGCTGGTGAAATAGGAATTAAGGTGCGACGATCCTTTGGAGTATGAGCCTTGGGTTTATCGCCATCTAAAATTTTGCGTAACCTCTGAGAGATATCTTGATAATCATCAAACCCTAAAATCGCATCTGCTTCAGGTAGCGCATCAGCTAACTCTTTTCCGTAACGCTCAGCCATGCAACCAACAGCTACGACCGCACGCAAACTGCCATCTGCCTTGAGGGCGTGAGCCTCCAAAAGCGCATCAACTGAGTCTTTTTTGGCTGATTCGATGAAGCCGCAGGTATTAACCAAAGCGATATCAGCGTTTGCTGGATCATTAACCAGAATCCAGCCATCCTCAGAGAGTCTGCCCGCTAGCTCCTCAGAATCCACATCGTTGCGGGCGCAGCCCAATGTAACTAAGGCAACGGTTTTTGGATTTGAGTTCGGGAGCGACACCCCCGCATTCTATAGATTAAAGCTGCGATTAACCCTGATTGTTGCTGGCCTGCGGTCCGAATTCCAGTCTAACAACCTCGCCGACTCTTCCCGGTATGCCTAAATCTTCGCCATTAACTTTTAATTGCACTGCTCCAGCGTTGCCAATTACTAGATACAGCAATTGATTGTCATTAAAGCTTCTGGATTCACCTTGACGGATCCGACCGCTGAATTGTGTAGCTCCGGTTGAATCATTAACCGCAACCCAAGACAGACCATTTACTCCCGTAATCACAACCTCCACACCATCTTTAACTTCAGCTACCGCACCATTTGATTGATTTGAGCTGGTCGAGTTGCTAACAACATTTTGTTCTTCAGGGCTCTCATTTGATGTGGAAAAAATCAATGCGCCAACAATTCCAAATGTTGCGACTCCAGCTACTACACCGCTCAGTGCTTTCCAAGATATCGGCTTGCGCTCTTTAGTCGCGGGTGTGGCGCTGTTGTCATTTAGCAAATCTCTAATTGATTTACTTAAGGAAATAGTTTGAGATTCAAAGGCAATTAATACTTCCGAGTCGCCTACGCCGCATATACGAGCGATAGTTCTGATGTGACCACGTGCGTAAGTGGGACCACCACAAGTTGAAAAATTATCTCGTTCAAGATCTGCAATTACGGTTGCAGGTATGCGAGTGCGGGCAGCGAGTTGTTCAACAGTAAAACCTGCTGACTTTCGCATCTCTTGCAGAGAACTGCCAACTGACATATTCGCCTCGCAACTTTTTTAACTGGGGCGCAAATTGTAGAAGCAGCAACTTCTCGAGCACAACAGGGCTAACTCAGCTTCTGGGGTGAATTACTGAGAATCACCCCTGAATAACTTCGAGTACCGAGGCTAAATCCTCTTGTTTCACCAAAACAACTCGGGCCTTCGAGCCTTCGGAGGGACCAACAATTCCTCGACTCTCCATCAAATCCATCAACCGACCTGCTTTCGCAAAACCAATTCTTAATTTTCTTTGCAACATTGATGTGGAGCCAAATTGCGTGCTCACTACCAACTCTATGGCTTGAATTAATAACTCTTTATCATCGCCAATGTCATCATCGCCAGATCTTGCGTTGACAACCGGCTTCAAAATATCTTCTCGATACACTGGCTGTAACTGTGATTTCACATGTGAAACAACTGATTCAATCTCACGTTCGGATACATAAGCACCTTGGATACGCATAGCTTTACTAGCTCCCATGGGCAAGAATAAGCCATCACCTTGGCCAACTAGTTTCTCAGCACCTGGGGTATCCAAAATAACTCGAGAGTCAGCCAAAGATGAGGTAGCAAAAGCTAAACGAGAAGGAACATTGGCTTTAATCAAACCAGTCACGATATCAACCGAAGGTCTCTGTGTTGCAATTACTAGGTGAATACCTGCAGCACGGGCTAATTGAGTTATTCGAACAATGGAATCTTCAACATCTCTAGCGGCGACCATCATTAGATCAGCCAACTCATCTACAACCACCAATAGATATGGGTAAGGTTCGAGAGCTTGATCCGCTCCCTCCTTCGCAGTTACCTTTCCAGAGCGCACCGCTTTATTGAAATCATCAATATGTCTAAATCCGTAGGTAGAAAGATCGTCATATCGCATATCCATCTCACGAACTACCCAAGCCAAAGCCTCAGAGGCTTTCTTTGGATTAGTGATTATTGGTGCAATGAGATGGGGAATTCCTTCATAGGCATTTAACTCAACTCGTTTTGGATCAATCAATATCAATCGCACATCATTTGGTGTTGCTCTCATCAAGATTGAGGTAACCAGAGAATTGATCATCGAGGATTTTCCGGCACCAGTAGCGCCAGCGACCAAAAGATGTGGCATCTTGGCCAAATTGGCGCAGATGAAATTGCCCTCTACATCCTTGCCAAGGGCGATAACCATTGGGTGATGATCATTTCCAGCAACACTGGAGCGTAAAACATCCCCCAAAGAGACAATTTCGCGATCCGAATTTGGAATCTCAATACCTACCGCCGACTTACCGGGAATTGGCGAGAGAATCCTGACATCACTGCTTGCTACCGCATACGCGATATTTTTACTTAGCGCGGTAACTGCTTCGACCTTAACACCAGACCCTAACTCGACTTCATATCGGGTTACGGTCGGGCCACGCATGAATCCCGTTACTTCACAATCAATTTCAAACTGAGCAAACACTTCAGTCAGAGCTTGAACAATCTGGTCGTTGGCTTTGGTTTTACCTTTTGTAGGTGCAGTGGTTCGCAACAACTCCATGCTGGGAAGCTCGTATGAGTCATTTGAAGAAAGCACTAGTTGAACTGGGCGCGTTGGTTTGCTCTCAACTTGAAGTTTTGGAACCTCTACAGTGAACTCTTCATCAAAACTCTCTTCATCTATCTCTTCTTCATCATCCTGATTTGAAAACTCTTGCACTAATGGGGTTTCAAATGGAGGGGTATCAGCGATTTCAAACTCTTCGGCTTTGCGATCCCGACGCTCCTCTAGAGCGGTGCCCACTTTGGAGCTAGCACCTGTGGCTAATCCTTTTATTAAATCTAGAATCTTAGAAAACGGCGTAGCGGTAATTACTAAAACTCCAAATATTAAGGTCAAGAAAAGAATAGGTATCGCCAAAACATCTGTAACTAAGGCAACCAACGGAGTTGAGATTGCGTATCCAACCCAGCCACCACCTTCCCGCATTGCGGTGGCGCCGGTATTTATTGAGGAGGGATTAATTACGTGGATCAAGGCGGTGGAGCTGAGAATTAACAACAGCGAACCAATTGTTATTCGACCATTTGCCGCCTTGTCATCCGGAGCTCTAAACATCCGCAGAGCGAAGTAAGCAAAGAGAATTGGTGTACATATCGCCAGTCGACCGACCGCGCCGTAAAAGAATGCATAAGCGGCGTTACCAAACCAGTTTTCCAGTTGCCACCAGGTTGTGGCTGCGGCTATCAAGGCAAGAATAAATAGCAGAAGTCCGAAACCATCACGACGATGTTCAGGATCAAGATCCTTAGCTCCGCGGGTGATTACCCGAACTGTTGCCCCTAAGGATTTTGCAAAACTTCGCCAAACAAGCGAGAGGGTACGGCTCAACGCCGGTAAGACACCGCTTCGCTTTTTTGGGGAATTTCTCTTAGCCACAACGAAAAATCGTATTAGAAATGTTTTTTCTCAACCGCGAGGCGCGCCGTTGAATCTGTGTTTACACCTCTATTACGACCGGCACAATCATTGGTCGGCGACGATGCTCCTCTCCGACCCAACTTCCCACAGTTTTCCTTACAACTTGAGATAACTGGTGGGTGCCATTTATTCCACCAGCGACAGCCCCCGCAAGTGCATTTTCAATCCGGGTCTTTACCTCATCAAATAAAGCTAAATCCTCGGCAAAACCACGGGCATGTATATCTGGCCCAGCCACGACTTTTCCGGTTTGTGAATCGATGACAACAATAACTGAGATAAAACCTTCTTCACCGAGAATTCTTCTATCCTTTAATGAGGCCTCAGTAATGTCTCCAATACTTTGCCCGTCCACATAAACGTAACCAACCGGGACTGCGCCAACAACTTTCGCTCTACCTTCTGCTAAATCAACAACTACCCCATTGTCTACAACAACAGTGTTAGATCTCTTCACTCCAGTTGAGATCGCTAATTCAGCGTTGGCCTTCATGTGTCGCCATTCTCCATGAACTGGCATCACATTCTTAGGTTTAACAATGTTGTAGCAGTACAGAAGTTCGCCAGCCGCTGCATGTCCAGATACATGTACCAAAGCATTGCCTTTATGAACTACCCGAGCACCAAATCTAGTCAACTCATTAATCACCCGATAAACCGAGTTTTCATTGCCCGGAATTAAGGAGGAAGCCAAAATCACTGTGTCACCAGCGCCAACCTTTATTCGATGATCGCCATTAGCCATTCTTGATAACGCAGCCAGCGGTTCGCCTTGCGAACCAGTACAGATCAGAACAATTCCATCTCCCGCATCATCAATCTCATCAATATCAAGGAGAGTGTTTGGCGGAATATGAAGGTATCCCATCTCTGAAGCGAGGTTCATATTCCGCACCATTGAGCGACCAACAAAGGCAACTTTTCTTCCATGGGTATAAGCAATATCAATTACCTGTTGGATTCGATGAACATGTGATGCAAAGGAGGCGACAATGACCCTTCTCTTCGTCGATTCAATTACCCGATCCAAAACCGGCATGATTTCCCGCTCTGAGGTAGTAAAACCTGGAATGTCAGCATTGGTTGAATCCACCATAAATAAATCAACACCGGATTCACCTAAAGCGGCAAAACGCGCCAGGTCAGTCGTACGACCATCAAGTGGTAATTGATCCATCTTAAAATCACCAGTGTGCAGCACTATGCCTGCT